>NZ_JANXWD010000064.1 GCF_025351295.1 Phenylobacterium sp.
CGCCAACCGGCGCCCGCGGTCCCGGACTTCGGAGGCAGAGGCGTGAACGATCTGAGCTTCGGGGTGTCGCGCCCGGCCCGCAAGGGCGTCCTGCTGCTGCACGGCCTGACCGGGGCCCCGGGTGAGATGCGCCTGGTCGCCCGCCGGCTCGGCCGCGCGGGGTTCACCACCAAGTCGCCGCTGCTGGCGGGCCACGGTTCGGACGAGCGGACGTTGCTGCGCAGCACCTGGCGCGACTGGCTGACCTCGGCGCGGGCGGCCTACCTCGAGCTCGCGGCCGACATGGACGAGGTCTATGTGGCCGGCATCTGCGTCGGCGGCGCCCTGGGCCTGGCCCTCTGCGCCGAATTCCCGGAGATCAAGGGCGCGGCGGTCTATTCGATGACCTTCGAGTACGACGGCTGGAATATGCCGCGCTGGGCCATGGCCGCCCCGCTGATCCAGCTGGTCGCCAACCTGCCGCTGGTCCGCCGGATCAGTTTCGAGGAACCCTATCCCTACGGCCTGAAGGACCTGCGGCTGCGCGAGATGGCGTCGCGCGCATCGGACACGCTGATCCCCGGCTCGGTCGACCGCATGCCGCTGGGCTCGCTCTACCAGATGTACCGGCTGGGCCGGCATGTGGAGCGGATCGCACACGGCATCACCACGCCCACCCTGATCGTCCACGCCGACGAGGACGACATGAGCGATCCGCGCAACGCGACGCGGCTGCAGGCGGCCCTGGGCGGCGCGTCCGAGATCCTGCGGCTCGATGACAGCTACCACATGGTCCATGTGGACAAGCAGCACGCCCTGGTGGCCCAGCGCACGGCGTCCTTCTTCGGCGCGCCGTTGCGCGCCCGGGTCACGGCAGAGGACCCCGTCGATGCTTGACGTCCGCGTGGTCGACAGCCTTGCCGGGGTCGACCGCACGGACTGGGCGACGCTGTTTCCGGGCGAAATCGAGGACTACGACTATCTGACGGCGATCGAGCGTTCGGGCCTTAGCGGCTTCCGCTGGCGCTATGTGCTGGCCTCCGAAGGCGGCGAACTGGTCGCCGCCGCGCCGGCCTTTCTCACCGACTATCCGCTGGAGACCACGCTCACGGGGGCCGGCCGCCGTGTCGCCGACGCGGTCCGGCGGGCGTTCCCCGGCCTGCTGACCCTGCGGCTGGGCTGCATCGGATCGCCCTGCACGGAGAAGGCCCTGGTGGGCGTCTCGCCCTCGGTGACGCCGGAGCGCCGAGCGGCCGTGGTGAAGGCGCTGGTGACCGGCTTCGAGGCCGCCGCCCGCCGCGAAGGCTGCAGCCTCATCGGCCTGAAGGACGTGCTCGACGAAGACCCCTTCGGCCTGGGCGCCGGCGCGCTGGGCTACCGGGCCGTCGCCAGCCTGCCGATCGCCCATCTGGACATCGATTTTCCCGACCTCGACCGCTATTGCGAGCGCCTCAGCGCCAGCGCGCGCAAGGACATGCGGCGCAAGCTGCGCGCCCTCGACCGCGTCCGCATCGAGGTGCGCACCCAGGTCGACGATGTCATCGACCGGATCATGGCGCTCTACGCCGAGACCCGCGACCGGGCCGAGATGAGCCTGGAGGAACTGACCCCCGAATACTTCCAGGGCGTGCTGCGCGAGATGCCTGGCCGGGCGCTGTTCGTGCTCTATTTCGACGGCGACCAACTTCTGGCCGCCAACCTGCTGCTGCACGACGACGCCACTCTGCTCGACAAGTACTTCTGCATGGACGCCGTGCGGGGCCGAGCCTTCAACCTCTATTTCCTGAGCTGGTTCACCAACATCCGCCTCTGCCTGGAGGCCGGCCGCACCCGCTACCAGGCGGGGCAGGCGGCCTATGGCGCCAAGGTCCGGCTGGGCAGCCAGCTGACCCGGACCACCAACTTCTTCCGCCACCGCAATCCGATCCTGAACGCGCTCCTGGGCCTGGCCGCGCCGCTGTTCGCCGCCGACGCCAGCGCCGGGACCGCGGCATGACCATCCGGGTCCAGGCGGGCGGGTCCGCGCCGGCGAGGTCGGCCGCGTGATGAACTCCGTGGCGCTGAAGTCGCTGATCTACGAATGGCGCCGGTTCGCGCCGGCCATGGTCGCGGTGGCGTTCTCGGGTCTGCTGGTCCTGCTGCAGGCCGGGATCATCCTGGGGATCTTCTCGCTGTCGAGCCAGTATGTGACCCGCTCCGGCGCTGATCTGTGGATCGGCTACCCCGGCGTGCAGAGCCTGGATCTGGGTCGCCCGCTGAGCGGACCCGCCGAGGTGTTCGGCTGGATGAACCCGCACGTCCAGCGCCTGGAACCATTCCTGTGGGGCTCGGGCGAGTGGCGCACCCACAGCAAGGGCATGGTCAATGTCTACATCGTGGGCATCGATCCCCGGCCGGACGGGATGGCGCTCTCCGACGCCCTGGACGACACCCAGCGCGCGCTGCTGACCGAGCCCGACGCCGTGCTGGTGGACGCGTCCGACCTGCACAAGCTGCAGGTCCAGGTGGGCCAGACCGCCGAGATCAACGGCCGCTTCGTCCGCGTCGCCGGCGTCACCGACGGCCTGCGGGCGCTGGGCGGGGTAAATGTCATCACCTCCCTGGCGACCACCCGCCGGCTGGATCCGTCCTCCGGCCCGGACGGCCGGGTCGCCTATCTGCTGGCCAAGGTCGACAACCCCGATGCCAGCAAGCAGATCGCGGCGGCGCTGAACAAGTCCGGCGCGGGACGGGGTTTCGAGGCGCTGACCGGCGACGCCTTCGCACGCCGGACCACGCTCTACTGGCTGGTGGAGTCCGGGGCCGGCGTCGCGTTCATCTTCGGCAGCGTGGTGGCGATCCTGGTCGCCGGGGTGATCACCAGCCAGACTCTCTCGGCCGCCGTGGCCGGGTCGATCCGTGAATACGCCGCGCTGCGGGCGCTGGGCTTCTCCATGCGGGCGCTGCGCCGGATCGTGGTGGCCCAGAGCGCCTGGGTCGGCGCCGCGGGTCTGATCGTGGCGGGCGTACTGACCCTGTTGCTCACCGTGGCGGCGGATGCCGGCGCGGTGCCTGTCGTCCTGACCTTCCCCATGATCGCGGCGTCCGCGGCCCTGGTCATGCTCACCGCCCTGGGCTCCGGCGCGCTCGCCTTGCGCCGCGTCGCCCAGGCCGATCCTGCGGTCCTGTTGCTATGAAGCGCCTCGTCCTGCCGATCCTCCTGGCGCTCGCCGCCTGCACGCCCAAGCCGGCCCCACCGGCCGCGCCCAAGACGCCGCAGGCCGTGGCGGTGGCCAAGGGCGTGGTCGAGGCGCCGGGTGGCCTGCTGCGCATCCTCGCGCCCCGCGATGGCCTGATCTCCGCGCTGCTGGCGGAGGAGGGCGCGCAGGTCGCGGCCGGCCAGGTGCTGGCGCAGCTCGACGACCGCCAATCGCGCCTGATGCTGGCCGCCGCCGCCGCCGAACTGGGCGAGCGCCAGGCCCAGGTAGGTGTCGCCACGACCCATGCCGACGGCACGGCGCGGGAAGCCCGCCGGCTGGCCTCGCTCGCGGCCGCCGACGCCGCGACGCGGTCGGACGCCGAGCAGGCCCAGACGACCGCCGCCGTGGCCCGCGGTGAGCAACGCCAGGCCCTGCAGGGCATGCATTCCGCCGAGGCCCGCCAGCGCCTCGCCGCCTTCGACGTCGAAGCCCACACCGTCCGGGCGCCGATCGCCGGCCGCCTGGTTCGCCGCACGGCCGCCCGCGGCGCCTATGTGTCCGCCGCCGCCCCGCTGTTCGTGCTGGAGCCCAATGGCGCCCGCCTGGTCCGCGCCGAGCTGGACGAAGCCTTCGCCGACCAGGTCACGCCGAAGACCCACGCGGTGGTGACCCGCGAGTACCAGCAGGGCAAGAGCTACCCCGCCACGGTCGTCCGGGTGTCCGACATGCTCGCGGGACCGTCGCTGGCCGAGGACGCCTCCGGTCGCGCCGATACCCGGGTGGTCAGCGTCCTGCTCAGCCTTCCGCCGAACGTCGACCTGAGGTTGGGCCAGCGCGTCCTTGTGCGGTTCACCCCGTGAAGACCGGCCTTGCCGTGGCGCTGGGCGGCCTCGCGGTCGTTCTGGCCGGCTGCACGGGGCTGACCCCCGCTGACCGCGCGCCGCGCGGCGATCCCGTCGCCCGGCTGAGCCCTTCGGGGCCTGCGCCGTGGCGGGAGGACTTCGGTGATCCCGTGCTGGCGGACCTGCTTCGACAGGCTGACGCCGGGGCGCTGGACACCAAGGTGGCGTTGGCGCGGCTGGAGCAGGCCGATGCCGAGGTCGAGGCGGCGCGCGCCCTGCGCGGGATCAACGCTGTCGCCGGGGTCGAGACGGCGGTCGGCGGACGGAACTTCCGCTCGGCCCGTTCCGCGGCCACCCCGACCCTGGAGATCACCGACGAGGTCGACGTCTGGGGGCGGTTCTCCAGCGCCCGTCGCGCCGCGCGCCTGGCGGGCCAGGCCGCGACCCTGGACGTCGCCTCCGCGCGCCTGCTGGTGGGCGCCGAGACCGTCCGGGCGTATCTCGCCCTGGCGGGCGCGCAGCAGGCCGAGGCCCGCGCCGAGCGCCGCCAGCGCCTGGCGGAACAAGCCCTGGAGCTGGTGCAGACCCGCCTGTCGCAAGGCGTGGCGAGCCCGCCCGATTTGGCGGCGCGCCGCGCCGGCGTCCGCGCGGCGGCGGAACTCGTACAGAGGGCCCGCGACGAGGCCACGCTGCAGGCCGCGCGTCTGCGGGACCTGACCGGCGGCCGCGCGACGCTCGCCCTGTCGGCCACCGCGCCGTCGCCTGGGCCGCCCGCGGCCGCCCTGCCCTCCACGGTCGTCGATACGCGCCCCGACGTACGGGCCGCCCAGGCGCGGCTGGCCGCCGCCGACCAGCGCCGCGCCTCGGCGATCGCCGCCACCCGGCCGCAGTTCCAGATCGCCGCCGCCCTGGGCGCCCCCGACGCCACCCTCGCCACCCTGCTGGATGTGCGCGCCCTGGCCTGGGCGGCGGCGGCCAGCGCCTCGCAGCAGATCCTCGACGGCGGCGCCCGGCGGGCCAGGGTCCATGCCGCCACCGCCGAGGCCGACCTGGCCGACCTGGCCTACCGGCAGACGGTGCTGAACGCCTGGTCCGAGGTGCGCGAGGCCGTGATCGCCGAGGCGCAGGCGCGCCGCGGCCTGGCGGCGACCGAGGCCGATATATCGGCCGCCCGCGCGGCCCTGGACATCGGCCAGACGCGGCATGCCGCGGGCGTGGTGGACGGGCTGGGCCTGATCGCCCTGCGCGATGCTTTGGAACAGGCGACGGCGGCCCAGGCGCGGGCCCAGCTCCAGCTCGCCGAGGCCCACGTGCAGCTGACGCTGGCCACGGGTGGCGCATGAGCGAGCGGCTCATTGACGCCTCGGGGCTCTCCAAGGTCTACGGCGCCGGCGCCCAGCGTGTGGATGCGCTCAGGTCCACCGACTTTCAGGTCGACCGCGGCGAGTTCGTCATGGTGGCCGGGCCCTCCGGCTCGGGAAAGTCGACCCTGCTGGCCCTGATCTCCGGCCTGCTGACGCCCAGCGAGGGCGTGGTGCGGGTGCTGGGCCGCGACATTAAGAGCCTGTCGCGCGACGCCTTCGACCGCCTGCGCCTGGAGCATTTCGGCTTCGTCTTCCAGGGGTTCCACCTGTTGCCGGCGCTCAGCGCCCTGGAACAGGTGAGCATCGTGCTGGAGCGCCAGGGCCTGCGGCGCGAGGCGGCACGGCGGCGCGCGACGGCGACGCTGACCCGCGTCGGCCTGGCCTCGCGGCTCGACAACCGACCCTCCGAGCTCTCCGGCGGCGAGAAGCAGCGGGTGGTCGTGGCCCGGGCCCTGGCCAAGCAGCCGCAGATCATCTTCGCCGACGAGCCGACCTCGGCCCTGGACTCGGTGAACGGCCGCGAGATCACCCGCCTGCTGCGCGCCGCGGCGCTGGAGGAGGGCGCCGCGGTGGTCTGCGTGACCCACGACCCGAGGCTGATCGAACATGCCACCCGCCTGGTGCGGATGGAGGACGGCGCGGTCCTCGCCGATTGAGGCGACCGGCCCGCGGCGGCGTCCAGTGGTTGGGTCGAGGATTCTGCAAATCGGAGCCTGACGGCCTGGTCCCGGCCGCCGGCTCGACCTGAGGAGAAGACATCTTGGCGCCATCGTCGCCCCATCGGCGTACTGTCCTGCACGGCCTGGCGGGGATCGCTGTGGCCGCTTCGACCGGCGCCCACGCCGCCGTCAAGCGCCCGGCCTTCGTGGCGCTCGGCGACTGGGGCCGCGAGGGGGGCGAGCATCAATCCCATGTCGCCGCGGCCATGGCGCTGGCGGCGGCGGAAATCGGCAGCCGCTGCGTGCTCTCGGTCGGCGACAACTTCTATCCGGCCGGCGTGCAGTCGGTGACCGACCCGCACTGGAAGGTGTCGTTCGAGGACGTCTACGCCGCGGCGTCGCTGCAGACGCCCTGGTACGTGGCGCTGGGCAATCACGACTATCGTGGCCATCCGGGCGCGCAGCTGGCCTACAGCCGCATCAACGCGCGTTGGCGGATGCCGGGCCGCTACTATCTCGTCCCCGGCGCCGAGATCGGCGCGCCCGACCTCGACATCTTCGTCATCGACACCACGCCGCTGCTCGGCGGGCACCACGAGGACGTCGCCCGGCTGATCCGGGGCCGCGTCTGGGTTCCCGATGGCGACCCGCAAGTGGCCTGGCTGGGGACCGCCCTCGAGCAGTCGAAGGCGCGATGGAAGGTCGTCGTCGGCCACCACCCGATCCATTCCGGCGGCCACCACGGTGGCGAGGCGGCGCTGGCGGCCAGCATCGAGCCGCTGATGCAGGCCCACGGCGTGCAGGTCTACATCTGTGGCCACGATCACGTGCTGCAGCACGTCCAGGTCGGCGGCATCGATCACATCTGCAGCGGGGCTGGGTCGTCCGCCGGCCAGGTGGTGGACATTCCAGGCACCCGCTTCCGGCACGACGAGCCCGGTTTCGCCATGTTCACGGTGGGCGCCGACAGCCTGGACCTGGAATTCCGCGACTTCAACGGCAAGTCGCTCTATCAGGCCGCGATCCCGAGCGTCCGGGGTTAGACGCGGAGCCCTCAATGCCGATCGCATCCCTACTGCGGCGGGCCCTGGAGCCGGCCGTGAAGACCGGGTCGCTGACATTCCAGTTCGCCAGCGGCCAGGGCTTCGAGCTTGGTGACGGGACCGGCCCGCCGGTCGTGGCGCGGTTCACCGACGCGGGCGCGCCCCTGGCGCTGCTGCTGGACCCGGACCTGCGCACCGGGGAGCTGTTCACCGACGGCCGGCTGGTGATGGACCGGGGCACGATCTACGACCTGCTGATCCTGGTCCTACAGCATGGCGACGACGCGCCGCCCACCTGGTCGGCGCGCCTGCTGGATCGCCTCCGAGGGGCGTTGCGACAGGTGGTCAAGGGCAACGACCTGCTGCGCTCACGGCGCAACGTGGGACATCACTACGACCTCGACGACCGACTCTACGCGCTCTTCCTCGACCCGGAGTGGCAGTACTCCTGTGCCTATTTCGAGCGGCCGGGCCAGAGCCTGGCCGACGCCCAGATCGCCAAGCTGCGGCACATCGCGGCCAAGCTCGCCCTGGCCGGCGGTGAGCGGGTGCTGGACATCGGCTGCGGCTGGGGCGGGATGGCCTGTTACCTGGCCGGAACCGCCGGCGCGGGCGAGGTGCTGGGCGTCACCCTTTCCGGCGAACAGCTGGGCCGGGCGCGGGAGCGGGCGGCGGACCGCGGCCTGGCGGACCGGGTCGGCTTCGCCCTGCAGGACTACCGCGACGTCCAGGGCCAGTTCGACCGGATCGTCTCGGTGGGGATGTTCGAGCATGTCGGCCGCGTCTGGTACGACACCTTCTTCGACACCTGCCAGGCGCGGCTCGCCGATGGCGGGGTCATGCTGCTGCACACCATCGGGGTGTCGGACGCTCCCAGTCTGACCAATCCCTGGATCACCAAGTACATCTTCCCCGGCGGCCACCTGCCGGCGCTGTCGGAGATCCTGCCGTCCATCGAGCGGGCCGGGCTGATGGTCACCGACATCGAGGTCCTGCGCCTGCACTACGCCGACACACTGCGGGCCTGGCGCGACGCCTTCATGGCGCGGCGCGACGAGGCGGCCGCCCTGTTCGATCAGCGCTTCTGCCGGATGTGGGAATACTATCTGTCGATGTCGGAATCGGCCTTCCGCTGCGAAGGCGTGGTGGTGTTCCAGATCCAGCTCGCCCACCGGGTGGATGCGGCTCCGATCACCCGCGGCTACATCGCCGAAACCGAATCCAGGCTGGCCTCGGCGCCGGCCGCGTAGGAAGGTCTGGCTGGCTCAGGCGGGGGACAGGCCTTGGATCGCGTCATCGAGACCGATGTCATCGTGGCCGGGCTGGGCGCGGTCGGCGCGGCCATCGCCTACCAGCTGAGCCGGCGCGGCGTGGATTTCGTCGGCATCGATCGCTGGGCGCCGCCCCATGAGTCGGGGTCCAGCCACGGCCAGTCGAGGATCACCCGCGAGTTCGTCGGCGAAGGTCCGGAATATGTGCCCCTGGTGCGCCGGTCGCACGAGATCTGGGCCGACCTGGAAGCCAAGGGGCACAGGCTGCGCGAGCGGACCGGCCTGCTCTACCTCGCGCGCAAAGGCGGCATGGCCCGGCGGCACGGCGCTGAGGACTTCATCCGCGCGACCTTGCAGGCCTCGGTCGCGGCGAGCGGCCGCGAACTGCCGGAGCTCGACGCCCGGGCGCTGCGACGCGACTATCCGCAGTTCCGCGTCGCCGACGACACAGTGGGCTACCTTGAGCCGGAGGCCGGCTTCGTGCGGCCCGAGATGTGCATCGCCGCGCAGCTCGCCGAGGTCGCCGAGCCGGCGCGAGCGCTCGTGTTCGGCGAAACGATCACCGGCCTGGCTCATGATGGGCGCGGCGTGCGGGTGAGCACCGACAAGGCGCAGTACCGGGCGAGCAAGGTGGTGCTGGCCATGGGCGCCTGGCTGCCGGCCTTCGTCGGCGGGGCCTTTCGCGAGAAGCTGCAGGTGCTTCGCCAGGTCCAGTACTGGTTCAGGCTCGACGACCCGGCGCGCTGGGCCGGCCCCCGGGCGCCGGCCTTCCTCTGGTTCCACGGCGACGCGGACGCCGATGTCTTCTACGGCTTCCCACCCATCGACGGCGCGGCGAGCGTCAAGGTGGCGACCGAGCAATATGTCACCACCTGCGATCCCGACAGCTGCGAGCGGCGGGTGTCCGAGGCGGAGGCCGCGGCGATGTTCGAGACCCATGTCCGCGGCCAGCTGCAGGGGGTGAGCCGGGAGCTCGTCGCCGCGACCACCTGCTTCTACACCTTCAACACGGAGGGTCCGGCCAAGGGCCGGTTCATGATCGGGCCGCATCCGACGACGCCGGGCGTGACCGTGGTCTCGGCCTGTTCCGGCCATGGGTTCAAGCACTCCGCCGGCCTGGGGGAGGCGGTGGTCCAGCAACTGCTGGGCGAGCCGTCCGCCTTCGACCTGACCCTCTTCGCGCCCTGACGCGCCGGCCAGCCACCGACCTCAGGTCGTCGTGGGCGCCGGCGCCGGCTTGGGACCGGCGGTCCGCATGCTCACGAAGCGTTTGAGGGTGTCGAACCAGAACGGCGCGCCCAGGGACACCGCCAATCCGGTCAGGCACCACCCCAGGACCGTGTACAGGACATGGAGCACGTAACCGCCAAGCGCCCACTTGTCGGTGCGGGCGGGTCCGATCAGGGTCTCGCCAACGCTCTTCTGCCAGCCGATCGGCAGGGGCAGCTGGTCGAGTTGCCGTGAGAGGCTCGTGGCGTCGCGCACCGCGTCGGCGGCGGTGCGTACGGCCGGGGCGGCAGGCGTGACTGTCGCGGCGGGGTCCGTTTTCGGCGCGTCGGCCGGTGCGTCGGGCGTCTTCGCCGGCCCCGCGTCGGCGGGCGGCGCGGCCGGAGCCGGACTCGCGCCGAGGGCCCTCTGTGGGAGGGCGTCTGGCGCCTGCGCCTGTTGCGCGGCCCCGGCGGCGATCAGCTCGCGGGCGGCGGGGTCGCGCCACAGGGTGGCGGCGACCTCGAAGGAGTTGACGTTCAGGAAGATCGCTGCGCCGAGGCCGAACGCCAGGGTGAACGTCTGGCCCCAGCGCCGGTAGGCGCCGGATGCCCGGTCCATGGCGTCGTCGAACCAGGTCGCCACCCCGGCCCTGAACTTGTCGAGGTCGCCATCGGCCTGGAGCAGCAGGGCCGCCAGCGCCTGTTTCGCGGCGCCGTCCGGCAGGCCGTCGATGGACCGCCCGATGGCCGCGACGGGCCGGGACTTCGCGCCATTGCGCAGCACGTCCACCAGCACGGTGCAGAAGGCCCGTGAGGGAATGTAGGAGGGGCCGTGGGAGTCCTGGGCCAGGCCCTTGATCAGCTGATGGCCCCAGACCGCGTCGAACAGGTCCCGGGCCTGGGCCGGCGCACCCGGCGCGCGGGCGCCGACCGCGGACGGCGAGGGCATGTCGCGTGGCCCGACCCGCTTGGGATCCTTCGTGGCCGTGGTCAGCATGCGCCAGATGCCGTCGTAGAGCTGCTGGCTGCGCAGCTTGAGGGAACTGGCGACCGCTTCCTGCAGCGCGGACGCGAACAGGCTGATCAGCAGATAGATGAAGACGAGCCCGATGGCGGTGTCGAGCATGGCGCCCAGCGGCATACGTGCCCCCTACGGCAAGGCGGCCAGGTTCAGGAAGATCCGGGCCCGGCGGCGATCCAACCCACCGCTTCCGGCTGCCATTGGATGCCGCCGCCGCGCGAACGCAAGGTCAAGTTGTCCGGGGCCTTAGCCGCCACCCCGCCGCCGGCCGCCGCCGCCCCGTCCGCCCCCACCGGGGCGCTGCTGCTCTTGCTCCTGCGAGCCGGCGCCCTTGCCGCCGCGTCCCTGCGCCGGGGTGGGCCGCAGGTCGGACAGCAACACCACGCCGTCGCCATCCTGATCCAGCAGGGCGAACCGCCGGTCCGCCGCGGCCCGCCACTCGGCCCGGCTGACGGACATGGAGAAGTCGGTGTCGGCGCCGCGGATCGGGTGCGGCTCGTTGATCAGGCTGTAGGCGGCGGCGCCCTGGGCGCGGGTGTTTATCTCGTTGCGCCCGGCCGGGGACCGCCCGCCGCCGCCGAGGCCGCCCGCGCCGCCGCCGCCCATGGCCTCGCGGGCGATCTCCGGCACCAGCACCTCTTCCCAGCGGGTCACCTCGGGCATGCTGATCTGGCCGTCGCCGTCGACGTCCAGCACCTTGAAGAAGGCGTCGGCGTCGGCGCGAAACTCGTCGCGGGTGAGTTTTCCGTCGTGGTTGCTATCGGCCTGGGCGAACCAGGCGGCGACCGGATAGGGCTGGCCGGGCGGGGCGCGGAACGGCTGGCCGGACGGGCTGATGAACAGCTGGGTCCGCTGCCGCGGCGGCCCGCCCTCCTCGTCGTCGCTGCCGAAGCCGCCGCGCCGTCCGCGCCGCTCGTCCGGCCCGCCCGCACAGGCGACGCACAACAGCGCCAGGCCCACGATCCAGATTGCCGCCTTCACCCGCATGCCCGCTCCTCGCCGCTCGGCGGCACCCTCTCACCTTCAAAGCGGCGGGGCGATGTCCGGGGCGCCATATTCATTCGCCGCGGCTTCAGTACTTGCCGAAGCGGACCTCGTCGCTTCCGACCGGCAGGTCGATGGTCATACCGTCCTGCGCCAGCCGCCAGTCCAGCTTGCCGCCGGCGTCCATGCCCTTGGTGAAGGCTTCCGGGGTGAACATCGGCAGGCCGGCCTGGGTCAGGTGGCTGAGGACCAGGGCCTTGACGCCGGTGGCCCGCGCCAGGTCGGCGGCCTCCACCGGCTCAGTGTGATAGCTGACCGTGTCGGCCATGATCGAGCTCATCCGGTCGTTGCCCAGCCTCTTCAGGCCCTGGGCCATCTGCCGCGTCATGGCGTTGTTCTGCGCCTCGTGGATCAGGACGTCGGCGCCCTTGGCGGCCACCGCCAGCGGCGGCCACTTGCGCGTGTCGCCGCTGACCACCACCGAACGGCCCTTGTAGTCGAAGCGGTAGCCGAACGCCGGGGTGACCGGATCGTGGGCGACCCGGATCGCCGTCACCTTCAGGCCGCCCTCGTTCCAGACCACCGCGGTCCCGTCGGGCGCGGGGATGGTGACGACCGTGGCCTTCAGCACGCCCGCGGCCAGGGGCAGCTTGACCCCATCGTGCTCGTGGTGCGCCTTGCGGAAGCCATGGTCGGTCTCGTAGGCGAGGTTGAAGCCGGCGGCGAGCTTGTCGACCCCGGCAGGCCCGATCACCGCCAGCGGCTGGGGCCGGCCGGCGACCCAGCTCTGCAGGTTCAACTCGCCCAGGTCGCCGATGTGGTCGGAGTGCAGGTGGGTGATGAACACTGCCTTCACGGTCGCCACGGGGACGCGCCACATCATCAGGTTCTTCGTGGACTCCGGGCCGGCATCGACCAGGAAGAGTGCGCCGCCCGCCTGGATCGCCGTGCAGGCCTTGGCCCGGTTGGGGATCGGCAGCGGCCCGGACGTGCCGCAGAAGATCACCCTGAGCGCATCGGCTGGCGCCGCGGGCGCCTGGGCCTGGGCGGCTAACGGGAACAGCATCGCCCCCGCGAGCGCCAGGGCCATGCGGCCAAGCCATCCCATCGAAATCATCGCAGGTCCTTCCGTGCGTCCGCGGTTCGCGGATATAGTGACACGGTTCATGCTACGACTTTTCGCGCGCTGCCGGCGATGGGTTTCCTGACCAACCAGGGCCTGGCACAACGGGCCTGACCGCGCTGGAACGACGGAGGACACCCATGGTCAGCAGACGCGAAGCCCTGATCGGCGCCGGCCTCAGCCTGGCCGCGGCCACGCCGGCTCTGGGCCAGTCCGTGCCCGCGCCGCCGGTGAAGCCGCAGCACGCCAGGTTCACCGCCGAGATCGCCGCCGCCCAGGCCTGCCTGGACGCCTTCATGACCGCCTTCAACGCCCGCGACCTGAAGGCCTTCGAGGCCACCTTCAACTTCCCGCACGTGCGCTTCGCCTCGAACACCGTGCGCACCATCCTGCCCGGCGACATGAAGCCCGACCTGTTCACGACCGGCGCCCTGGCCGACTGGGACCACTCCGCCTGGGCGCGCCGCGACGTGATCCACGCCGGCCCCGACAAGGTGCACATCGACACCCGCTTCACCCGCTACCGCAAGGACGGCAGCGTCATCGGCGGCTTCGATTCCATCTACATCGTCACCCACCTGGACGGCCATTGGGGCATCCAGGGCCGCTCCAGCTACGCGCCCTGATCAGATCGGCGCCAGCAGAGTGCTGGCGTTCCAGGTGTCGCGGGTGATCGCCTGCCGCCGCCCGAAGGCCGCCATGGCGGCCGTGGTCGGGTCGCGCGAGGTCTCCCAGACGCCGTGGTCCTTGTAGCGGGTGATCAGCAGCAGGCGGGTCACCCCGTCGCGCCGGTCGGTGGGCGAGCGCTCGGCGGTGAACAGGCCGAAGATGTGGGCGTCGAACCGGGTCTCGAAGTCGCGCCAGCCCTCGACGGAAAGGCTCAGGAACTCCGGCACGTTCTTCGCCTCGACCACGAACCAGCGGTGGACGTAGATCCCGCCCGGCCGGGGCCTATCCACCGCCTCGGGCCGCGAGGTCGGCGCGAGCCGACCGCGCTGGCCAAGGCGCACGGTCTTGCCGCGCATCAGGCCGCCCACCGCCGCTTCGCGCCCCTTGCCGCCCGGCGTCCAGCGCACCAGCAGCGCGGCCTGGCGCGCGACCCAGCCGATCTGCGGCGTGAACAGGCCCAGCACCACGCCGCCGGCCGCGGCGATCGCCGGCAGCTGCGCCTTCACCGCCTCGGCATAGGCCCGGGCCGGGGTCATACCGGCCGGGGCGGTCTCGAGATCGAGGAACAGGTAGTCGTAGGGCGTGTCAGGTTCCGCGGCCGCCGCCAGTCCCGGGGCCAGGAGGAGGGCGCCGGCGCCCGCGAGCCAGTTGCGGCGGTCGATTTTGCTCATGGCGTCACTGTCCGGCCTGGGTCGGCCCGGCGCAAGCCGTCGCGCGCGGCGTGGGGACCGGCTAGGCTGCGGGATGGCCCGCGCCAGACCCCCGACCGCCTCCCGCCGCGCCGTCCTGGGCGCCGGCGCCTCGCTGATCGCCGCCGGGAGCGCCGCCGCCGCCGCCCCCGGCGGATCGGCCGAGGCCGAGGCCCGGCGGATCCTCGAACGCTACCAGGGCTTCGGCGACAAGGCCTCGGGCGGGCCGGGCGACGAGGCCAGCGGCGCCTGGATCGAAGGCGAACTCAAGTCCCTGGGTTACGCCTGCCGACGCCAGCCGTTCGACGTCCCCGCCTACGCAGGCGACCCTCCGGCCCTGTCGGCCGGCGAGGCCTCCGCCACCCTGATTCCGCAGGCGATCGTCGCCCCGACGCCAGGGGTGACCGGCCCGCTCTATGTCTACGGTCAGGGTCGGGGCGCGATCGCCCTGATCGTCCTGCCCCATGCCCGCTGGTCCACGGCGAAGGGCTCGGTGGAGCGCCAGGTCAAGGCCGCGGCCGCGGCGGGCGCCCGCGCCGCCGTCATCGTCACCACCGGCCCGACCGGCGAGGCCTGCGCGCTCAACGCGCCCGTGGACCAGGCGCTGTTCGACATCCCGGCTGCGGTCATGGCCCCGCGCGACGCCGAGCCCTTCCTGCGCGTTGCGGCGGCCGGCGGGACCGCCGGCTTCAGAATGGCCGGCCGCGCGTTCCGCCGGCCCGCCTACAACGTCACCGCGCGGCTCGACCGCGGCGCGGCGAAGACGCTGGTGATCTCCACGCCGCGCTCCGGCTGGTTCAGCTGCGCTGGGGAGCGCGGGAGCGGCCTCGCCGCCTGGCTCCTGCTGGCGCGCTGGGCGGCGCAGGCCAGGCTGCCGGTCAACCTCGCGCTGGTGGCGACCAGCGGCCACGAATACGAATATGCCGGCGGCGAGCGGTTCATCGCCGAGGTCGCGCCGAAGCCCGCCCAGACCGCGCTCTGGGTCCACCTGGGGGCCAATGTCGCCGCGCGCGACTGGCATGAGCGGGGGCCGCTGCTCGCGCCCCTGCCCAGCGCCGACCCGCAACGGTTCCTGCTGGCCAGCCCGCCCCTGGTCGCCGCCGCCCGGGTCGCCTTCGCCGGCCAGCCCGGGCTGGAGCAGCCCTACGCCGCCGATCCGGCCCAGGCGGCGGGGGAATTCGCCAGCATCCTGAAGGGCGGCTACGACCCAGTGGTCGCCATCTTCGGCAGCCACCGCTTCCACCACACCCGCAGCGACGACCTGCGCTGCGTCGCCCCGGGGCTTATCCCGCCGGTGGCCGAGGCGATGGCCACGGTGATCGCGGCCGCGCTCAACGCCTGACGGCGCCGCCGCGGCATGGTGGAGCCCCTGAAGACACCGAATGGCGCCCGCGTTCCACCTTCCTCTACCTCGGTGCGTGGGAGAGGATTCCCGCAGATCCTCCCAACCGTGTCATCCCGGTTTTGGCGCAACCAAAGACCGGGACCCACGATCAGGTTCGGCGTTTCGCGGTCGTCCTGCCGCGGCAACCGGTCGTGGGTCCCGGTCTTCGCCTGCGGCGAAACCGGGATGACATGCGTGGGGGAAGGGGCGCTGCAGACTGCGCAGCAGGTCGGATGAGGGATGGCGCTCCGCCAACCGGATCATGGTCCGTGGCAGGCGCCGGAGTCTTGAACCACGAAGACCACCAAGGACACGAAGGCGTCAGCGCCTTTGCCGGCCCACTTGGTGGTCTTCGTGGTCTTGGTGTCGAAATGGGGCGATGACGCGCCCTGACGGCCGATAGCTCAGCGCCTGATCAAATCGAATCAGCAATGTGTGAATGCCGTAGCCCCGCCGTGCGGGAAAGGAAGGGGCCGCTTCGTCAGCCGGAGCGGCGGGGCGGGGGGTGGGGGATGAGCGGTCTGGCCGGGGCCGCCGCGGCGGAGGCCAGCAGGGCGGTTCGGGGTGCGGCGGGTGGCGGCCGGGCGAGCCGGGTCGCGCCGACCGGGCCCGAGGCCACGGTGGCGCCGGCCTTTGCACGGGCCAGCAGGTCGTTGAGGGCGGGCAGGACGGTTTGCCGGATGTTGGCTGCGACGCCGTCGAGGCGGCCGGCGTCGGCGGCGACGACGCCCAGGGTGGCGAGGAATTTCGGGAGGCTGACGGGCTCGTAGTCGCGGTCTCGTTCGCGCTCGACGTCGAGCCGTTCGGTTTCGTCGCGTTCGACTTCGGCCTTCTCGGATTCGTCCCGTTCGACGGCGGACGCCTGGGCGGCCTTCGGCGGCGCGCGCAAGGTCATCGACAGCCGGATGCCCATCCGAACCGCGAGCGAGCCGCGCAGGAAGGCGTCGAAGAGCTCAAGCTTGCGGGTGTGATCCGCCTCCGCCTCCGCCGCCTCGTTGAACGCCATGCCGAGCGCATAGGCGCCATCGACCAGGGCGCCTAGCAACTGGAGTTCGTGATCGGTGCGGGCGACGGCGGCGTCGGGCATGGAACAAAGATAGAACGCACTGGGCCGTCCGTCAAGTGCTTGCGGTTTCTCAGACACCCGCCTGCGGGGTCAGCCCCGTCGCCACGCCTGGCGGGCGTCCAAGAAACCTGAACAGTTGCGGACTTCGCGCGGGTCCGCTCGCGGGGCCGGCAGGACGTGGTCGACAAGCGGCGTCGAGACGGTCCGGCCGAGACGCCTTATTATGGCCGGATGACCGACGACCCCCATCCCGCCGCCGCCCAGGCCGCCTCGCCGACCTATCGCCTGGCCTCCACGGATCAGGACTTCATCATGGGGCCCTCCATGCGGGGCGTGCGGTTCCTGATGGAGTTCGCCAAGCCGGACGAGGCGCTGCGCAACTGGGGCGTCCGCTCGACCATCGTGGTGTTCGGCAGCGCCCGGATCCAGGAGACGGGGTCGAAGGACCACCGGCGCTGGTATGCCGCCGCGCGCGAGTTCAGCGCCATCGCGTCGAAGCGGGGCGGGGCCTATCTGTCGGCCCGGCACGAGCGCCACAACGTGATCTGCACCGGCGGCGGGCCGGGGATCATGGAGGCGGCGAACCGCGGCGCCCAGGATGCCGGCGCGCCGTCGATCGGCCTCAACATCACCCTGCCGCACGAGCAGTATCCCAACGCCTATTCGACGCCGGAACTGACCTTCCGCTTCCACTACTTCGCGATGCGCAAGATGCACTTCGCCATGCGGGCCAACGCCCTGGTGGTGTTCCCGGGTGGGTTCGGGACGCTGGACGAGCTGTTCGAGATCCTGACCCTGCGCCAGACGGACAAGTCGCCGCCGATCCCCATCGTGCTGTTCGACGAGGGCTACTGGCGCGGGATCGTCAACTTCGAGGCCCTGATCGCGGCCGGCATGATCGCCGAGACGGACATGAAACTCTTCCGCTTCGCCGAGACGCCGGAGGCGGTGTGGCAATGCCTGGTCGACGGCGGCCTGCAATCCCACGAGATCGAGGACACGCCGCCGCCTGAGATTGCGGGCCTGGCCTAGCTATTTCCCGGCCACGCTGGCGGCGATCGACCCGGCCACGTCGGAGGCCATCTTCACCTGGTCGGCGCGGTCGGTGATGGCGTAGCGGGCGGCCATGTAGTCGAAGTCGGTGTAGGCCACCCAGACCTTGCCGGCCGCGTCCTGGGTGACCAGGATCCGCACCGGCCAGTCGAGGCCCGCATAGGGGTTCGAGGTCAGGAACTGGGCGCCCAGCGGCGGGTTGCCGAACAGCAGCAGCTTAGACGGGCGCAAGTCGATCTTCGCGCCCCTGGCCAGGTCCTGCTGATCGATCTCGGCGAAGAACCGGATGCCCTTGCCGGCCATGTCGGCCCTGAGGCGGCTGACGGTGTCGTCGAAGCCGTAAACGCTGGCGACGCGGACCACGCCCTGCGCGATGGGCTGGGCGGCGGCCATGGCCGGGTCGGCGACGGCCGAAACCGCGCCGGCGCAGAACGCGAGGCTGAGGCCGGCGGCGAGCGCCAGCAGGGACTGGCGGGCGAAATGGGTCATCGGGCGGGTTCCTTGGCGAGCAGGTCGGGGGAGACGTCTTCGATCACATGGCCGGACGGCGCCTCGTGAAGGATGATCCCCTCCATCGGGTCGACATCGTGGGTCCAGGGCGAGGTGTCGAGCACGCGCGCGGTGTCGGCGTAGCCGGCGTCCCAGCGGGCCTTGATGCCGCCGGGGCTGAAGTCGATGTCCTTGGACTGGTCCTCGCCGGCCAGCGGTGCGGCCAGCAGGCGGATCACATGCATCTGGGTGCCGCAGCCGTAGCCGGCCAGCTCCCGGGCCTCGTCCGTGGCGCGGACTTCCGGCGGCAGCTTCGCCGCCAGCTGGGCGATCACGTGGCGCAGCTTGTGGATCTGTTTCTGGCGGGCGATGTGGCTGATCGCCCGGCTGGAGTACTGCAGGTCCTTCTGGCGCGAGATCACGGTCGCGATGCTGTGCGGCTCCGGCCCGTTCGGGGCCCAGACGTGGACCGCGAACACCACGCCCGAGCGGCGCGGCCGGTCGTCGAACGCCGCCTCGACCGGGGTGTTGGAGAGGATGCCGCCATCCCAGTAGAGCTCGCCGTCGATCCGGACCGCCGGGAAGGCGGGGGGAAGGGCGCCCGAGGCCATGACGTGGCGCACGCTCAGCGTGTCTTCCCGGCTGTCGAAGTAGCGCATCTGGCCGGTCTGGACGTTGGCGGCGCCGACGGTGAGCCGGGGACGTCCGGCGTTCAGGAGGCTGGGATCGAGCAGCTCGCTCAGGGTCTTCTCGAGCGGGTCGCAGGAGTAGTAGCCGGCGAGGTCCGGCCCCAGCGCAACCTGGGACCCGAGGAACGCCCAGGGGTTGGGCTTGAAGAACGCCTCGAGGCCGTTGGCGACGGTCATGGCGTTGGCCACCGCGGCGCCGAAGCCGGGCAGGGACGCCCAGAACTGGGTGGCGGGCGAGTGGGTCATCCGCATCCAGAACTCGCGCATGCGGTCCAGCCGGTCGGCCGGCGCATTGCCGGCGATCAGGCTGGCGTTGATGGCCCCGATGGAGGTGCCGATCACCCAGTCCGGCTCGACGCCGGCCTCCTGCAGGGCCTGGTAGACCCCGGCCTGGTAGGCGCCCAGCGCCCCGCCGCCCTGGAACACCAGGACCACCTGGCCGAGGACCGACTTGTCGAGGGAATGGGCGTGCTTGGGGGCGGTGTTTTCCATGCCCCTTTGTCTCAGGCCGGGCCGGCTGGCGGAAATGTCGGTTGGCTAATCGCTCCATGCGCCCAGTGCATCGGCAAGCGGCCCACGACCCTCAGCGCATGGCCTCCATAACTTTATGCGAATTCAGATCGGGAAGGCGGGGGCCTAGCTTCGACGCATCGAACAACGCCTGCCGAAGCAACCGCGAGAGAGACCCCCTCATGACGACCCCGCTGATCCTGATCGCCGCGACCGCCCTGACCGCGGCGGCCGCCATCTCCACCGCCGCGTCGGCCGCCGGGGCGCCGTCGGCCGAGTGCCCGGCCGCGCAGATGCGTCCGAACGCCCGCACCACGGGCGAGACCATGCCGTCGAAGGTCACCGACACCGAGCTCAACACCCTGCAGCTGGGCGACGAGATCAAGGGCCTGGACAACCGCCGACTGCGCATGCGCCGGTTGGTGATCCAGCCGGGCGGCGTCGTGCCGTGGCACAGCCACACCGACCGCCCGGCCCTGCTGATGACCCTCTCAGGCGAGGTCACCGAGTACCGCAACAGCTGCGCGGTCGGCATCGTCCACAAGGCCGGCGACGTGACCGCCGAGAAGAAGGGCGTCAGCCACTGGTGGAAGAACACCGGCAAGGTCGCCGCCGTGATCATCGCCGCCGACATCAAGAACGACGGTCAGGCCCCCTCCGTCGCCGACATGATGTAACCCGCTTCGCGGCGTCGCCCCCGCCCCGCCTCGCCCCGAGCGCGCCGCGAACAGCCCGAGGCCCTATCCCCCACCCGGACCTCGCTGCCGAGGCGTGTGGCGACCGGACCGTCCCGGACGCCGCACGCCTCTTGCGTGTTCAATCCCCCGGAGATCCCGCCATGGCCGCCACGGCCCCATCCGCCCCAGAACCTCACGCCCTGCTGCGCCGCATCGTTATCGGCCTGATCGGCTTCCTCACCCTGGTCGACCTGTTCGCCGCCCAGGCGATCCTGCCCACGCTCGCCAGGATGTACCGCGTGCCGCCGTCCTCCATGGGCGTCGCGGTCAACGCCTCCACCATCGGCATGGCCATGTCCGCCCTGGTCGTCGCGCTGATCAGCCACCGGCTGCCCCGCCGCGGCGGAATCTGGGTCAGCCTGGCGCTGCTGGCGATCCCCACGACTCTGCTGGCTCACGCCCCCGATCTGGCGACCTTCACAGCGCTCAGGATCGTCCAGGGCCTGTTCATGTCGGCGGCCTTCACCCTGACCATGGCCTATCTGTCGGAGCAGAATACCGGCGCGGCCACGGCCGGCGCGCTGGCCGCCTACATCACCGGCAGCGTCGCCTCGAACCTGGTCGGCCGGCTGGTCTCGTCCGCGGTGGCCTCCGTCGCCGGCGTAGCGATCAACTTCTACGTCTTCGCCGCCCTCAACCTGGCCGGCGCGGCCCTGGTCTTCTTCACCCTGAGCCGGACCCCGTCCATGGCCGCGGCGGTGGGCGAGATGCGCCGGTCCGCCGTCGAGCGGATCGCGGCCCACTTCCGCAACACCTGCCTGGTGGCCAGCTTCGGCATCGGCTTCCTGGTGCTGTTCGCCTTCCTGGGGACCTTTACCTACGTGAACTTCGTGCTCGCCGCCAAGCCGCTGGCGCTGAAGCCGATGGCCCTGGGCCTGGTCTATTTCGTCTTCCTGCCGGCGATGGTCACCACGCCGCTGGCCGGCAGGGTCACCAACCGCTTCGGCCCGCGCCCGACCTTCTTCGCCTCGCTTGGCCTGGCGATCGCCGGCCTGCCGCTGCTGCTGGCCAGTACCATCGCCCCGGTGATCGCCGGCCTGACCATGATCGGCGTCGGGACCTTCTTCGCCCAGGCCACCGCCACCGGCTTCGTTGGCCGCGCCGCCAAGACCGACCGCGCCGCCGCCAGCGGCATCTACCTGGCCAGCTATTACCTGGGCGGCCTGGCCGGCGCGGCGGTGATCGGCCAGATCTACGACCACCTGGGCTGGCCCGCTGCGGTCAGCATCGTTGGCGCGTCGCTTGTGGCCGCCGCCGGTCTCGCCGCCCTGCTCCGCCCCGCCACGGCCGGCTCGCGGGTCCAACTGGCCGCCCAGACGGCCTGACTTCGGCGCTGGAGCGCCCCTGGCGCGCCGCCCGGGGGAGAGAGGTCATGGCCAGACAAAGGCCCGCGCCTCGTGGACGAAGGCGCCGACCGCCGGCGAGTGCGGGCGGCCGCGCACGGTGACCAGCATGATCGTCCGCGACAGCTCCGGGTCGATCAGCGGGATACTGGTCACGCCGTTCCGCTCCACGGTCCGTTCGGGGAAGATCCCGAAGCCCACCCCGGCGCGGATCATCGCCTGCGCCCAGTCGTCCCGCTCCGACGAGAACACCCGGCGGACGCTCACCCCGCGCTGCTGCGCCTCGCGGGCATAGGTCTCGTGCTGCTCGCAGTGGGTCCGGTGGACATAGTCCGCCGCGTGCAGGTCGCTGAGCCGTAGCGCCGCGCGGGCCGCCCAGGGGTGATCCGGCGCCACCACGACGACGAACCGTTCCTCGAACAGCGGCAGCGCGTGAAACCGCACGTCCGGCGGTTCGCCAAGACCCATGATCGCCAGGTGGAGGTCGCCGTCCTGCAGGGCCATAACCAGCCGGTCCGGCCGTTGCTCGGCGAGCACCAGCTCCACCTGCGGGTGACGGCGCTGGAACCTCAGCAGCAGGTCGGAGGTCGCCGCCGGCCCGATGGTCGACATCACGCCGATCCTCAGGGTTACCTCCTCGAGCTTGGACAGGTCCCGCGCGCGGCGCTGCGCGGCGTCGGCCTGGGCCTGGATGGACTCGAAATAGGGCAGCATCATCCGGCCCAGCTCGGTGAGATGGGTGTTCAACCGCTCGCGGTGGAAGAGCGGGCCGCCGAACTCGGCTTCGAGCTGCTGGATGGCGCGGGTCAACGCCGGCTGGCTGACGTTGGCGCCCTCCGCGGCGCGCGTGAAGTTCAGTGTCCTGGCCAGCGCCAGGAAATAACGCACCTGCTGCATTTCCATGCCGCGACCCCCCATGAGGATTGGGATTGGCGGAGGGGCGCGCGTCAGGCCTCGCTGACTCCGATACCAGCCATTCGCGCGAGGCAAGGCAGAGGTTACAGAGTTGCGGCCGGGGTTCGCCGAATTGCGTCCGACCCGTCGTGACCGGGTCCAGCCGCGGCTTCGGCGGATCGGCGGCCGGGCGCCGCGCCGGCCAGCTACCCGGCCGGTTCCAGCTCCGGTCCGCGGTCGTCCGCGCAGGGGATCGGCTCGATCGTGCTCTGCGGCCACTTGAACTGCCGGGCCTGCTGCACGAAGGCGCCGACCGCCGGCGAGTGGGGCCGGCCGCGGACGCTGACCAGCATGATCGTGCGGATGAATTCCGGGTCGATCAGCCGGCGCGTGACCAGGCCGGGGTCGGTGACGCTGAGCTCGGGAAAGAAGCCGATGCCCAGGCCGGCCTTGATCATCCCCTGCACCCAGTCGTCGCGCTCGGACGAGAACACCTGCTTCCAGCGCACCCCGGCCTCGCGCAGCTGCTTGCGCGCATGGTCGAAGATCTCGCAGTTGGCGCGGTTGACGTAGGGATGATCGTGGGTGTCGCGGCAGGTGACCACGTTCTTCGAGGCCAGCGGATGGTCCGGCGGCACCGCCAGCACGAACCGTTCCTGAAACAGCGGCAGGCCGTGGAAGCGGACGTCCGGGCCCTCGGGCAGGCCGAACAGCGCCAGGTTCAGGTCGCCCTTGCTGAGCATTTCCAGCAGCTCGGACGATCCCTCGTCGGTGACCTCCAGGTCGACGTTCGGATAGGCCATGCGGAACTTGACGATCAGGTCGGCGATCATCGCCGGGCCGATGGTGCACATCACGCCGATCTTCAGGGTGACGTTGTCCAGTTTCTTGACCGCCTTGGCCTGAGCCTTGGCGGCCTCGGTCTGGGTCTGGATCAGCTCCAGGTAGGGCAGCATCATGCGGCCCAGTTCCGAGAGGTGGGTGTTCTGCCGTTCGCGATGGAACAGCGGGCCGCCCAGTTCGGCCTCGAGCTGCTGGATGGCGCGGGTCAGGGCCGGCTGGCTGACGTTGGACGCCTCGGCTGCGCGTGTGAAATTGAGGGTCTTCGCGAGCGAGAGAAAGTAGCGGACCTGCTGCATTTCCATGGTGGGAATCCCCCGGTTGCAGAAACCGCGACCTACAAGGCGATACGCGCCTCGGTCGACGGTGAAGCTACACTCAAAGCCCCGCCCGGGCCACGCGTGACCGCGTCGAAGACCAGGCGGGCGCCGCGCTCGAAGGTGAGGTACGACCAGCCCCAGTCGAGCACGACCTGGATGCGGTTGCGGAACCCGATCAGGAAATAGACGTGGGCGGCGCACCAGAAGACCCAGGCCGCGAAGCCCTTGAGCTTGATGGCGCCCAGGTCGGCCACCGCGGCCTTGCGCCCGATGGTGGCCAGGCTGCCGAAGTTCGAGTAGCGGAACGGCGGCGGCGCGGGTTTTCCGGCGACCCGGGCGGCGATCACCTTGGCGACGTAGACGCCGGCCTGCTTGGCCGCCGGCGCGACGCCCGGGACGACCATGCCGGCCGCGTCGACGATGCGGGCGCAGTCGCCGATCACGAACACCTCGGGGTTGCCCGGGAGGCTGAAGTCGGCGCCGACCGTGACGCGGCCGACTCGGTCCAGCTCGCCGCCCAGCCACCGGCCGGCGGGCGAGGCCTGGACGCCGGCGGCCCAGATCACCGTCTGGGCGTCGACCCGCAGGTCGCCGATGTCGACCCCGCCGGCGTCGCAGTGGCCGACGCGGGCCTTGAGCATCAGCTCGACGCCGAGCTTTTCCAGGGCCGTCTTGGCATAGGCCGAGAGGCTAGGGCAGAAGTTGGAGAGCACCCGCTCGCCGCTGTCGACCAGCAGGATGCGGGCGCGCTGGCCGCGGATTCGGCGGAAGTCGCAGGCCAGCGCGCGGCGGGTCAGCTCGGCGATGGCGCCGGCCAGCTCGACGCCCGTGGGCCCGCCGCCGACCACCACGAAGGTCAGCAGCCGCTTGCGGGACTCCGGATCCATGTCGAGCTCGGCCGACTCCAGGGCCAGTAGCACCCGGCGGCGCAGGGCCAGCGCGTCCTCCAGCGACTTCAGGCCCGGCGCATGGGTCGCCCACTCGTCCTTCCCGAAGTAGGCGTGCGTGGCCCCGGTGGCGACGATCAGCTCGTCGTAGGGCAGGGTGCGCTCGCCCAGCCGCACGCGGCGGTTGGCGACGTCCACGCCGGTCACCTCGTCCAGCTCGATATGGACGTTGGGCTTGCGGCCGAGGATCAGCCGCACCGGGCTGGCGATCTGGGTCGGGGCCAGACCGGCCGTCGCCACCTGGTAGAGCAGGGGCTGGAACAAGTGGTGGTTGCGGCGGTCGACGATGGTGACGTCGACGTCCTGCCTGGCCAGCTCGCTGGCGGCGGAGATGCCGCCGAAGCCGGCGCCGACGACGACGACCTTCTTGCGCGCCCCGGTCTTCGAGGGGGCGGTCATTGGGCGGTCCAGCCGCCGTCGACGGCGAGCGCCGCGCCGGTGATCGAGGCGCCGTTGTCGCCGCACAGGAAGGCGGTGAGCGCGCCGATCTCCTCGACGGACGCGAACCTGCGGTTGGGCTGGGAGGTCAGCAGCACGTCGGTGATGACCCGCTCGGTGGAGATGCCGTGGGCCTGGGCCTGTTCGGCGATCTGCTTCTCCACCAGCGGCGTCCAGACATAGCCGGGGCAGATGGCGTTGCAGGTGACGCCCTGGCGGGCGGCTTCCAGGGCCACGGTCTTGGTCAGGCCGACCACCCCGTGCTTGGCGGCGACGTAGGCCGACTTGAACGGCGAGGCGATCAGGCCGTGCGCCGAGGCGATGTTGACGATCCGCCCGAAGCGGCGCTCGACCATTTCCGGCAGCACCGCCTTGATGGCGTGGAAGGCCGAGCTGAGGTTCACCGCGATGATCGCGTCCCACTTGGCGGTGGGGAACTCGCCGACCGGCGCCACGTGCTGGATGCCGGCGTTGTTCACCAGGATGTCGATGGGGCCCAGCACGTCGCGGGCGAAGGCAACCATCTCGCCGATCTTTTCCGGCATCGAGAGGTCGGCGGGCGAATAGAGCACTTCGACGCCGTGCAGGGCGGCCAGCATCTCGCGGGTCTGCTCGACCTCGTCCGGGTCGCCGAAGCCGTTCAGCACCAGCCTGGCTCCCTGTTCGGCCAGGCTCTGGGCGATGCCCAGGCCGATGCCGCTGGTGGAGCCGGTCACGATGGCGACCCGGCCCTCCAGCGGACGGTTGACGACGGGGTTGGTCTGGGTGGCGGTCATGCTCATGGCGCGGGGTCCTGGTGTGGCGGACCCGGGGTCCGCTCTAGGTCTTGAGGATGCTGGCTGGGCGTCCCGGCTTGAAATGCCGGGACCGCATGGGTTCAGGCCGCCTGGCGCATCGACAGCGACCGCCAGACGCCGGTCATGTCGAGCGGCCCGGCCAGGTCGACGACGCCCCGGCGATAGAGGTCCAGCAGATGGGCCAGCACCGAGTGGGCGGCGGCGGGATGCAGGCGGCGGTCGGTGTCCGCGTACAGGCGCGCGACCAACTGGCGCACCGTGGCCGCCCCGCCTTCGACCAGGGCCATCAGGATCTGCGTCTCCCGCTGACGGCGGTGGTCGATGTAGGCGGCCAGGAACGCGTCCACCTGGCGCACCGCCGGACCGTGGGCGGGGTAGAGGGCGTCGAAGCGACGGGCGCGGATCTTGGCCAGGCTTTTCATATAGGCCCCCATGTCGCCGTCCGGCGGGCTGACCACGCTGGTCGACCAACCCATCACGCAATCGCCCGGGAACAGCGCGTTCTCCTCGGGGAGCGCATAGGCGTAGTGGTTCGAGGTATGGCCAGGCGTCGCCACCGCCTCGATCGTCCAGGTCTGGCCGCGGAAGGTCTGGCGGCGGAAGGTCGGGCCGCGGAAGGTCTGGCCGTCGCGCAGGGCCACATCGGGGCGGAAGCTGAGGTCGTCGCCGGCCTCCAGCCGCTCATTGCCCTGGCTGGGCCGGCAAGGCTGGCCGCCGGCGTAAATCGTGGCGCCCGTCAGCTCGGCCAGCGGCCGGGCGGCGGGCGAATGGTCCAGGTGGCTATGAGTGACGAAGATGTGGGTGATCTGTTCGCCCAGAGTGGCGTTCAGGATCGCATCGAGCTGCCGCGGGTCGTCGGGGCCGGGATCGATCACCGCCACCTCGCCGTGGCCCACGATGTGGGCGCCGGTGCCCGTGAAGGTGAAGGGGCCGGGGTTCTGGGCGACCACGCGACGGATCAGCGGGCTGACCTGGTCGCAGCGACCATATTCGAACTGCATCTCGCGAATGAAAGGGATCATGACGGTTGCTCCGTGATGAGGCGGCGAAGCGCACGGCCCATGCGGGACACGGCGGTGAGCTTGTCGAGGAAGGGCAGGGCGATGGGCGGGCCCATGTCGGTCTTGTTGACGTCGACCACGTAGAGCCGGCCGCTGGTCCGATCGCGCAGGACGTCCAGGCCGCCCCAGTCGAGGCCCATGGCGCGGGCGAAGGCGCCGAGCTTGCCGATCTCGTCGCCGGTGAAGACGTCGCAAGGCCGAACCATGCTGACGCTCGCGTTGTGGTTGGCGAAACGGTCCGCGACCGGGCGGCGCTTGATGAACACCACCACCGGCTCGCCGCCGACGATCGGCGTGCGCAGGTCGACCGCGAGGCCGTCTTCGACGTTGTCGATCAGCCGCTGGTAGGTGCGCCCGGCCCGCGGCGCGAGGGGCAGCTGGACCAGGCGGCCGTCATGAACGCCGTTGTCCTCGCCCTTCTCAACCGCCGGGCCGAGGCCGGCCTCGGGATCGACCGACAACGGATAGCCGAAGACCTCGGCGAACACCTGCGCAACCCGGCTCTTGCTGATGTCCGCGCAGCCGTAGTTGAAGGCGCGCGAATGCAGGGGCTTGGGCGGTCGCGCCACGGTGGCGTCCTCGAAGTAGAAGCTGGCGCAGGCCTCCTCTGGCGTGCGGGCGATCCGCACCCCGTTCCAGGCCGCGGCGGCCCAGATGAGATACCAGGGCCGGGGCCGGTCCGGCGCGAACCAGACCGCGGGGGCCGGCGGCGCGAAGCGGTTGAGCAGCGACTTGCCCCTGACCGCCAGATAGAGCCCGAACCAGCTGGCCGCTTCCGAGGCCAGGGCGCGGTCCAGGGGGATCACCGCCCCGGTCTTCCGGACCTTCAGGGCGCGTCCGCGGACGGAGAAGTCGGAGATCCACGGGGTGTCGCTCATGACCGCGCCATGGCGGTTTTGGCGGGGGCGAAGATCGCCGCCACACGGCCCAGGAACTCGCCGAACTCGCGCCGGCGGAACACGCTCAGCATCAGGATCGAGGCCGCCAGGTTGATGCAGGCCGCCATGAACAGGCCGCCGCCGTCGTGGTTCGGATCCACGCCCAGCGGCGTGAACAGGTGGAAGCTGACCGCCCCGGCCATCACCATGAAGGCCGCCAGCGAGCCGGCCGCCTGCAGGTGGCGCAGGCGCGGCAGCATGCCCAGGACCAGCAGGCTGGCGGCCAGCAGCTCGATCGAGCCGATGACGTACTGCGAGAACAGGCCGGTGTGGGCGAACAGGCCCGGCAGGCCGATGTCGCTGGCCCAGCCGTTCAGCCGGCCGAAGATCACCTGGGTCTTGGGGTGGTCGGTGAACTTATAGCGGAGGCTGTCCAGGAAGATGGCGGCCATGAACAGGGCCAGCCCATGCGGGACCAGCCCGCGAAGACGGGAGATGAGGTTCATTTGAGCACCTGTGGCCAGTTGTGATCGCCCTTGGCGATGTTTCCCGGGATGTCGGCCGCCCAGCGCTGCTGAACCTTGGCGTCGTAGTTCAGGTAGAGCTTGCCGTTGACGATCTTCCAGGCGAGCGGGTCGCCTTTCGCAGTGTAACCCCCGGCCACGGCCCAGGCGCAGTATCCGCCGTATTGCGGCAGGTAGGCGTCGGGGTTGGCCTGGAACCGGGCGAGGTTCTGGGCGGACGAAAAGCGGTACTGGACGCCCTTGTGGGTGGTCGAGAACTTCGCCTCGCCCCTGGCCGGCGCGCCGGCGAAATAGGCGACGGGGTCGTAGCCCTCGAGCGCCAGCTTGGAGAACGGCGGGGTGTAGATCTCAGGCGAGGCCGCGACGGCCGGCGAGGCCGCTGCGGCGACCGGCAGCACGATCGCGAGCGCAGCGGCGAGGGCTCTCAGGTTGAAGGGTCTGCTGGTCAAGTGGGCGTCCTCCCAGTGCCGTCGCCGCCGCGACGCGACCGAACGACCGGTCGACGCTCAAGGTGCCTGGGACGCCCCGCGGGCGCTCATACCGAAAGGTTATGGTTGGGCTTCAGGCGCCGGGCGCGCCGGCGGAACCGGGCGGCGGCGGCGGACTTGCGCTCCACCCCAGCCCGGCGCCAACTGGTCGGCCGCGCAAGGGGGGAGGGGAGCCCATGGACATCGGCGTCTTCATACCGATCGGCAACAACGGCTGGCTCATTTCGGAGACGGCGCCGCAGTACATGCCGTCGTTCGCGCTGAACAAGCAGGTGGTCCAGAGCGCCGAACGCCATGGCTTCGACTTCGCGCTCTCGATGATCAAGCTGCGCGGGTTCGGCGGGAAGACGCAGTTCTGGGAGCACAACCTGGAGAGCTTCACCCTGATGGCCGGGCTGGCGGCGGTGACCGGCAGGATCAAGATCTTCGCCACCGCGGCCACCCTGACCATGCCGGCCCCGATCGTGGCGCGGATGGCCTCGACCATCGATTCAATCGCGCCCGGCCGGTTCGGCATCAACCTGATCACCGGCTGGCAGAAGGCCGAGTACGACCAGATGGGCCTGTGGCCCGGCGAGAGCCACTACAGGGACCGTTACGCCTACCTGGCCGAGTACGCGACGGTGCTGAAAGAGCTGATGGAGACCGGCGTCAGCGACTTCAAGGGTCAGTACCTGCAGATGCACGACTGCCGGGTCAGCCCGAAGCCCACGCCAGGCGTGAAGATCATCTGCGCCGGCTCCAGCGACGAGGGCCTGGCGTTCACGGCGCAGTATGCGGACTACTCGTTCGCGCTGGGCAAGGGGACGAATACCCCGACCGCCTTCGCTCCGGTCAACACCCGCCTGGCCGCGGCCAAGGCCAGGACCGGCCGCGACGTCGCCGCCTACATCCTGTTCATGATCATCGCCGACCAGACCGACGACAAGGCCATGGCCAAGTGGCAGCTCTACCGCGACGGGGCCGACCAGGAGGCCCTGGCCTGGCTGACGAACCAGGCGGCGCCCAACGCCGCGGCCGGAACCTCCAACACCAACACCACCCAGCTGGCCGCCCCGGAGTCTGCGGTGAACCTCAACATGGGCACGCTGGTGGGTTCGTACGAAAGCGTGGCGCGGATGCTGGACGAGGTGGCCGCCGTGCCGGGGACGGCCGGCGTGCTGCTGGTGTTCGACGAGTTCGTGCGCGGCGTGGAGGCCTTCGGGACGAAGATCCAGCCGCTGATGCGGAGCCGCGCGCATGTCTGAGCGGCCCACCGTCCCGCGCGCCGGGGTTGTCACCCTGCCGGCGCGGCCGGAGAACCTGCCCATCAACCCCCGCGAGACCGCGCTGATCGTGGTGGACATGCAGAACGCCTATGCCTCGCCGGGCGGCTACCTGGACCTGGCCGGGTTCGATATCGCGGGCGCGGCGGCGGTAATCGAGAGGATCGCGCTGGCCATCGCGGCGGCGCGGGCGGCGGGCGTGCAGGTGGTGTTCTTCCAGAACGGCTGGGACCCGGACTATGTGGAGGCCGGCGGGCCTGGCTCGCCCAACTGGTGGAAGTCCAACGCGCTGAAGACCATGCGCGACCGGCCGGAGCTGGAGCGGTCGCTGCTGGCCAAGGGGACCTGGGACTATGCCCTGGTGGACCGGCTCAAGCCGCAGACGGGCGACATCGTCATCCCCAAGCCGCGCTACTCGGCCTTCTTCAACACCGCGCTCGATTCGATGCTGCGGGCGCGCGGGGTGAAGACCCTGACCTTCTGTGGCATCGCCACCAACGTCTGCGTGGAGTCGACCCTGCGCGACGGCTATCACCTGGAATACTTCGGCGTGCTGCTCGAGGACGCCACCCACCAGGCGGGCCCGGCCTTCCTGCAGGCGGCGAGCGTCTACAACGTCGAGAACTTCTTCGGCTGGGTATCCAGCACCGCCGACTTCTGCGGCGCGATCGGCCAGGCCCCGCCGGAGTGATAGCGCCGCTCTCCTCCCCCTGCGGGTGAGGAGAGCGAGGCGGTCCACGGAGTTCATGGGTGGCCCCGGACAAGTCGGGCCATGACGATCTAAGATGGGCGTGAACAGCTGATTTCTCGAGGATCCACCATGCCCAAGACCGCCGTCCTGCCGCCCGGGACCCAGAAGCCGATCGCCCCGTTCTCGCCCGGCGCCCTGGCCGACGGGGTGGTCTACGTTTCGGGGACACTTGCGTTCGACAAGGACAACAACGTCGCCCACGTCGGCGATGCCGAGGGCCAGACGCGGCAGGTGCTGGAGACCATCAAGTCGGTGATCGAGACCGCCGGCGGGACCATGGACGACGTCACCATGAACTACATCTTCCTCAAGGACTGGGCCGACTACGCCGCGCTCAACAAGGTCTATGCGGAGTATTTCCCGGGCGACAAGCCGGCGCGGTTCTGCATCCAGTGCGGGCTGGTGCGGCCGGACTTCCTGGTCGAGATCGCCTCCATCGCCCACACCGGAAAGACCTGACCCCGACCCCGCTCATCCCGGCGACGGCCGGGACCCGGATCGCAAACCCAGGGCGCTTCTGGGATAGATGCCGCGCCTTTCGAGCCCACCACACAGCCATCCCATCTGGACCCCGGCCTTCGCCGGGACGAGCGGAAGACGAAGATGACCACAGCGAACAACCGCACCAGCGAGCACGATGTCGACCCGATGTTCCTGGCCCGATGGTCGCCGCGCGCCTTCACCGGCGAGGTGATGCCGCACGATGTGCTGATGAGCCTGTTCGAGGCGGCCCATTGGGCGCCCTCGGCCTTCAACGCCCAGCCGTGGCGGTTCGTCTACGCCCGCCGCGAGACCGCCGACTGGGACCGGCTGTTCGAGGTGCTGATCCCCTACAATCAGCTGTGGGTGAAGAACGCCTCGGTGCTGATGTTCATCGTCTCCGACCGTGCGCGCCGCACGCCGGGCGGCGTGCCGCAGCCGCTGCGCAGCCACGCGTTCGATGCGGGCGCGGCCTGGGCCTACCTGGCGCTGCAGGCCAGCCGCCTGGGCTGGGCGGCCCACGGGATGGCTGGCTTCGACCTCGCAAAATCCTACGAGGTCCTGGGGGTCGCCGAGGCTGACTATCAGGTCGAGGCGGCCATCGCCGTCGGCCGCCAGGCCGACCCCTCAGTGCTGGACGAGGCGTTCCGCGCCCGCGAGGTCCCCAGCCCGCGCAACCCGGTCGCCAGCTTCGCCTTCGAAGGGACGTTCAAGCCCTGAGCTTCAGGTCTTCGGCGACCATTCCGGCGGGGCCAGTTCGAAGCCTGCGAAACGGAAGCCGGGCACGACCACGCAGGCCACCAGGGTCCAGCCGCCCTCAGCCTCCGCGGCCTGCCACTCGCGGGTGCGGACCAGCCTTTGCGGCGACTGGCCGGGCTCCGGGCCCAGCAGCGCCTCGACGATCACCCCGTCGGAGGCGGTCGACAGCCGCAGCGGCGCGCCGGCCTGGAAGATCCACAGCTCCTCAGCGTCCACCCGATGCCAGTGCGAGCGGTGGCCGTCTTCCAGCAGGTACAGGATCGCGGTGCCGGCGGCGCGTCCGTCCGGCATCGCGGCCTCGGACCGCCAGGTCTCGCGATACCAGCCGCCCTCGGGATGCGGCCGCAGGCCCAGGCGTTCGATCATCTCCACGGCGCTCGTCATGGCGCCAGAAAAGGCCAAACCAGCCCGCCGCGCCATCGGAAGCTTGACCGGCGGCGCGAGGTCGGGCGGGTTGCCACGTATGAGACGAATCTTCCTCGCCCTGGGCGCCGCCCTCGTGCTCGCCGCCCCGGCCGCCGCCGCCGCGCCGGACCTCGGCAAGATGAACGCCGCCGAGCTGGCGGCCTTCATGCACGCCTTCCCCAAGGGCGGCGAGTTGCACAACCACCTGGGCGGCGGGACGCCGGCGGAGGCGCTACTGGCCTGGGCGGTCGAGGATGGCCTCTGCGTCGACACGCTCGAGCTGGCGATCCGGCTGGCCTGCTCGGGACCGAACCTCAAGCCGGCCGCCGAGGTCGCCGCCGACGAGACCCTGCGCTCGGCCCTGATCGACAGCCTGACGGTGCGCCACCCCGGGTTTCGCGACCGCTCCGGCCACGACCAGTTCTTCAGCGCCTTCAGCCGCCGCGGCAGCCTGCCGAAACGCGCCGGCGACGCCCTGGCTGAGACCCTGGACGGCCTGGCCCGCCAGAACACCTTCTATGCCGAGCTGATGGTGACGCCACAGATCGCCGCCTCGCGGGGGCTGGGCGCCAAGGTCGGCTGGCGGGGCGACCCGGCGAAGACCCGGGCCGCCCTGAGCGACGCAGGGCTGGAGACGCTGGTCCCCGCCGTGATCGCCGACACCGATGCGATGGAGGGCCGCGCCCGCCAGGTCCTGCGGTGCGGGACGCCACAGGCCCATGCCGGCTGCCAGGTCACCGCCCGCTACCTGTTCCAGGCCATCCGCCAGGGGCCGCCGGAGCAGACCATGGCCCAGCTCCAGCTCGGCGTGGCGGCCATCGCCGCCGACCGGCGCTGGGTCGGGCTGCAGCTGGTGGCGCCCGAGGACAGCCCCGACGCGGTGAAATACTACGACGTCCACATGCGGATCGTCGCTGAGCTCACCGACCGGGGCCGCAAGGTCCCGGTCGCCCTGCACGCCGGTGAACTCACCCTGAAGCTGGTGACCCCGGAGGCGGCGAGCTACCACGTCCGCGACGCGGTGCGGGTGGCCGGCGCCCGGCGGATCGGCCACGGCACGGACCTGCCGAACGAGGTCGGCGCCGACGCCCTGGCCGCTGAGATGGCCGCCAAGGGCGTACTGGTCGAGGTGAACCTTATCTCCAACGGCTCGATCCTGGAGGTGACGCCGCAGGACCACCCCTACGCCTGGCTGCGGACCAAGGGCGTGCCGGTCAGCCTCTCCACCGACGACGCCGGCATCACCCGCAGCGACCTCTCGGGCGACTATGCGACTGCGGTGCAGACTGGGGCCACCTACGACGACCTGAAGACCTCAGCCCGCAACGCGCTCGCCTTCAGCTTCCTGAGCGGCGAGGGCCTGTGGACGGACCCGAACGTCTATCGCCAGCCAGTGGCGGCGTGTACGGGACAGATTGGCGCCGACTCGCCGAAGGGGACCTGCGCCGACCTTGTGGCCGGAAGCGACAAGGCTCGCGAACAGTGGCGCCACGAGCGGCTGCTGAAGGCGTTCGAGGCCGGTCGCTGACCCTGCGCCCCCTCACCGCTTTAGGGTCGCCCTCCCCCGAAGTGTGCCCTTCGGGGGAGGAATTGAACGCGGATAGTTCCTCACCCGCGCCAGCGGGGGAGGGGGACCCCGAAGGGGTGGAGGGGGCGCTGCGGCGGCTTAAGCCTCGAACGCCATGTACACGAACCGCGCCACGAACAGCGCCGCCAGGGCGAACAGCAGCCAGTCGTTCCGGACCACCCGGCGGGCAGCCAGCTTCAGCAGGGCGTAGGCGATCACCCCGAACGCCAGGCCGTTGGCGATGGAGAAGGTGAGCGGGATGGTCACCAGGGTCAGGAAGGCCGGGATCGCCACCACCGGGTCCTCCCAGTCGATCTCGGTCAGCGGCGACATCATCATCGCGCCCACCAGGATCAGCGCCGGGGCGGTGGCCGCCGCCGGGATCACCTGGGCCCAGGGGGCGACGAACAGGGTGGCCAGGAACAGCAGGCCCACCACCACGGCGGTCAGGCCGGTGCGGCCGCCGGCCGACACGCCGGACGCACTCTCGATGTAGCTGACCACCGTCGAGGTGCCGGCCAGCGACCCCACGATGGTGGCGGTGGCGTCGGCCAACAGGATGCGGTTCAGCCGCGGGATGGTCCCATCCGGCTGGACCAGACCGGCCTTCTTTGAGACCGCCACCAGGGTGCCGATATTGTCGAACAGGTCGACGAACAGGAAGACGAACAGGATCTCCAGCAGCGCCAGGCCGAAGCCCTTGCCGCCGACCCCCAGCGCCGCCGGAATGTCCAGCTGCAGCGCCGTGCCGGTCATCTGCGCCAGGCTGTAGGGCTGCGGCGCCCACTCGGCCAGGCCCAGGACCCAGCCCAGGACGGCGGTGCCGACGATGCCGATGAAGATCCCGCCGCGCACCTTCAGCACCGTCAGCACCGACAGGATCGCCAGGCCCAGCAGCGCCAGCTGGGTGGTCGCCAGATGGATGTCGCCCAGCCCGACGAAGGTCGCCTTGTTGGCCACCACGATCCCGGCGTTGCGCAGGCCGATGAAGGCGATGAACAGGCCGATCCCGGCGGCGATGGCCGAGAATAGCGCCCGCGGTATGGCGCTGACGATCAGCTGCCGCACGCCGACCACCGTGAGCAGGATGAACAGGACGCCGGAGATGAACACCAGCCCCAGCGCCGTCTGCCAGGGGATGTGCATGGCGCCCACCACGGTGAAGGCGAAATAGGCGTTGAGCCCCATGCCGGGCGCCAGCGCGATCGGATAGTTGGCCAGGAACCCCATCAGCAGGCAGCCGACCCCGGCCGCCAGGCAGGTCGCCGCCGCTACGCCGGCCAGCGGCATGCCGGTGGTCGACAGGATCGCCGGATTGACCAGCACGATATAGGCCATGGTCAGGAAAGTGGTGGCCCCGGCCAGCACCTCGGTCTGCAGGCTGGACCCGCGCGCGCGAACCTGGAACGTGCGCTCCAGGAAACTCACGGTTTCGCCTGCGGGATCGTGGTCCCGTACCGGTCCCAGCCGGCGACCAGGGCCTTCACCACCGGCGATCCCACGAGATAGGCCGCCTCGAAGGCCGCCGCCGCGCCGCCTTCGGTGAACTCCACCACCTGTGCCTCCCCGTCGCCCTCGCGGGTGTAGTTGCTGCCGGTGCGCAGCATCAGCACGCGGCGGATGTCCAGCTTGCCGGCGTCGCCGAACAGGGTGAGCACGTCCATGATTCCCTGGTCCTCGCACGCGCTCATGGCGAACACGCCGTGGCCGTCGGTCCAGATCTTCACCCAGTCGCGGGCCCACTGGGTGCGCAGGTCGCCGTGCCAGAAGCGCACCGTGCCCAGGTCGTCGCCGATGAACACGTGCGGCAGCGTCTGGGCCGCGGGCTCGCTCTTGAACCGGGCGCGCGTGGCGGCCAGGTGCGGATTGTCGGCCAGCGGTACGTCCTTGGTCAGCTGATAGGCCCATTGGGTCAGGCCGGGGTCCATCCGCCAGACCATGCCGCTGGAGCCCGGCGCGCTGCCCTTGATCCCCGGCCGGGGCGTGGCCAGTGCATAGAGGCCCCACGGCCAGTCCTTCGGCGTCTCGCGGTCGTCGAGCTCGAAGATCGGGTCTGCGTCGACCACATAGTTGGCCCAGGCGGCGCTGCCGATCGAGCCGGCGCGCGGGTCGACGCCGGCGATGCCGGCCACGATCCAGTAGGCGTGGCTGAGGTCCAGCTCAGGGTCCAGCAGCAGGGCCGCGACGCTCTCCCGCGCCCGGGCGCGCATGCCGGTGACCACCCCCAGCACGCCATCCTCCGAGTAGAGCACCCGGCCCTCGATCCCGGGGACCTTGAGCGGGTGGGTGAGGGGATAGCGCGCCGCCCAGGCCTGGAACTCGCCGGATTTCTTGGCGGCCGAGGCGCCGGACTCGAACGTGGTCAGCACCACCACCTTGACCAGCATCGGCTTGGCCAAGGCCAGGCCAGGCGCGAGCAGGGCCGCGATCAGGACGAGCAGGCGAAGCATGTGGACCCCCGTATTCCGCAGCCATAGTCGGCCGCGCGCCCCGTCGGCGGCAAGGGCTCAGGCGCCGTCGCGGCGGTGGGCGAGGCGGCCTGCCAGATATGTACGCTCCACCGCCCGATCGTCGGCCAGGATCGAGAGCACGAACAGGGTCTCGGCCAGCGTCTTCGCCTTGGCGGTCCGCCGCGCCAGCAGCGGCGTTGCGGCCAGGTCCAGCACCAGGAAGTCGGCCTCCTTGCCGGGGACCAGGTTGCCGACCTTGTCGTCGATGTGCAGGGCCTTCGCGCCGGCCAAGGTCGCCAGGTAGAAGGCGTGCAGCGGGTCCAGGTTGTCGCCGCGCAACTGACCCACCTTGTAGGCTTCGCCCATCATGTGCAGCAGCGAGAAGCTGCCGCCGCCGCCGACGTCGGTCCCGAGCGCCGTGTTCATGCCACAGGCGCAGGCCTGTTTCAGGCTGAACAGGCCGCTGCCCAGCAGCAGGTTCGACGAGGGGCAGAAGGCCGCCGAGGCGCCGGCCCTGGCCAGGCGGGTCAGCGCGTCGTCGGTCGAGTGGACACAGTGGGCGAACACCGAGCGCGGCCCGACCAGGCCGAAGCGGTCGTAGACGTCCAGGTAGTCGCGGGCGTCGGGGAACAGCCGGGCGACCTCGGCGATTTCGTCCAGGTTCTCCGACATGTGGGTCTGGACCAGCACGTCCGGATGGGCGGCGGCCACCTCGCCGGCCATGGCCAACTGGGTGTCGGTCGAGGTCACCGCGAACCGCAGCGTCACCGCATAGCCCAGCCGCCCGCGGCCCCGCCAGACGCGGATCAGCGCCTCGGTATCGGCGCGACCGCTCTCGACGGTGTCGGTCAGCCCGGCCGGCGCGGCCCGGTCCATCAGCACCTTACCGGCCACCAGGCGCATGTCGCGGGCCAGCGCGGCCTCGAACAGGGCGTCCACCGAGCCCTTGTGGACCGTGCAGAACACCAGGGCGCTGGTGGTGCCGTTGGCCAGCAGCTGGTCCAGGAAGAAGGCCGCCGTGGCGTCGGCGTGCGCCCGGTCGGCGAAGGCCTGCTCGGCGGGGAAGGTGTGGGTGTGCAGCCAGTCCAGCAGCTGGGTCCCCCAGGCGGCCATCACGTCCACCTGCGGATAGTGGACGTGGGCGTCGACGAACCCCGGCGTGATCAGCCGGCCGGGAAGCTCGATGACCTCGGTCCCGCCGGCCAGGCCCTGCGCCAGGTCGGCATAGGCGCCGAACGCCGCCACATGCCCGTCCTCCACCACCAGCAGGCCGTCGGGATGGTAGGAGGACGCCTCGCCCGCCGGCGCGCGGCTGGGGTCGTCCAGCATGTGGAGCAGGGCGGCGCGGTAGGCCTGGCGGCTCATGCTCGGTCCGTTTGGGGGGTGACGGCGATCCAGTCCGCCTGCGCCAGCTCGATCTCGTCCAGGTTCTTGCCCATCGCGCCGTCGCGATCGATGACCACGAAGTCGCTCTCGGCCTCCAGGGCCAGCAGGAAGTGGTGCCACACGCCCTTGGCGTAGTTGACCCCCTGGCTGGCCGTCGCGCGGAACACCCGGACTTGGCGCACGTCGAACGCGCCCCGCGGCGCGACCGCCACCAGATAGGGCCGCCCCTGCATGGGGATGAAGGCCTGGCTGCCCAGCGGATGGCGCTCGAAGATCTTTAGCACCAGCGGCGCGAGAGGTTTCGACCGGAACAGGCTGACGATAGTGTGGCCGCCCTCGTCGCGGGTGTCGATCCCGGCGAGGTCGTTGAACCGCGTCGTCCAGCCATAGTTGATAGGGACGACCTCGGCCGCGCCAGCGGCCTCGATCACATCCCCGAACGGCGCGAACGCGTCGGCGGTCAGGGGTTCGGGAACCAGTTCGCGCATCACATAAACCGCTCATCCCGGCGAATGCCGGGACCCAGATGGGATCGCTCAGGGGTGGGCTCGATCCGCTCGGCGCTCTTCCAACCGGTCACGGACGCTTCTCGATCTGGGTCCCGGCATTCACCGGGATGAGCGGAGAAAAATGACATCACTCCCCCTTCGCCCCGGCCTTGATCCAGGCCCCCAGACTGGCGCGCTCGGCGTCGGTCATCCCCGTCTCGTTGCCCAGCGGCATCGACTGGCTCACGACCGCGCGTTCGTAGATCTTGTCGGCGTGTTTCCGCAGGCCCTCGGGCGTATCGAACATCGCCCCGCTGGGCGCCGCGGGGATGCCTTTGTGGGTCGGGTGGGCGGCGTGGCATATGATGCAGTGCTTATCGACGATCAGCCGCACGGCGGCATAGGTCGGGACCGCGACCGCCTCGGGGGGTTTGGGCCGCACGGACTCGTTCAGCACAGCCACGGCGAGAAAGGCCAGGGCGCCGAACGCCAGCACCTGCGGCTCCATACGCCCGGCGTTCTTCAGGTTGAAGAAATGGCGGATGCTCCAGCCGGCGATCCCCAGCCCCGCCAGCCACAGCCAGTTCAGCGGCGCGGCGAAGATCATCGGGTAGTGGTTGCTGATCATGATGAACAGCACCGGGAGCGTCATATAGTTGTTGTGGACGCTGCGCTGCTTGGCCTGCTGGCCCAGCGCCGGGTTGGGCGCCTCGCCGGCCAGCACCTGGGCGACCACCTTGCGCTGGTTGGGGATGATGATCAGGAAGACGTTGGCCACCATCACCGTGCCGACGATCGCGCCTACGTGCATGAAGGCGCCCAGGTCGGAGAAGATGCGGGTCAGGCCATAGGCCGCGGCGGTGAGAAGAAGAAACCAGACGACGCTGAAAACCTTCATGTTCTGGCCGGCCGGAGAGCGGCACAGAGCATCGTAGATCAGCCAGCCGCCGGCCAGGCTGCCCAGGCCGATCAGGATCGCCTGCCAGGCGTCCAGCGGCAGCTTGTTGCGGTCGACCAGGTTGAGGTCCGCGCCGACGTAGAAGATCAGCGCCAGCAGCAGGAAGCCGCTGATCCAGGTGGTGTAGGCCTCCCACTTGAACCAGTGCAGTTCGTCCGGCATGTCGGACGGGGCCACCATGAACTTCATCTGGTGATAGAAGCCGCCGGAGTGGACGCTCCACAGCTCCCCGGCCACGCCCACGCCGCGCGGCTGCGCCGGGGCTTTAAGGTGGCTGTCCAACCACATGAAGTAGAACGATGATCCGATCCAGGCGATACCGGCCACGAGGTGCAGCCAGCGGATCACCAGGTTCGCCCAGACCCCCCAATCTGCGATCACGCCGCGCCGTCCTCCGTCAGTTTCAAGAGCTCGGCTGCCAGCGAGACGGCGATCACCGCCGGCGCCTTGCTCTTCAGCCCGGCGATGCCGATGGGGCAGGTGAGGCGGGCGAGGGCGGCCTCGGCGATCCCGTCATCGCGCAGCCGCCGCTCGAACCGCGCCCGCTTGGTCTGCGAGCCGATCAGGCCCAGGTAGCGGAAGTCGCCGCGCCGCATCGCCGCCCGCGTCAGCCGATAGTCCAGATCGTGGCTGTGGGTGAAGATCGCGAACAGGGTGTCGGCCGGCGCGGCGTCCACGGCGTCCTCCAGGTCGTCCTCTGTCAGGATGTCGGCGCTGGCGCCGCTGGCCTCGGGGCGCAGGTCCTCGCGGCTGGCCAGCCAGTCGAGGTGGAAGGGCAGGGGCTGGAAGGCGCGCGCCACCGCCTGGGCCACATGCCCGGCCCCGAAGATCACCAGCCGGGGTAGGGCGGGACGGATGGTTTCGGACAAGCAGCGCACCTCCGCGATCGGCGTGCGCGGGCCGTCCGAGCCGTGTGGCCCCGGCCCGCCGACCCGCCGTCGCATGCGGCCCGCTTCGAACTTCGCGGTCAAGGCGAACGCGGTGCGCACGGCCGCCGCGGGCTCCAGCCAGCCCAGGCTCTGGGCATCGACGCGCTCCACCAGCAGCCGCACATGCCCGCCACAGCACTGGCCCAGCAGCGGGCCCAGCGGACAGTCCTGCAGGGCGTGGCGGCGGTCGTGGTGGGTGAGCAGCCGGCGCGCCTGGTCCAGCCCCTGCCGCTCCAGCGACCCGCCACCGATGGTGCCGGTGAACCGATCCGGCCAGACCAGCATCCGCGCGCCGAGTTCGCGCGGGGTGGAGCCCTGCGCGCCGACAATGGAGACCATGGCCAGCGCCTCTCCGCGGCGCACGGACGCCAGCGCCTGCGAAATCCAGCCGATCGGCCCGTTCTCCTCACCCGTAGGGGGAGAGGGACCATCCGAAGGATGGTGGAGGGGGAACGCCCCCGGCACAGGCTCCGCTGGCAAGTCCCCTCCACCACGCTGCGCGTGGTCCCTCTCCCCCTCCGGGTGAGGAGAGAAGCGGCCTTCTGCGTTGACAAGGTCCCTACCCACCGGCCCGGCTCCGCACATCGTTCACCGCCGCCAGCACCCGCTCCGGCGTCGCCGGCGCATTCAGGTCCGGCATCACCCGATGCCCGCCCACGCTCGCCACCGCATCGGTCAGGGCCGAGAACACCGAGATGGCCAGCATCAGCGGCGGCTCGCCCACCGCCTTGGAGCGCCCCACCGTGGCCTGGCGGTTCTCGCCGGGCGCCCACAGCGCCAGGTTGAAGATGTCCGGCCGGTCGCCGGCGGTGGGGATCTTGTAGGTCGAGGGCGCGTGGGTGGTCAGCCGGCCCTTGGCGTCGAACACCAGTTCCTCGGTGGTCAGCCAGCCCATGCCCTGGATGAAGCCGCCCTCGATCTGGCCCAGGTCGATGGCCGGGTTCAGCGAGCGGCCGACGTCGTGGAGGATGTCGACGCGGGTGACCTTGTTCTCGCCCGTCAGGGTGTCGACCACCACCTCCGAACACGCCGCGCCATAGGCGTAATAGTAGAACGGCCGGCCCTGGTGGGCGGCGCGGTCGTAGTGGATGTCCGGGGTCTTGTAGAAGCCGGCGGCCGACAGCGAGACCCGGGCCAGGTAGGCCTCGTTGACGAACCCCTGGAAGCTCGTCAGCCGCTCGCCGACCTGGACGCCCTGCGGCGTGAACACCGGCGCGGCCCCGAAGGCGTCCAGGGCATAGGTCGTCAGCCGGTCCTTGATCGTCTCGCAGGCGTTGAGCGCCGCCATGCCGTTGAGGTCGCTGCCGGACGAGGCGGCGGTGGCCGAGGTGTTGGGCACCTTGTCGGTGCGGGTGGAGGTGATCCGCACCGCGGCCAGGGGGACCTGGAAAGCGTCGGCGACCACCTGGGCCACCTTGACGTTCAGCCCCTGGCCCATCTCGGTGCCGCCGTGGTTCAGGCTGATCGAGCCGTCCGTATAGATGTGCACCAGGGCCCCGGCCTGGTTCAGGTGGGTGGTGGTGAAGGAGATGCCGAACTTCACCGGCGTCAGCGCCAGGCCGCGCTTGAGATCATCGTGCTCGGCGTTCCAGGCGGCGACCGCGGCGCGGCGGGCGCGGTAGTCGCAGGACACCTCCAGGTCGCGCATGATCTCCAGCGAGACGCTGTCGATGACCGTCTGGCCGTAGGGCGTCAGGTCGCCGGAGACGCCGTAGAGATTGGCCAGGCGCACATCCAATGGGTCCTTGCCGAGCGTCAGGGCCACGGCGTCCAGCGCGCGCTCGATGGCGATCATCCCCTGCGGCCCGCCGAAGCCGCGGAAGGCGGTGTTAGAGACGGTGTGGGTGCGCGCGCGATGCGAGACGATCTCGGCGGCCTGCAGGGCATAGGCGTTGTCGGCGTGGAACATCGCCCGGTCGTTGATCGCCTGGCTCAGGTCGGCCGAGTGGCCGCAGCGCGACGCCATCTCGAACGCCGCGCCGCGCAGCCGCCCGTCGCCGTCGAAGCCCATGGTCCAGTCGATCTCGAAGTCGTGCCGCTTGCCGGTCATGACCATGTCGTCGTCGCGGTCGAGGCGGATCTTGGCCGGCCGTCGGGTTCTGAGCGCGGTCAGCGCCGCCATGGCCGCCCACTGGACCGACTGGGTCTCCTTGCCGCCGAACCCGCCGCCCATCCGCCGGACCTCGACGGTGATCGCCGCGTCCGGGCAGCCCAGCACGCGGGCGATCACATGCTGGGTCTCGGTGGGATGCTGGGTCGAGGTCCAGACGTGCAGGTCGTCGCCTTCGCCGGGGATCACCAGGGCGACCTGGCCCTCCAGGTAGAAGTGCTCCTGGCCGCCCACGCTGAGGTGGCCGGAGACCGCATGCGGGGCCACGGCGATGGCGGCCGGGGCGTCGCCCAGGCGCATGACCTGGGTGGCCTCGATCAGCGACCGGGCCTCAAGCGCCGCCTCCGTGGTGAGCAGGGGCTCGAGGTCGATGTACTCGACCACCGCCAGGGCTGCGGCGGCGCGGGCCTTGGGCAGGGACTCGGCGACGACGCAGAACAGCGACTGGCCCATGAACCGCACCACATCCTCGGCGAACAGCGGGTCGTCGCCGGCGAAGGGGCTGATGTCGTTCTTGGCCGGCACGTCGTCGGGGGTGAGCACCAGCACCACGCCCGACGCCGCGCGGACGGCGGTCAGGTCGAGCTTTGCCACCCGGGCGTGGGCGCGGGCCGCCTGGCCGACGTAGAGGTGCAGCAGCCCCGGCGGCTCGGGGATATCGTCGATGTAGAGCGCCTCGCCGCTGACGTGGCGCGGGGCGCTGTCGTGGCCGATCGGCGCCCGGAGCACCGGCAGGACGCGCGCGGCGGCGCCGGAGTCAGCCATAGGCGACCGCCTGCGCGTCGCGAAGGCTCGGGCGCACCTCCGCGGCGTCGAGATAGGCGCGCAGGATCATGTTCCCGGCGGCCTCCAGCCGGTAGCCGGCCGAGGCGCGCATGTCGTCGATCGGGGCGAAGTCGTCGGCCAGTTTGGCGATGGCCGCCTCAACCGCGGCGCGGGTCCAGGGCTGGCCCACCAGCGCCGCCTCGCAAGCAGTGGCGCGCTTCGGCGTCGCCGCCATCCCGCCGAAGGCGATACGGGCGTCGGTAACCTGGCCGTCCGCCACGCCGATGGAGATCCCGGCGCAGACAGCTGAGATGTCCTGGTCGAACCGCTTGGAGAGCTTGGCGATCTGGAAGACGCGGCCCTTCGCCGGCTTCGGTACGATCACCGCCTCGACGAATTCGCCCGGCCGGCGGTCCTGGCGCCCATAGGCGAGGAAGTAGTCTTCCAGCGGCATCTGCCGCCGCACCTGCCCCTGGCGCATCGCCAGCGTCGCCCCGGCGGCGATCAGGGCCGGCGGCATGTCGCCGATCGGCGAGCCGTTGGCGATGTTGCCGCAGACGGTGCCCAGGTTGCGCACCTGCAGCCCACCCAGGCGGCGCAACAGCTCGCCGAACGCCGGGTGCAGCCTCGCCAGCCCCGCGTGCGCGTCGGCGTAGCGGACGCCGGCGCCGATCCGAACCGCATCGCCCAGGTCCTCGACGACCCGAAGGTCGGCGGCGTCGTTGAGGCAGATAACGGTGTCGAGAATGCGCTGCTGCTTGGTCACCCACAGGCCGACGTCGGTGCCGCCGGCCAGGATCGTGGCGTCGGGGTTGGCCGCGAAGACCGCCGCCAGTTCGTCGGCGCTGCGCGGGCTGAAGAAGCGACGGCCCTTATGCTCCAGCGCCAGCCCCTGCGTCGGCCGGATCGCCGCCAGGGCTGTGGCCAGGCCGGCGACGACCGAGGCCTCCGGGTCCGCGCCCATCGCCTGCCCGGCCGCCAGGATCGGGCCGTAGCCGGTGCAGCGGCAGAGGTTCCCGGCCAGCATGTCCTTCAGGCTCTGCGGATCGGTCGCCGCGCCCTCCCGCTGGTGGGCGTAGAGGCTCATCACGAAGCCGGGCGTGCAGAAGCCGCACTGCGAGCCGTGGCTGTCGACCATCGCCTGCTGCACCGGATGCAGCGCGCCCTCGCGCCCCAGGCTCTCCACGGTGAACAGCGCCCGGCCGTCCAGCATCGGGGCGAACAGGATGCAGGCGTTCACCGCCCGGAAGCGGACAGGCTGTCCTGCGGGCCCGCCCTCCAGCTCCTCCAGCTCGGCCAGCGCCACGGTGCAGGCCCCGCAGTCGCCCTCGGCGCAGCCCTCCTTCGTGCCCGTCCGGCGCAGATGATAGCGCAGCAGATTCAGCACCGTCAGCGTCGGGTCGATCCCCCACAGCTCGCGCACCTGCCCGTCCAGCAGGAAGCGGATCGGCCGGCCCACCTCAGCAGCCCCGGTAGGTGGAATAGCCATAGGGGCTGACCAGCAGCGGCACGTGATAGTGGCTGGCGGAGTCGGAAACGCCGAAGTCGATCGCCACCACGTCCAGGAACGCCGGCTCCGGCAGGGCGACGCCCATGTCGCGGAAGTACTCGCCGACGTCGAATTCCAGCCGGTAACGGCCCACCGCCAGGGCCTCACCGGTCAGCAACGGCTGGTCGCAGCGGCCGTCCATGTTGGTGATCGCAGAGGCCACCGGCTCGCCGCCGCGCGTCAGGCGCAGGCTCACCCCGGCGGCCGGGCGGCCGTGCATGGTGTCGAGGACGTGGGTGGTCAGGCCGCTCATCTGGCTTCCGCTTCGCAGCCGCCCAGAATCGACCCTGAGGGTCGCAATTGCAACCGTGGCCCAGGATTGCGACGGTGCGGCCCAATAGAAGCCTGCTAAGCGGTCAGACATGCCCGACGCCTACCCCCGCGACCTCATCGGCTACGGAAAGGATCCGCCCCACGCCCAATGGCCGGGCGGCGCGAGGATCGCGATCCAGCTGGTGCTGAACTACGAGGAGGGGGCGGAGACCTCGGTCCTGCACGGTGACCCGGCCTCCGAGACCTTCCTCTCCGACATGATCAATCCGGCCCCCGTCGTCGGCGCGCGGCACATGAGCATGGAGCAGATCTACGAATATGGATCCCGCGCCGGGGTCTGGCGCCTGCTGCGCCTGTTCGAGCGCTACGGCGTGCCGGTCACGGTGTTCGGCGTGGCCATGGCGATGGAACGCAACCCCGCGGTCGTGGAGGCCATGCTGGCGGCCGGCCACGAGATCGCCTCCCACGGCTGGCGCTGGATTAACTACCGGGACATGCCGGAGCGGACCGAGCGCGAGCACATGAACCGCGCCATCGACGTCCACAAGCGGCTGACCGGGGAGCGGCCGCTGGGCTGGTACACCGGCCGCACTAGCCCCAACACCCGCCGCATCGTCGCCGACGAGGGCGGGTTCCTCTACGACGCCGACGACTATTCCGACGATCTGCCGTTCTGGACGACGGTGAATCGTCGGCCCCACCTGATCGTGCCCTACACTCTGGAGGCCAACGACATGCGCTTCTCCGGGACCGGGCTGAACACCGGCGAGCAGTTCTTCTCCTACCTTAAGGACGCCTTCGACGTGCTCTACGCCGAGGGCGCGGACCGGCCGAAGATGCTGAGCGTCGGCCTGCATTGCCGCATCGTCGGGCGGCCGGGCAAGATGGCTGGGCTGGAGCGCTTCATCCGCTATGCGCTGGACTACCCTGACGTCTGGTTCGCCCGTCGGGTGGAGATCGCGCGGCACTGGCGGGAGGTGCATCCCCATGCCGGCTGAGTCGATAGCGTTCCGGACGTCCTATGTTTCGTTCGCGACCCATGCCGAGCCGCCGCTGACCGTGGCCGGGCGGCTGCAGGTTCCGCTGACTGAGCCAGGCGCGCCGCCGTCGCGGGTCCCGGCGGTGCTGATCTGCCACGGCTCGGACGGGGTCGATGGGCGCGGCGCGCTCCACGCCGCGGCGCTGAACCGGGCCGGGATCGCCACCCTCGAGGTCGACATGTGGGCGGCGCGCGGCACGGTGCGCGGGGCGACCGGGCGGCCATCGTCGGTGCCGAAGACCCTGCCGGACGCCTTCGCGGCCCTGGCCTTCCTGGCGCGCCAGCCGGAGGTCGATGCGGCGCGGGTCGCCATCCTGGGCTTCTCCTGGGGCGGGGTGGTCAGCCTGCTCAGCGCCACCCGCGCCAACGCCGACGCCCTGGCCGAGCCCGGGACCGCCTTCGCCGCCCACGCCGCCTTCTACCCCGCGCTCTGGAGCTACAACCGCGCCCCGGGCCACGACCTCCGCGACCTGACCGGCGCGCCGGTGCTGATCCAGGCCGGCGCGGCCGACGCCTATGACGACCCGCAGGCGTGCGAAGCCTTCCTGGCCTCGCTGGCGCCCGCCGACCGCGCCCACGTCACCCTGGTGGTCCACGACGGCGCCACCCACGCCTTCGACCGCGACCTGCCGTCCAAGGTCATCCACGATCCCTACGCCCACAAGGGCAAGGGCGGCCCCGTGCTGTTCGAGTTCAACCCCAAGGCCACCGCCGACGCCCAGGCGCGGCTGGTGGATTTCCTTGCGAAGGCCTTTGCATGAGCGCGCCCAGCAGCCTGTCGCGCGCCGGGTTCCTGGCCCGCTATGGCTCGGTCTATGAGGCCTCGCCCTGGGTGGCGGAGGGGGTCTGGCCCGATCCGCCGGACGACCGGGCCGCTCTGGCCACCGCCATGGCCGCGGTGGTCGACGCCGCGCCGCGCGACCTGCAGCTGACCCTGATCCGCGCCCACCCCGAGCTGGCCAGCCGTGCGCGCATGGCCGAGGCCTCGGTGAAAGAGCAGGCCGGCGTCGGCCTCGACCAGTGCAGCCCCGCCGAGTTCGAGGCCTTCCAGCGCTTCAACGCCGCCTACAACGCCCGCTTCGGCTTCCCGTTCATCTTCGCGGTGAAGGGCGCCACGCGCGCCGACATCCTGGCGGCCTTCGAGGCGCGCCTGGGCAACGCCCCCGACACCGAGTTCGCGACCGCCATCGCCCAGATCCACCGCATCGCCGGCTTCCGTCTGGCCGACCTGCCTTAGAGGACGCCTCCCCGTGGACGCTCAACTGTTCGACGACCTGCGCCGCCAGTACGTGGACCTCGCCCAGCCGCGCCTGGGCTCGGAGGTGGTCTTCGCCACCGACGAGTTCTTCGCCGACAAGGCCCGGCTGATCGACCCCGCGCCGCCGGTGTTCATTCCCGGCAAGTACGACGACAACGGCAAGTGGATGGACGGCTGGGAAAGCCGCCGCAAACGTGTCCCCGGCCACGACTGGTGCGTGATCCGGCTGGGCGTCGCGGGCGTGGTGGCCGGCTTCGAGATCGACACCGCCCACTTCACCGGCAACTATCCGCCCGGCGCCGAGATCGAGGTCTGCCGCTCGGACGAGGCCAACCCGGAGACCGGCTGGAGCAAGATCACCCCGCGGCTGGACCTGAAGGGCGACGACCGGATCTATGTGCCCGTCGAGCACGCGACGCCGATAACCCATGTCCGCTTGCACATCCATCCTGACGGGGGCGTGGCGCGGTTGCGGGTCTGGGGCCGGGTGGACGCCGACTGGAGCAAGGTCGGGGCCGACGAGACCATCGATCTGCTGGCCATGGCCTGGGGCGGGCGCGGGATCATCGCCAATGACGAACACTATGGCGCGGTGAGCAACCTGACGGCGCCGGGCCGGGGCGTGAACATGGGCGACGGCTGGGAGACGCGCCGCCGCCGCGAGCCGGGCCACGACTGGTCGGTGCTGGCGCTGGGGGCCTTCGGCAAGGTCTCTGAGATCGTCGTCGACACCGCCCACTTCAAGGGCAACTACCCCGACCGCTGCTCGATCCAGGCCTCGGCCCGCGCCCACGGAACCCCCGCCGAGATCGGCGCCCAGGCCGAGACCTGGCCGGTGCTGCTGCCCGAGGTGAAGCTGAGCGCCGACACGGTCCACACCTTCAGGGACGAGCTGGCGGCCATGGGCCCGGTGCGGTTCGTGCGGCTCAACATCTATCCGGACGGCGGGGTGAGCCGCCTGCGGGTGATGGGGACGCTGGTACGGTAGGAAATGTCAGGACGGCTTCCTGCTGGCAAGACCGTAGTTGAGGAGGCGAACCCGCACGCCAAGTTCCTCGGCGGCCGCGGCTAGGCGCCGGTCCATGGTGACAAGCAGGTGGTCGCCGCGGCGACAGATGGCGGCGTGCAGAGCGTCCGGCGTCCGCAGCATCAGCTCGAACCGCCTGACGAAGATATTGGCGAGCCGCACGTCGGAGGCTTGCAGATCGACATCCTCGGTCGCCACGGCGCGCCAGGCGTCGAAGTCGGACAGCCGCGCCATGGCGTCGTCACGCTCCAGCACCCCCGTCCGCACCAGGCGCGACAATGCCGACGCCACCTCTGCGGCCGCGAACTCGCCGATCATCAGCGCCTCGCCGGCCGAGCCGATGAAATTGTCGATCGCGCGGCTGCCTGGTTCCTCGACCAAGGTCGGCAGGATGGCGCTGGCGTCGAGATAGGCGCTCACCCCGTTGGGTCGTCATAGAGCTGGTTCAGGAGTTCGACCGAGGTGAGGCCGACACCTTTGCGGGCCAGGCGACGCGCGCGAAGCCAGTCGTAGGACGCCGGCGCGGCGGTGCGAGCGACCGGCGCCAAAGGCCTGAGTTCCGCGACGGGCTTGCCGTGGCGGGTGATGACGACCTCTTCTCCTTCCAGCGCCTTGTCGATCAGACGCGGAAGACCGGTCTTGGCGTCCGCGACGCTGTAGGTGGTCATCGGCTCACTCCTGAATACGACCATATTCATGGTCATTTTCTGACGCGAAGTCTAGCGTCTCGGCTGTGTGCCTTAAGGCGCCATCGCCGTACTCGTGTTGCCCTTTCTGCCCGCGAAACCCCGCCTATTGGGTACGCAGGGAGACTGACATCCGCTTTGCGCTTGTACTCACCGCCGCCGTGGGACTAAATTGAATTCAATTCAAGAATGAGCCTGGTCATGAGGACCATGAAGATCGGCGCACCGGAGCGGTTGGTCCGGGCCGCCCAGGAGGAGCTGATCCATAGCCATGGCCTGCTGGAGATGCAGGCGGTCGCGAAGCGGGCGAAGGTCTCGGTCGGGCTGGCCTACCACCACTTCGGATCGAAGGCGGGGTTGATCGCCGCCGTTGTGGAAGGCTTCTACAATCGGCTGGAGGACGTCGCGTTCAGCCCTTCGAAGCTGGTCGCGTCGGACTGGGCGGGTCGCGAGAAAGAGCGGATCGCCGCCTATATCTCATTCCACTACGACCATCCGTTTGCGCCGCTGGTCGTGGGCCCGTTGAGCCGCGCGCCCGAAGTGCTCGACGTCGAGCAAGCCTTCACCCGCCGGCAGTTGACGGCGGGCGCATACAATCTACGAGCGGGTCAGCGTGATGGCGTCATTCCCTCGTACCTCGATCCGCGTCTCACGATCGCTCTGATGATCGGCGGTATCCGCCAGGCGCTGATCGGCGCGTTGACCAGCAGCCATCGGCCTGACCGCGCCGAGTTGACCGACAAGATATGGATCTTTGTCGCGGGCGCATTGCGCCTGCCGGCAAGCCTGGCGAGAGCCGAATCGCCGGCGACCGGGTCGCCTCACGACAAGACTCCGGAGCTCAAGTCAGAAGGGAACACGACGCCGTGGCCGATCCACACGAGTTTCACATATCGAAGTCGAGCTACACGAAAGACGACCTGATCCTCTCCGGCCGGGGCGGATATTTCGGTCCTGGCAATGCGCAACTGCCGGCGCCGCCCATGCTGATGATGGACCGGATCACGGAACTCAGTCTGGGCGGCGGTGAATTCGGCAAGGGTCACGTCGTGGCCGAGTTGGATATCACGCCTGACCTCTGGTTCTTCGACTGTCACTTTCCGGGCGATCCGGTCATGCCGGGCTGCCTTGGGTTGGACGCCATGTGGCAGGTGCTGGGCTATTGGCTGGGCTGGTCGGGTTCGCCGGGCAAGGGACGCGCCCTCGGTGGCGAAGTCAGGTTTCGCGGTGACGTCACGCCAGAGACCCGGCTGGTGCGCTATGAGGTGAGCATGCGGCAGGTGCGGCGCGGCCAGCTTGCCCTGGGCGTCGCGAACGGTCGGCTGTTTGCGGACGGCGTCTGCGCCTATGTCGCGACCGATCTGCGAGTCGGAATGATCAGGCCCACGCCCTGATGCCCGCGCCGCCATTTTCCACATTTCCGGACGGCGGGGTCAGCCGGCCGCGCGGCAAGCCGCCGGCTCGGGCGATGAACGCCACGATCTCATCGACCCCTTCCAGCCGCGTCAGGTCAGAGAACACATAGGGCCGTTCGCCGCGCGCCCGCTCGGTGTCGGCGGCCATCACCGAAAGGTCCGCCCCGACATGCGGCGCGAGGTCGGTCTTGTTGATGATCAGCAGGTCGGAGCGGGTGATGGCCGGGCCGCCCTTGCGGGGGATCTTCTCCCCCTGGCAGACGCTGACGACATAGAGAGTGAGGTCGGCCAGGTCCGGGCTGAAGGTGGCCGCCAGGTTGTCGCCGCCGCTTTCGATGAAGATCACGTCCAGGTTCGGGTGCCGGCGATTCAGGTCGGCGATGGCGGCCAGGTTCAGGCTGGCGTCCTCGCGGATGGCGGTGTGCGGGCAGCCGCCGGTCTCGACGCCCAGGATGCGGTCGGCGGGCAGGGCCTGTAGCCGGTTGAGGATCAGGGCGTCCTCCTGGGTGTAGATGTCGTTGGTGACGACGGCGATCGACCAGCGGTCGCGCATGGCCTTGCACAGCTTCTCCACCAGGGTGGTCTTGCCGGAGCCGACGGGGCCGCCGACACCGATGCGCAAGGGTCCATGCGAGCTCATGAGATGAACAGCCTTCCGTCCAGGGTCTCGTGCCGCATGGCGGCGATATCGGAGAGCAGCGCGGCCGAGCCCAGGTCCTCCAGGGTCGACGCCGCCGCGCGGGCGGCGGTGCGCAGGATCACCGTCTCCAAGCCGGCGATCACCGCCACGGCGTCGGACTGGCCCAGCGGGATGGCGCGGACCGCGACGCTGGTCAGGTTGGCCGCGAAGGCGTGCAGCCACGCGGTCAGCGCCGGCTCGAGCGGAATGCCCGCCGCCCCGGCCGCCGCGCCCACGGCGACCGGATAGGCCGCGCGGATGATCGGCGGTGGCTGCCAGGCGGCGACGGCGGTCAGGAAGGCCTCGCCCTGGGCCAGGGTCTCGCGGCGGCGCTCCAGGGACGGGGCCAGGGCCTCGGCCAGCTCCGCGATCTCGTCGAGGGCGACGTGGTCCTCGCCGGTCACCGCCGTCCAGGCGGCGCGCGCCAGCACGGCGTCGGTCCAGCCGGAACCGTGCTCCAGCACGCCCATGATCCAGCCGGAGAGGCTCCTGGCGTCGGTGACCGCGCCCTCGCGGATGGCGGTCTCCAGCCCGTGCGAATAGCCGAACGCCCCGACCGGAAAGGCCGGCGAGAGCCAGGTCAGGAGGCGGAGCAGGCGGGCCTCAGTGGGCATGGTCGTGCGCCCCGTGGTCCTGATAGGCGCCGCCTTCGGGATCGAACGGCGCTTCCACCTCGCTGACGTGGGCGCCCTGGTGCTCCAGCATGTGGGCGATGACGTGGTCGCGGCGGATCAGGATGCGGTCGGCGAACACCTGCGCCGCCAGGTGCCGGTTGCCGATGTGCCAGGCCAGGCGCAGGAGGTCGGCCGGGCTGTGCGCGCGGACCTCCAGCAGCGGCTCCAGCCTGGCTGTCACCCGCACGATGCCCCCGCTCGGCAGCACCAGCCCGTCGCCATCCTTGAGGTGCGTCGCCTGGGCCAGGTCCAGCAAATATTCGGCCCCTGACGCCCCGGTCAGCACGATCCGCCGACGATGGCGGCCGTCATAGTCCAGGGTGACGCTGTCGGCCGGGACGTCGTTCCACGCCCCCGCGGGCAGAATGTCGGTGATGGTGGTCACGACGCGCCGCCCCACCGATCGTCAGGTTTTTGGAGTGGGTGAGTGCGCATCAAAACAGAAAATACCTCTGCGCCATCGGCAGCACATCGGCGGGTTCGCACGTCAGGATCTCGCCGTCGGCGCGGACTTCGTAGGTCTCCGGGTCGACCTCGATCACCGGCGTCGCCGAGTTGTGGATCATCGAGGCCTTGGTGAGGCCGCCGCGGGTGTTGCTCACCGCCACCATCTCCTTCTGCAGGCCCAGCGCCGCCGGTAGCCCGCGCTCGATGGCGAGGCCCGAGGTGAACACGACAGACGACCGGGTCAGCGCCCGGCCATAGGCCCCGAACATCGGCCGGTAGTGTACCGGCTGCGGCGTCGGGATCGAGGCGTTGGGATCGCCCATGGGCGCCGCCGCGATGCTGCCGCCCAGGATCACCAGGTCCGGCTTCACCCCGAAGAAGGCCGGGCTCCACAGCACCAGGTCGGCGCGCTTGCCGGGCTCCACCGAGCCGATGTGGGCGCTCATGCCGTGGGCGATGGCCGGGTTGATGGTGTATTTGGCGATGTAGCGCTTGACCCGGTTGTTGTCGGCGGCGCCGTCGCCGGGCAGCGAGCCGCGCTGCTTCTTCATCTTGTCGGCGGTCTGCCAGGTGCGGATCGCCACCTCGCCGACCCGGCCCATGGCCTGGCTGTCGGACGAGATGATCGAAAGCGCCCCCAGGTCGTGCAGGATGTCCTCGGCGGCGATGGTCTCCTTGCGGATCCGGCTCTCGGCGAAGGCCACGTCCTCCGGGATTGACGGGTCCAGGTGGTGGCAGACCATCAGCATGTCGAGATGCTCGGCCAGGGTGTTCCTGGTGTAGGGCCGGGTCGGGTTGGTGGACGAGGGGATGACATTGGCCAGCCCCGCCACCTTGAGGATGTCCGGCGCGTGGCCGCCGCCGGCGCCCTCGGTGTGGAAGGCGTGGATGGTGCGGCCCTTGAAGGCGGCGATCGTGTCCTCGACGAAGCCGCTCTCGTTCAAGGTGTCGGTGTGGATCATGCACTGGACGTCGTGGTCGTCGCAGACGCTGAGCGCGCAGTCGATCGTGGCCGGCGTCGTGCCCCAGTCCTCGTGCAGCTTCAGCGCGCAGGCGCCCGCCGCGACCTGCTCCACCAGCGCCTCGGGCCGGGCGGCGTTGCCCTTGCCGGAGAAGCCCAGGTTCATCGGGAACGCCTCGGCCGCCTCGATCATCCGCTGCAGGTGCCAGGCGCCGGGCGTGCAGGTGGTGGCGTTGGTGCCGGTGGCGGGGCCCGTGCCGCCGCCCAGCATGGTGGTCATGCCGGCCATCAGCGCCTCTTCGATCTGCTGCGGGCAGATGAAGTGGATGTGCGCGTCCATGCCGCCGGCGGTCAGGATCTTGCCCTCGCCGGCGATCACCTCGGTGCCGGGGCCGATGACGATGGTGACGCCGGGCTGGACGTCCGGATTGCCGGCCTTGCCGATGGCCAGGATGCGGCCGTCGCGCAGGCCCACGTCGGCCTTCACGATCCCCCAGTGGTCGACGATCAGGGCGTTGGTGATGACGGTGTCGGCCGTGCCGGAGGCGCGGGTCGCCTGGGACTGGCCCATCCCGTCGCGGATCACCTTGCCGCCGCCGAACTTCACCTCCTCGCCATAGATCGTGAAGTCCTGCTCGACCTCGATGAACAGGTCGGTGTCGGCCAGCCGTACGCGGTCGCCGGTGGTCGGGCCGAACATGTCGGCATAGGCGGCGCGGCTGATGCGAGCCATCAGGCGTGTTCCATCAGAGGGGACCCATCACGTCTTGCCGGAAGCCATAGACGATGCGCGCGCCCAGCAGCGGCACGAGGGTCACCTCGCGCTCCTGGCCGGGCTCGAAGCGCACGGCGGTGCCGGCCGCGATGTCCAGCCGCTGGCCGCGCGCGGCTGCGCGGTCGAAGCGCAGCGCCGGGTTGGTCTCGAAGAAATGATAGTGGCTGCCCACCTGGATCGGCCGGTCGCCGGTGTTGGCCACGCGCAGGGTCGTGGTCGGCTGCCCGGCGTTCAGCTCGATGTCGCCCGGGGCGGTGATGACCTCGCCCGGGATCATTTGCGGGCCGTGGCCCGGATCCAGAACCAGCCGCCGGCCAGGATGGCGACAACTAGGCCGGCGAAGGCGATCTGGTGGTCCGGCTGGGTCGCCAGGTGATGCATGGCCTGCGCCACGGTCATGTGCTCGTGGTGGCCTGGGTGGGCGAGGGCGGGGGTGGCGATCAGGGCGGCGGGCGCGATCCCGAATGCTGTGCGGCCCCAGCACCCCCTCCACCCTTCGGGTCGCCCTCCCCCGCAGGCGGGGGAGGAACTATAGCCACTCAGTTCCTCACCCGCGAAGCGGGGGAGGGGAACCACGAAGTGGTGGAGGGGGCGTGGAGGCCGTGTGAAGTGCATCGCATAGTCCTCAGCGGATCGGGTGGTGGACGGTCACCAGCTTGGTGCCGTCGGGAAAGGTGGCTTCGACCTGGACGTCGTGGATCATGTCGGCGATGCCCTCCATGACCTGGGCGCGACCGACCACGTGCGCGCCGGCCTCCATCAGCTCGGAGACCGCGCGGCCGTCGCGGGCGCCCTCGACCACGAAGTCGGTGATCAGGGCGATGGCCTCGGGGTGGTTCAGCTTCACGCCGCGGGCCAGCCGGTTGCGCGCCACAAGGGCGGCCATGGCGACCAGCAGCTTGTCCTTTTCGCGCGGCGTCAGGTTCAACTCAGGTCCTCCAGACGCGGGGTAGGGGACGGCCGTCGCGCAGCACCTCCAGCGCCGGGAGCAGGGCCTGGCGCAGGGCGAACCCGTCCGCGGCGACCACTCGGGCGAACAGCTTGCCGTCGAAGGCGCTGGCCCCGCCGGTTGGACCCAACGCGGCACGGAGCGGGGCCAACAGCCGCTGCCCGTCGTCCGCCAGCAGCAGCATCGAAGCGAAGGCCCGGCCGCCGGCCAGCATCGGCGCCTTGGCGGTCACCTCGGCGATCGGCCCATCCAGCCGCAGGTCGTCGGCGAACACCAACCGGCCCGCGCGGCGGATGCGCCAGCGGTCGTGCAGGGCGCCCACGCGCACCGTCTCGCCCATCGCCGTGCGGCCGAGCACGACGGCCTCCACGGCCAGCAGTTCCGCGCCTTCGCCCAGGTCCGCCTCCAGCCGCCGGCTGAGCGCGCCGCCGTCGAACAGGATGGTCTCCTGCGGCAGCCAGTCCAGCCGCGCGCCATCGCCCACGGTCACCGCGACCCGCTGCTCGGCCACGCCGTCGCGCGCCCGGTAGACCTTTTCGCAGGCCTGGGTGGACAGCGTCAGCTGCGCGCCGGCCCCGACCTCGGCCGTCCAGGCCATCCGGTCGCCGCCGGTCAGGCCGCCGGAGGAATTGATCAGCACCGCCTCCAGCCCCTGGGCGCTGGCGTCGCGCGGCAGGCGGATCTTGCCGCAGCCGTCCTGATACAGCCGCGCCAGCCGGGTGGTCGGCCCATCGGCGACCACGGCGATGCGCCCCGCGCCGCGGGCGCGTTGCAGGACGGTCAGTTCCGGAAGAGACGCAGGCCCCTGAATCACCGGCACACCCTGAGGCGGTCGCACGAGGTGTCCAGACAACGCTGAGGCGAGCCGCCCCGTCAACGCCGGGCGCCCAAGTTTTGGGCGCCGTCGCGCGGTCTCCCTTCAGAGATTCTTGCCATCTCAAGCGCCTAGGATCATGCTCCGGGATCAAAGGCCCTGCGCCGGCGAGCCCGCGCGGGGCCTTTTCGACTCTGGAGGTTTGCTCGTCCATGTCCGGCAACAGGACATCGCATATCCGCCTCACCTCGCACCCGGGCGCGGGCGAGACCAACCGCTTCCCGATCAGGTGGGACGCGCCCACCGCCCGCGAGCGCGGCCCGGTGGTCGCCACGGCCAACGCCGGCCCCGACCGCAATGCTATCGGCGCGCACGGCGGGGCGTATTCCATCTATCGCGCGCTCGCGGTGGCCTCCGGGGCCATGGACCCGCTGGTCCGGCCCGAGCTGCACAACACCTATCCGGTCACCCCGGTCGGCCCGCACCCGCAGTGGAGCGAGCCCGGCAAGATCGTCTCGCTGGACCCCTGGGGCGCGCGGATCGCCGAGGACTTCGCCCCCGAGATCGCCGAGGGCGTGGATATCCGGCCCTCGATCGCCGTCACCAAGGCGCGGATCACCCTGCCGGAGATCGCCGAGGCCATGCGGTCCGGCCGGCTGGTCGCCGACGGCACGGTCCTGCATGAGACCGGCGACGTCGCCGTCACCAAGGCCGCCATCGACCCGGTCTGGCATCTGCCCGGCGTGGCCGCCCGGTTCGGGGTCGACGAGCAGCAGCTGCGCCGCACCCTCTTCGAACAGACCGGCGGCATGTATCCGGAGCTGGTCACCCGGCCCGACCTGCAGGTGTTCCTGCCGCCGATCGGCGGGATCACGCTCTATATCTTCGGCGACGCCACCAAGCTGGGCGACCGGTCCGTGCCGCTCACCTGCCGCGTCCACGACGAGTGCAACGGCTCGGACGTGTTCGGCTCCGATATCTGTACCTGCCGGCCCTACCTGACCCACGGGATCGAGGAGGCGACGCGCCAGGCGCAGCAGGGCGGCACGGGCCTGATCGTCTACAATCGCAAGGAAGGCCGGGCGCTGGGCGAGGTGACCAAGTTCCTGGTCTACAATGCCAGGAAGCGCCAGCCGGGCGGCGACCAGGCGGCCACCTACTTCGAGCGCACCGAATGCGTGGCCGGGGTGCAGGACGCCCGCTTCCAGCAGCTGATGCCCGACATCATCCACTGGCTGGGCATCCGCCGGATCGACCGCTTCGTCTCCATGTCCAATATGAAGTACGACGCCTTGGTGGCCGGCAGGATCGAGATCGGCGAGCGCGTGCCGATCCCCGACAACCTGGTCCCCGAAGACGCCAGCGTGGAGATGGAGGCCAAGAAGGCGGCCGGCTATTTCACGCCACAGGGCGCGCCGAGCGAGGAAGCGCTGGCTCGCGTGGTCGGGCGTGACCTGAAGGAATTCTAGGCTGCGCAAAAGCGCTTTTCATTCTCGATCGCCATCCCCGGCCTTGTGCCGGGGATGGCGAGCCAGTTTTTGGGATCAAGGTGACGAATTCGGACGAACAGGCGGCCCGCGCGCTTCTCTCCGCCGCCGCGGTGCGGCGTCGCGCGCACGAACTCCTCGCCATCGCCCTCGACGGCCGGCTGGCGGACTGGCGGATCGACCTCTTACGGCTGGAGGCGGCGGCCGACCTGACGGTCGAGACGGTGCGGCTGAACTATCCCGACCTCAACGTCCCCTTCCACGCCCGCTGGCGGCACTTCACGGCCGCCGGGCGCGATCTGTGGGCCGAGGCGGACAAGCCCACCGACCCGACAGCGCAGGGCCGGGCAGCCTTCGACCTGGTTATCCCCTCGGTGCTGCTGGACGCCGGCGCCGGGGCGACCTGGCGCTACCACGACACGGCGACCGGCGCGGTGCTCGGGCGGTCGGAGGGCCTCGGCGTGGCCTCCCTGCGGCTGTTCGAGTCTGGCGCCCTGTCGTCCGACCCCGGCGACCCCCTGCGCGCCGACGCTCTGGGCCAGGTCGACGCGGCGACGATCGCCAGGGCCTTCCAGGTGACTGACGCCAACCCCCTGGTCGGGCTGGAGGGCCGCGCAGCCCTGCTGCGCCGCCTGGGCGAGGCGGTCGGCCGGCCCGGCGCCCTGTTCGACATCATGGCCCGCCATGCCGACAATGGCCGGCTGCCGGCGCCGGTGATTCTGGAGGTGCTGCTGCAGGCCCTCGGACCGATCTGGTCGGGGCGGCTCAGCCTGGGCGGCATCCCGCTGGGCGACTGCTGGCGCCATCCCGCGGTCGAGGGGTTCGTCCCGCTGCACAAGCTGTCGCAGTGGATGAGCTATTCGCTGATCGAGCCGCTGGAGGCGTCGGGCATCACCGTCACGAACATCGATGGGCTCACGGGCCTGGCCGAATACCGCAACGGCGGCCTCTTCGTGGACACCGGCGTGCTGGTGCTCAGGAATCCCGAGGACGCCCGCATAGCCCATCCCGTCGACAGCCCCCTGGTCGTCGGCTGGCGATCCCTGACCGTCGCGCTGTTGGACAAGCTGGCGCCGATGGTGCGCGAGCGGCTGGGTGTGACCGCCAAGGCCTTCCCGCTGGGCCGCGTGCTGGAGGGGGGCTCCTGGGCCGCCGGCCGGCGCATCGCCGCCAGCCTCCGTCCCGACCTGTCCCCGCCCATCGCCGTCATCAGCGACGGCACCGTCTTCTGAGGAACCCCATGCAGGGCGTCACCGTCGTCGACCATCCGCTGGTGCAGCACAAGCTGACCCTGATGCGCAAGAAGGACACCTCCACCCGCACCTTCCGCCAGCTGCTGAAGGAGATCGGGGCGCTGCTCTGCTACGAGGTCACCCGCGACCTGCCGCTGGAACTGATCGAGATCGAGACGCCGCTGGCGACGATGCAGGCGCCGCAGCTGGTCGGCAAGAAGCTGGTGTTCGCGGCCATCCTGCGCTCGGGGATGGGCATGCTGGAGGGGATGCTGGACCTGGCGCCGGCCGCCCGCGTGGCCCACGTCGGCCTCTACCGCGATCCCGTCACGCTCAATTGCGTGGAATACTATTTCAAGGCGCCGCTCGATATCGCCGAGCGGACGGTGATCGTCATCGACCCCATGCTGGCGACTGGAAACACCGCCATCGCCGCCGTCGATCGCCTCAAGGAGGCCGGCGCGAGGTCGATCCGCATGGCCTGCCTGCTGGCCTCGCCGGAGGGGATTTCGAAGTTCCAGGGCCACCACCCCGGCGTGCCCCTCTGGACGGCCGCCGTGGACGAAAGACTCAATGATCACGGCTACATCCTGCCTGGCCTGGGCGACGCCGGCGACCGGATGTACGGCACCAGGTGACGCACCCTGCCTGAGCACTTTCGCGGCGCGGGCGCCCAGGCTTGAGGCATTTGGAAGGGCGGCGGGCGTGGTCGTTCTGTCATGAGTTTTTGAGGTCGCCGTCGCAAATCCGGGGTAATTGAACTGTCACTGAGAGTCGGCGCTTTCTGGCCGGGTCGGGGACTATGGGGAATAATTCGATGAGCTTGAGAAGGTATGCCGCCGGAACGGCGTGGGCAGTGCTTGCGGCGGCGACCGCCAGCGCGGCCTATGCGCAGGAAACCACCTCGGCGGTGCACGGCACCGTGACCTCCGGCGGCGCGCCGGTCAGCGGCGCGGCGGTCGTGCTGCTGCACACGCCCTCGGGCACGCGGGCCACCACGTCGACCCAGTCCTCAGGCAATTTCGACCTGCGCGGGCTGCGGGTCGGCGGGCCGTACACGGTGACCATCACCTCGGCCGGGCAGACCAAGACGCTGAAGGGCGTGTTCCTGCAGGTCACCAAGACCGAGAATATCGACATCGACCTGGCCGAGGTCGAGGAACTGGTAGTCACCGGGACCACCACGCGCAATTCCGACCAAGGCCCCAAGACCGTGCTCTCCCGCCAGGACATCGCCTCGGTGGTCAGCGTCGCGCGCGATCCGCGCGACCTGGCGCGACGCGATATCCTGGTCGCCCAGGACCTTTCCGGGGGCCGGGCCGGCGCCAACGCCAGCGGCATCTCGATCGCCGGCTCCAATCCCCGGTTCAACCGCATCACGGTGGATGGCGTCTCGGCCCAGGACCAGTTCGGCCTGGCGCAGGGCGGCCTGACCACGGCCCGCGGCCCGGTGACGCTGGACGCCATCGAGCAGTTCGCGGTCTCGGCCGTGCCGACCGACGTCGAGAACGGCGACTTCCAGGGCGGCGCGCTGAATATCGTGCTGCGCTCCGGAACCAACGACCTGCACGGCACGGCCTTCGTGAACTATCTGAACGAGGGCCTGGTCGGGAAGCACATCAGCGGCCTGCGGGTCAAGCAGGTCATCAGCCAGCACAACTACGGCGGCTTCCTCTCGGGCCCGCTGATCAAGGACAAGCTGTTCTTCGCGATCAGCTACGAGAACTACACCACCATCGACCCGACGCTGTTCGGGGTGGCGGGCTCGGGCGCGCCGAACGCGTTTGCCAACGGCCTGACCCAGTCGACCATCGACGGCGTCGTGAACACCTTCAACACGACCTACGCCGACAAATACAGCCTGGGCGGCATCCCGCTGACGGCGCCGGTTACGGACAAGAAGTATTCGGCGAAGATCGACTGGAACATCAACGACCGGCACCGGGCCAGCCTGACCTACCGCTACGCCTCCTCGTCCTCGATCCAGCGGACCGACCTGGGATCCACCACGGCGACCCTGTTCTCCCACTGGTACACGCAAGCCAACCGGGACGACGCGGTCACCGCCGAACTGCACGACAACTGGACCGACCAGTTCTCGACGACATTCAAGGCCACTTACCGCGACTACCGCAACGGCCAGAACCCGCCCGGCGGCCAGAATTTCGCCGACGTCCAGGTCTGCACCGCGCCGGTGTCGGATGCCACGACGACCAGCTGCGCGGCCGGGTTCTCGTCGGTCCGCTTCGGCCCCGACCAGTTCCGCCACGCCAACTCGCTGGACGAGCAGGAGGTCCGCCTCCAGGGCCTGGCGGAGTACACCCTGAATGCCCACCACTTCAAACTGGGTGTCCTGGCGCGCAAGGCGGAGGTGTTCGACATCTTCGTGCCGCAGTCGCACGGGCTCTATTATTTCGACTCCCTGGCCGATTTCAACGCCGGCAAGGCCAGCCGCCTGACCTACCAGAACGCCATCAGCGGCAACCCGCGCGATGCGGCCTTCGACAGCGTCTACTGGACCTATTCCGGCTTCGCCCAGGACACCGTCGACGTCACCGACGACCTGAGGGTCAGCGCCGGTGTGCGGTTGGAGACCTACAACGAGCCCGACCGGCCGACGCTCAACCCCAACTTTACCGCCCGCAACGGCTACGCCAACACCAAGACCATTGACGGGCTGTGGCTGGTCATGCCGCGGATCTCGGCCGACTGGAAGCCGAAGCCCGGCCTGAAGATCAGCGGCGGGGCCGGCCTGTTCGCCGGCGGCACGCCCGACGTGCTCACGGGCACGCCGTTCTACAACAACGGCTTCCAGACCAATACGATCGACATTCAGCGGAACGCCTCAGGCCTGTTCTCGGACGCCAACAACACCACCGGCGCTGGCTTCACCCAGGCCATTGGCGCGGCCGCATTGAACGGCCTTCAGGGCAGCTCCACGGTGTTCGTGACCCCGGGTTCCGCGGTGGTCGCCTATCAGCAGGGCAATGTGCCCGGCTCCACCGGGGTTCCGCCGCTGTCCCCGGTGTTCGCCCTGTCGCCCAGCTTCCGGCTGCCGGGCCAGTGGAAGACCTTCGTCTCCGTGAGCTACGATTTGCCCGACCTGTGGCACGGCGTCACCGATGGGATCCGGATCACCGGCGACCTGGTCACCAGCGAAGCCAGCCACGAGATCAGCTACTACGACAGCCGCTCCCAGCCCCTGCTGATCAACGGCGTCCAGCAGTTCCTGCCGGACGGACGCATCCGCTACGACGGACTGTCCGCAACGACCCCGGGCAAGACCTCGACGAACTTGGGCGGCAGCAACGACATCATCGTCACCAACAAGAACAAGGGCACGTCCTGGACCGCGGGGGTCACGATCTCCAAGAGCTGGGACTTCGGCCTCGACGCGTCGTTCGGCTATGCGCGGCAGAACCAGGACGACCTGGGCCCGGGCCTGTTCTTCGGCACCACGGCCGGCTCGCTCTACGCCAGCGTCCCGGCCTTCCTGGACCCGAACTCCGACTACACCGGCCGCTCGGTCTACGAGATCAAGAACCGCTACAAGATGGAGGTGGGCTACGCCCATAAGTTCTACAAGGACAACGAGACCCGGATCTCGCTGTTCGGCGAGCATCAGGACGGCCGGCCCTTCGGCTTCACCAGCCAGGACCGCCAGTCGGGCCGTAGCCAGGTGTTCGGGGTGACCAAGACCGCCCAGGCGCTCTTTGTGCCGGACTTCTCGGCCGGCCCCAGCGCCACCAACCCGCTACGGTACGGCATGGTCACCTTCGCCACGCCGAACGACCTGGCGCTGTTCCGGCACTATGTGGACACCTTCCACATCCCCGCCGGGCTGGTGCAGAAGTACACCAACACCAACGCGCCGATTAACCGGGTCGACCTGCAGCTCAGCCAGGAATTCCCGACCCTGATCGAGGGCCACAAGCTCAAGGTGCAGGTGGACATCCGCAACCTGCTCAACATGATCAACCACGACTGGGGCCTGGTCGGCGAATACAACGACGTCAACACCCTGACCCGGGTCGACTGCGCCGACGCCAACGGTGTGGCCGTCGCGAGCAACAGCCCGACCTGCGTCGGGTACCGCTACTCGCAGGTGCCGACCACGGTCACCAAGACGCGCAACACCGCACTCTCGCTCTGGTACGCGCAGATCAGCCTTCGCTACCAGTTCTAGGATTGAGGGTCCGGGGTCGCCCTGCAAACGGGCGCCCCGGACCGATCCTGCCCTCGGAACGGGCGAACGGCGTCAATCCATACCCCCGGCGCCGCCCATGATTGTCGAAAGTGACGGGGGCGTCACAGTGAACAGGCCCTCTCGGGCGTTCTCCTTCCTCGACTTCGGGCCGCGCAGCCTCTGCGCGGCCCTTTCTCTTGGAAAGCCTCCTCTCCCTAGGGAAGCGAGAGGGAGAGGGGAGGGAGAGGGTCGGCGCGTGAAAGCGTGATCCGGCGGTGGTCTAGCCAGGACCCGTGCATGTCGCCGCTGCGGGTCCTTGGGTCGCCAACGGGAGAGACGCAGGGGCCCAGCCGACCCTCTCCCTACCTCTCCCTCTCCGCTTCGCGGGGGGAGAGGAGAGCGCTAAAGCACGGCCGCGATTTCGTCCGGCGTCAGACCGGCGGCCTCCAGCACCTCGCGGGTGTGTTCGCCCAGCTTGGGGGCGGCGCGGCCGACCGGGGGCGCCCCTTCGGGGAAGCGGGCCGGCGCCGCGGGGGCGCGGAATCTGCCGCCCCAGCCATCCTCGACCGTGATGAAGCAGCCAGCCTCCTCGGCCATGTCGGACGCCGCCAGTTCGGCCAGCGTGCCGAGCGGCGCCCAGGCCAGGTCGTTGCCGCTCAGCCGCTCGCCCGCCTCGGCCAGGGTCATCCCCGCGAAGGCCGTGTCGCACAAGGCGCGCACCTCGCGGGTGATCTCGATATCCATGATCGGCAGTTCGAAACGCGGGTCGGCGAGGATTTCCGGCCGGTCGATGGCCAGCATCATATTGGTGAAGCAGTCCAGGGTCCGCGGCAGCACGCAGATCCAGCGGTCGTCGCCGGTGCGGAAAAAGCCGGAGATGCCCACCGGCCGGTCGTTGCGCGGCTGGGTGGTGACCACCTGGCCGTAGCGCAGCTGCAGGGCCAGGTCCCAGCTGATGGCATAGGCGCCGGCGCGGATCAGGCTGGTCTCCACCAGCCGCCCACGGCCGGTGGAATGGCGCTCGTGCACCGCCGCCAGGATGGCCGCGACCGTCGAGATCGCCGTCACGTGATCGCCGAACCCGGGGCGGGACGGGAAGGGCTCCTGGTCCGTCGGGATCATCGCGCGGGCGACGCCGCTGTGGGTCCAGAAGGCGGTGATGTCGAAGGCCGGGACGTCGGCCGCCGGCCCGGTCAGGCCATATCCGGTGACGGCGGCATAGATCAGCCGCGGGCACTCGGCCTTCAGGCTCGCATAGTCCAGCCCCAGCCGCTTCATCGATCCGGGCCGGACATTGGTGACGAAGATGTCGGCCTGGCGCAGCAGGGTCTTGAGCGCCTCGCGGCCGGCCGGCCGGGCGATGTCCAGCATCACTCCCTTCTTGCCGCGGTTCTCGTTGGTGAAGATCGGATTGCCGGGGCTCTCGGCGGTGTCGGGCTGGAAGGCGCGGGTGGCGTCGCCGGCCGGGCTCTCCACCTTGACCACCTCGGCGCCCCAGTCGGCCATCACCGCCGCGCTGCTGGGGCCGGCGACCCAGGTCGACATCTCCACGACCTTCAATCCCTGAAGCAGCATCGTCGTCCTCCACACCACGCCGTGCGCAGGTAACCGTGACCGAGCCGGTAGGACAACACGCTGACGGATGGAGATGCGATCCGAAGTTCGCTAAGACAGGGTGATGGGGACAACCGTTGACGATGGGGCGCCGTCCGACAGTCGGGCCGAACGCCGCGTTCCGACCCGCCGCTACGAGGCCAAGCGCAGCGCCATCGTCCGCTCGGCGGTCGAAGAGCTGAACCGCAATGGCGTGCGCGGCATGACCCTGGGCGACGTGGCCGCCCGCCTCGACCTGGTGCCCACCGGGGTCATCTATTACTTCCGCAACAAGGAGGAGCTGGCCGCCGCCGCCTTCCTGAAGGGCCTGCTGGCCTATGAGGAGCTGATCGCCGCCAGCGCGGGCGGGGCCAGCGACGAGGGGCGGCTCGCGGCCTTCATCCACGCCTATTTCGACCATGCCCGCCAGGTCGACCAGGGCGAGGCCGACCCGTTCCCGGTGTTCAACGACGTGCGCGCGCTCAACAGCGCGCCGGTCAACGCGGCCTATGTGGAGATGTTCCGGCGCTTCCGCGGCCTGCTGGCCGCGCCGCAGGTGTTGCCGCGCCTGCACCGCAACGCGCGGGCGCACATGCTGCTTTCGCAGGTGTTCTGGATCCCGGCTTGGCGGCGCCAGGTGGAGGCGGCGGATTATCCGCGGACCGCCCAGCGGGTGGTGGCGATCCTGGCCCATGGGCTGATCGGGCCGGCCAGCGGCTGGCCCACGGCGCGCCCGCTGTGCCTGGCGCCGGAGGGGGGCGTCAGCGCCACCTCGTCGTCGGAGCTGTTCCTGCGCGCGGCGACCGGCCTGATCAACGACGAGGGTTACCACGGCGCCTCGGTCGAGCGGATCTCGTCGAAGCTGAACGTCAGCAAGGGCGCGTTCTACCACCACAACGAGACCAAGGATGAGCTGGTGGTGGCCTGCTTCCAGCGCACCTTCGACATCATGTGGCGGGCGATCCATGCGGCCGAGCGGGCCGGCGGCTCGGGGCTGGAGGTGCTGGTCTCCACCGTCTGCGCCCTCATCGAGCACCAGACCGGCGGCAGCGCGCCGCTCCTGCGCACATCGGCCCTGACCACGGTGCCGCTGTCGATCCGGACGGGCCTGATCGAACGCTTCGACCGCATCTCCTACCGTTTCGCCTCGATCCTCTGCGACGGCATCGCCGACGGCTCGGTGGCCGCCGTGGACGTCAACGTCGCCTCCCAGATGATCACCGCGGCGATCAACGCCGCGGCCGAGCTGCACTATTTCACCCCCGGCCTGGAGCCGGCGACGGTGGTCGACCACTATGTTCGCCCGCTGTTCGAGGGCCTGGTCTCGCCGCCGGTCGGATAGGCCGGTGACTTTCAGCCGTTCGCGATGTCGCGCCCC
>NZ_JANXWD010000069.1 GCF_025351295.1 Phenylobacterium sp.
CGACAGCGACGTTGATGCGCGCGACTGGATCGCGATGAAGGGCAGCTATGATCTGGCGGTTGGCTACAGCCTGATTTTCTGGCCCACCTTCCACCTCGTCGGCGGTTGCGTGCGTACCGGAGCGTGGACGCCAGAAGATACCGCCAAAGCCAGGCCTGTGCCTCAGGCGGAGCGCCGTGACGTCGAAGCCTTGCACAACCACATGGTTGACCTTCACTGCAATGACGAGACCCTGACAGAGGCCCAGGCGCGTTATCTCGGCCGGACGCTGAAAGCGATCTATGAGGTCAAGCTGAAGGCTGACTTTCCGGACCGCAGTTTCACGGTCTACTTTCCCGACGAGCCCGACCTAGACATCGATGCCTATCAACTCACGTTCTGGCAGGCCTGACTCACTCCCCCGCCACGACCTCAGCGCCAGTCCGTCCCGCCCTTACCCGATCAAACTCCGCCCACACCCCGCCATCCCCATGCCACTGCCCCCGCGTGGCCGCCTTCGAGTACTCCGTACTCCGCGCCTCGAAGAAGTTCGCGTGCTCCACGCCGCTCAGCATGGACTGCAGCCACGGCAGCGGGTTCTCCCGGGCGGCGTAGACTTCCGGCAACCCCAGCTGCCGCAACCGCCAGTCGGCGATGAAGCGGATGTATTTCTTGATGTCTTCCGGCGTCATGCCCTGGACTTCGCCGGCCTCGAAGGCCAGGTCGATGAACTTGTCCTCCAGGCCCACCACGGTCTTGCAGCAGTCGACGATGTCGTCGGCGACGCTCTTGGTGACGCAGCCGGTCTCGGCGTTGAAGGCGTGGAACAGCTTGACCATGCCTTCGCAGTGCAGGCTTTCGTCGCGGACGCTCCAGCTGACGATCTGGCCCATGCCCTTCATCTTGTTGTGGCGCGGGAAGTTCATCAGCATGGCGAAGCTGGCGAACAGCTGAAGCCCCTCGGTGAATCCGCCGAACATGGCCAGCGTTCTGGCGATATCCGCGTTCGTTTCGACGCCGAACTTCTGCATGTAGTCGTGCTTGTCGCGCATCGCCTGGAATTCCAGGAACGCCGTGAACTCCGCGTCCGGCATGCCGATGGTCTCGAGCAGCAGGGCGTAGGCGGCGATGTGGATGGTCTCCATGTTGGAGAACGCCGCCAGCATCATCTTCACCTCGGTAGGTTTGAAGACCCGGGCGTAGCGCTCCATGTAGTTGTCGTTCACCTCGACGTCGCTCTGGGTGAAAAATCGGAAGATCTGGGTCAGGAGGTTACGCTCCCGGTCGTTCAGGTTGGTGGCCCAGTCCTTGAGGTCCTCGCCCAGCGGGATCTCCTCGGGCATCCAGTGGACCTGCTGCTGCTTCTTCCAGAAGTCGTAGGCCCACGGGTAGCGGAACGGCTTGTAGGCGTGGGACGGGGTGAGCAGGCCGGGGAGCTGGCGGATGTTGGATGGGGATTTCTGAGTCATCGAGTCGCCTGCCCACTGGTGGATTGGGCTCAGAGTGTATCAACATCTTGTGGTCGTAAAGCTGCCTCCACGCCGCATGTAGGGGTTTTCCACGGAGAACATCGTGGCCGGTGGATATGTTCCACATGGCACGGCGGGCGCCCTTCTCCTCAGCCGTAGGGGGAGGGGACCCTGCGTAGCAGGGTGGAGGGGGCTTGCAGGATGAATCTGAGCGGTGGGCCCCCTCCACCCCCCTTCGGGCGGTCCCCCTCCTCTTACGGGTGAGGAGACCGGATGCGCCAACCCCGCCCGTCAGACCTTGGCGGCGCGGGGGCGGATGGGGACGATCTCGGCGGGGGGGCGGGCGGGGGGCTTGGGCCGCGAGCCGTGGACCATGGTCGAGTGCTCCATCCGGTGGATGAACTCGCGCACCCGCGGATAGATCTCCTCGCGGAACCGCTTGCCGTTGAACACGCCGTAGTGGCCGACGTGGGGCTGGATGTAGTCCTCCTTCAGCTCCGGCGGCAGGCCGAGGCAGAGGAAGTGGGCGGCCTGGGTCTGGCCGATGCCGGAGATGTCGTCGTTCTCGCCCTCGACGGTCATCAGGCCGATGTCGGTGATCCGCTCGGGCTTCACCTTGCGCTCGCCATGGAAGAGCTCGCCCTTCGGCAACAGGTGCCGCTGGAACACCACGTCGATGGTCTGGAGGTAGAACTCCTCGGTCAGGTCGAGGACCGAGAGGTACTCGTCGTAGAATTCCAGGTGCTTGTCGGCGCTGTCGCCGTCGCCGTCCATCAGCTGCTGCAGATAGTTGCGGTGCGCTTCCTTGTGCTTCTCCAGGTTCATCGACATGAAGCTGGCCAGCTGGACGAAGCCCGGATAGACGCGCCGGCCGGTGCCCTGATAGGGCGGCGGCACGTTGTAGATCATGTTGCTCTCGAACCAGCCGAAGGGCCGATCCTCGGCCAGCTTGTTGGTCACGGTCGGCGACAGGCGCGCGTCGATCGGCGAGCCCATGAAGGTCATCGAGCCGGGGCGGCTCTCTTCCTTGTCCTCGGCCATCAGGGCCGCGGCGGCCAGCACCGGCGGGCCCGGCTGGCAGACGGCGACCACGTGCGGCCGCGGCCCCATCTGGCGCAGCATCTCGCGGATGTGGTCGATGTAGTCGTGGAAATCGAAGCGGCCTTCCAGGAACGGCACGTCGCGGGCGTTGGTCCATTCGGTGATGAACACCTCCTGGTCCTGCAGGAAGGCCTCGACGGTGCCGCGCAGCAGGGTGGCGTAGTGGCCGCTGAGCGGGGCGGCGATCAGCAGCGCCGGCTCCAGCTCGGTCTTGCCGGCGCGGCGCAGGTCGGAGGTGTCGCGCGCGAAGTGGGTCAGCTTGCACCAGGGGCTCGACCAGACGGTGGTCGGGCGCACCCGCACCTGCCTGCCGTTGATCACGACGTGGTCGATCTTCCAGTCGGGCTTGCCGTAGCGCCGCGTCAGGTTGGCGAACAGGTCGGTATTGGCGAACATCCGGCGCCCAATATCGCTCTGAGCGCCCGGATTGAGCGGCGAACTCCAGAAATCGCGGGCGGCGAGCGCCATCCGCCGCAGGGGAGAGGTGGCATAGTAGCCGGCTTCATAGAGGCTGTAGAGCATTGGGGTCGCCCGCCTTTGGTGCGCTGCAACATAACATGCGGAACCTTAACGAGCTCCGCAAGCGTTACGTGGCGTGCGGCGGCAAAGCTTCAGCAGCGCTCGGCGTTCGGGCCCAGTTTCATGGCGGTCTCGATCCTGGCCGCCGTTTTTTCAGGCCCCTCGCCATAGGGCAGCACACAGGCGAACCGGCCCTTGGGGGTCATCAGGTAGCTGTAGGCGGCATGGTTGACGACATAGTCCGCCCCCTCGCCCTGCTTCTGGTAGTAGACGCGGTAGGCCTTGGCGGCCACGTCCACCTGGGCGGGGGAGCCGGTCAGGCCCAGCAGGCGCTTGGGGAAGGCCGGATTGGCGACATAGGCCCGCATCTGGGCCGGGGTGTCGCGGCCGGGGTCGACCGAGACGAAGACGGTCTGGAAGTGCTTGCCCGCTCCGCCCAGCAGCGGCTCAACCTGGGCCAGCTCGAACAGGGTGGTCGGGCAGATGTCGGGGCAATGGGTGAAGCCGAAGAACACCACGCTCCACTTGCCCTTCAGCACTTCCTGGTTGACCGTGGCGCCTGAGGTGTCGATCAGCTGGAACGGTCCGCCGATGGCAACCGTTTCGGTCTGGGGTCCCAGCACACCCTTGCGGACGGCGAGGCCGGTGAGAACAGCGAGCGCCAGGGCCAGGAGCGCGATGAGCGCCAGGATCCGCTTGGACATGTGGACGTTCCTTTGGCGTAGAGTCCCTGGGGGTCGGTTCCGGGTCGCCGGCGCGCCGGCCCGATGGCCATGACGGACGCCTACGCCCCGACCGCGGCTTTCGATACGGCCGCCCCCGCGGGCGCGCAAGACGTCTGGGACACCGCCGCCATCCGCCGGGGCCACCTGCGGGTCCGCACCCTGGTGAATGTCCGCTGGATGGTGCTGGTCGGCCAGGCCCTGCTGCTGGCCGCCATGGGGTTCGGCCTCGACTACAAGGCGCCGTATCTGCTCTGCGCCCTGGTGGTCGCCGCCGGGGTCGGGGTGAATGTGCTGACCGCCCGGACGTCGGTCGCCCAGCGGGTGCTGAGCGACCACGAGGCGCTGGGCCAGCTGGCCATCGACATCGCCCAGACCACCATCCTGATGGGCTTCATCGGCGGCACGGCCAACCCCTTCGTGCTGGTGCTGATCGCCCCGGTAACCCTGGCGGCCGCCACCCTGCCGCTCAGGCCCCTGCTGCTGCTGGGCGGCCTGGCCTCGGTGGCGTCGCTGGCGCTGTCGGTGGTGGCGCTGGGCTATCCCTCGGTGGCGCCGGAGCCGCGGCTGACGGTGGAGTACCGGATCATGTCCGGCATCGCCAACGTCGCCGGGATCTGCCTGATCGCCGGCTTCGTGCGCCAGTCGGTGGTGGAGGCGGCCCGCATGGCCCTGGCCCTGGACGTCACCCAGGCGGTGCTGGCGCGCGAGCAGCGGCTCTCGGCGCTGGGCGCCCTGGCCGCCGCCGCCGCCCATGAGCTGGGCACCCCGCTGGCCACCATCTCCATCGTCTCCAAGGAGATGATCCGCGAGGCGCCGACCGCCCAGGTCAAGGAGGACGCCGAGCTGCTGCGGTCGCAGGCCGAGCGCTGCCGCGAGATCCTGCGCCGCCTGGCCGCCACCCCGGACAAAGCCACCGACGAGGTCCATGAGCGGCTGTCCCTGCGCCAGCTGGTGCAGGAGGTGATCGAGCCCCACGCCAACACCTCCCGAGAGGTCCGCGTCGAGGCCATCGTCACCGGCGCCAAGGGGGTGAAGAGCCCTGACATCCGCCGCCTGCCGGAGATCACCCACGCTTTCACCTCGTTCGTGGAGAACGCCGTCGACTTCGCCAAGTCCGAGATCCTGGTCTCCGCCCGCTTCGACGCCGACAGCGTGACCATCGAGGTCCGCGACGACGGCCCCGGCTTCGCGCCGGAGATCCTGGCCAAGCTGGGCGAGCCCTACGTGACCACCCGCCCGGGGGCGGAAGGTTCGCGCACCGGCCATATCGGGATGGGACTGGGCTTTTTCATCTCCAAGACGCTGTTAGAACGAACGGGCGCCACCGTGACCTTCCGGAACGGCAAACCACGCGGTGCGGTGGTATCTGCACGCTGGGCTCGCTCAATAGTTGAGGTAATTTGACGTACACGCGGCGAAGCTTGCGCAAATGCATTTAGGTGCGACACTCCGCCACAGCCCTCAGAGGAAGGACGACGCATGACCGATCTGTCCGCCGAAGTCACCGCACTGGCCGACAAGAGCCTGCTGGTTCTGGATGATGACGCACCCCTGCGGACCCGCCTCGGTCGCGCCCTCGAACAGCGGGGCTTCGAGCCCACTCTGGTCGGCAGCGTGCAGGAGGCCATCGCGGCGGTGAAGGTCCACGCCCCGGCCTATGCGGTGCTGGACATGCGGCTGGAGGACGGGTCCGGGCTGAAGGTGGTGGAGGCGCTCCGCGACGCGCGCGCCGACGCCAAGATCATCATGCTCACCGGCTATGGCAACATCGCCACGGCGGTGCAGGCGGTGAAGGCCGGCGCGGTCGACTACCTCTCCAAGCCGGCGGATGCCGACGACGTGGTCCGCGCGTTGCTGGCCAAGGGCGACGCCTCACCGGCCCCGCCGGAAAACCCGATGAGCGCCGACCGGGTCCGGTGGGAGCACATCCAGCGCGTCTACGAACTCTGCAACCACAACGTCTCGGAGACCGCGCGCCGCCTGAACATGCACCGCCGAACCCTGCAGCGCATCCTGGCCAAGCGCGCGCCACGGTAAATCCCACCCTTCCAAAAGGCCGTCATCCCACGGCCGCCCGCAGGGCGGCGCGGATTGGCGGTAGCCGTTTTTCTGCCCTTCTCCCCCTGCGGGAGAAGGTGGCCCGCGCAGCGGGTCGGCTGAGGGGTCAATCAGACCTCAGGATCGGCCCCCGGAACGTGAGCGGCTTGCAGTATGGCGCCAACGACCTGCCAGTCGCGGCTGTAGATGTCGTTGTTGCTGAACCTCAGGACGCGAAAGCCTTGCGAAGCCAGCCAAGCGTCTCGCTGGCCATCATGCTCGGTGTCGTGGAATGGCCCGTCCGCCTCGATCACGAGCCGATGGCGCAGACACACGAAGTCGACGATGTAGCGGCCGACGGGGACCTGACGCCGGTCACAGTTCCGTCGCCATCACACCCCCCGCGCGCAGGGCCGCCAACCGCGCGAAGGCCAGGGTCAGGGCCTTGCGCCGCGCGCCGGCCAGGGGCGTCACCGGGGCCTCGCGCAGGATGGCGCCGCCGAAGGCGTCGGCGACGATCAGCCCCGGTTCCTCCGGCAGGATCTCGCGCGGGAACTCCGGGGCCACGGCGAAGGCGAAGGCGTCGCAGTAGGGCCGGTACTCCGGCCACTTCAGGTCGACGCGGAAATCCTCGATCCCCGACTTCACCTCGACGATGAAGATCTCGCCCTTCGGCCCCAGCGCCATCAGGTCGGCGCGCCGCGCGTTCGGCAGGGTCACCTCGGCCAGCGGCGCATAGCCCAGCGCGCTCAGCAGGCGCGCAGCGCCGCGGGTGACGGTGGCGGTGGTCTCGGGGCGCGAGACGGTGACGACGGTAACGTCCATGCCGAAACCTTGTTCCGGCTACGTTCCGATATCAAGAGGCCTCAGCCGCGCGCCGGCGCCGGAAATTCCAGCCGGCCGACGTCGAAGCCCAACTGGCGGATGCGCGCCACGGCCTGCGCCTTGATCGCGGCCGGCAGGGTGGGCCGGGTCGACATCAGCCACAGGTACTTGCCGTTGGCGGTGGCCAGCACCAGCCAGCCCTGCTCCGGACGGTGTTCGACCACCACATAGTCCTGGGTCACGATCCCGCCGAAGAAGCTCATTTTCAGCCGGGCGTTGGTGCGCGGGTCTGCGACCACCGCCTTGGCCTTCCATACCGAGAGCGGGCCGTCGGGACTGCCCTTGTGACAGGACTGCACCACGGCGAAGCCGCGCGGCGCGGCGGTCCAGTCCGACGCCCCGGCCTGGCAGCCGGTCTGCAGGCTGTTGGGGACCCGGGCCACCTCGTACCAGCGGCCCATCATCTGGGCGATCTCGATCCGGCCTGTCGGCTCGGGGGCCGCCTGGCCGGCGGCGGGCGCGAGCAGCAGGCAGGCCGCGAGTGCGGCGAAGGCGAGACGCTGGATCATGTTGCACTGCAATAGAGGGTTCGGGTGACGGATCAACGCTTCCCGGCGCGCGCCATAGGGACGCAGGCGCAGATGACCGCGATCTGAACAGGTTCGTCAGGGGCGGCGCCCTGTCCTGGCGAGCCGGGACGACTACCGCGCGAAACCGAGCTCCGGCTGGCTCACGGTGCGGGCCTCTTCCGGCAGGTGGCAGGTGAAGGTGGCCCCCGCGCCGGGCTCGCTTTCCAGCGCCACCCAGCCGCCGTGCAGTTCGGTCAGCGCCTTGACCAGGGCCAGCCCCAGCCCGGGGCCGCCTCGCTCGCGGCCGATGAAGCGGTCGAAGATGTGCGCCTGGACGTGGAACGGGATGCCGCGCCCGGTGTCGGAGACCTGCAGCTGCACCTCGCCCAGCGCCTTGCGCGCGGCCAGCGTCACCGTGCCGCCGGGCGGGGTCTGGCCGATGGCGTTCTCCATCAGGTGGTCCAGCACCTGCGACAGCCGCCGCCGGTCGCCGCGGATCGAGCCTACGTCGTCGGGCCGCTCCAGGACGATGGCCACCTTGCCGGGCTCAGCCTCGACCCGCCAGCGGCTGGTCACCTCCATGAGCAGGTCGCCGACGTTCACCTCCGACAGGTCCAGCGCCATCTCGTCGGCGTCGATCTGGGCCATGTCGAGCACGTCGTCGATCGAGCGGGCCAGCTGGATGGCCGCGGCCTTCACCGAGGCGGCGTGGCCGCGGGCGCGTTCCGGCAGGGCGTCGCCGGCATGCTCCAGCAGCTCCGAATAGCCGATGATGGTGGTGAGCGGGGTGCGCAGCTCATAGGAGACATTGCCCACAAAATCCCGCTTCAGCCGCTCGGCCTCGCTCAACGCCTGAACCCGGTCGGCGAGCGCGCTTTCCAGCCGCTTGGCGTCGGTGACGTCGGTGAAGGCGATCAGGGTCGCGCCGTCCGGCAGCGGCCGGGTGCGATACTCGGCGATGCGGTCGTCGGAGGTCTGGGCCTCGCCGGTGATCGGCATGCGCGCGCTGGGATCGGGGTCGGCGACCCGGCCCTTCAGCTCCTTCCAGAACGACATGTCGTGCAGCTTGGGAATGCACAGGTCGACGATGCCCTCGAAATCGCCGGCCGCCTCCAGCTGCAGTGGGGTGATGTTCCAGAACCGCTCGAACGACTCGTTGTGCAGCCGCAGCCGCCCGTCGGAGCCGAACACCGCCACGGCGTCCGACAGCTTGTCCAGGGTCGCCTGCTGCACCTCCACCAGGGCGCTGAACTGGGCCTTCATCTTCAGGTCGTCGGTGATGTCGGAGAACAGCAGCAACAGGCCGCCCAGCGGATGCGGCTGGCGCACCACGCGCAGGGTCTTGCCGTCCGGGGTGCTCCACAGGTCGTCGGGCGCCGCGTCCAGCTGTTCGTAGCGGTTGAGCTCGGCGGCCTTCCACTTGCCGTAGTCGGCGGTCTCCGGCAGGCGGCGGCGCTGGCGCAGGCGGTCCAGCACCTCGCCGTGGGTCGGGCGCTCGATCAGCCACGCGGGCTCCAGGCCCCACAGCGCGGCGAAGGCGGTGTTGTGGAAGCTGAGCCGCTTGGCGCGGTCGAAGATCACCACCGCGTCGTCCAGCCGGTTCAGGGTCTCGTCGTGCGCCTCGATGTTGCGCTTGGTCTCCTCGCGGGCTTCCTCCAGGTCGGTGACGTCGTCGGTCCAGACGCCCACGCCGCCGCCGTCCAGCGGTTGGGCGGTGATCTGGAAGGCGCGCCGGCGGCCGCCCAGGCTGAGCCACCGCAGGCCCTCGCGTCGTTGCCCCAGGTTCGCGGCCTCGCTGGCGAGCGCGTCGGCGCCGCGGTCGAAGGCGGCGCCCCGCTGGGCGGCCTCGTCCAGGCTGGCGGCGTCGACCGCCTTCAGCCAGGCGCCGTTGACCCAGATCGGCGAGCCATCCGCCGCCGCCAGCCAGGCCGGCGCGGACCGGGCATTCAGGAAGGCGGCGAAGCGCGGCGCGGTCGGCAGGCCCTGGTCTTCGCCAAGCACGGCCGAAATCCTGAGCCACGCCAGCGCCCCCGCCGCGCGGCCCTCCACCGTGACCACGCCGGCCGGGCCCTTGACCTCGAAGGCGCAGGCCTCGCCGCGTTCGAACAGCGCCCGCAGGCGCCGCGCATGGTCGGGGTCGGCGCGCATCAGGGCGTTCAGCACCGCCTGCGGATCGGTCTCCGCCAGGCCCAGCGCCTCGCGGCAGACCGCCAGGCTCTCCTCGCCGGAGGCCAGCAGGGCGTGGCCCTCCTCGACGGCCAGCAGCGCGGAATCGAACGCCTCGACCGAGGCCTGGGCGGTCTCGGCCCCGGCCTCCAGCTGGCGGACGCGCACGCTGAGCTCCGCCACCCGGCGGTCGGCGGCGCGGCGTTGGGCGAAGGCCCAGAGAACAGCGGAAATGGCCAGGCTGACCGCACCTGCCGCGGCCGCCAGCATGAGTTCGTGCGCGCTCATCGACTACCCGGCGAATCAATCCCGTGCAGCTTAGAGCGCGGGCGGCGTTCTATCCGACGGCATTTTCAGCGAGAATGCGCCCGATGACGGCGATCCTCTACCCCGTGGCGGTCAATGCCGAGCTCGCGCTCTCGCGTCCGGCCGGTCGCGCGGCCCGGCAAAGCGACGCGCGCCGCCGGGCCGGCGAGGCGGTGGTGTTCTGCAGCGACCCGGTCGGCCCGGCCTTCGCCACCCGCGAGGTGGCGCTGGACGCCTATCGCGGCCGGGTCGACGACGAGCGCACCGGCGCCGTGCCGGAGGCGCAGGACCGCTACTGCCGGCTGGTGCAGCAGGTGGCCGGGGGCGCGCGTCGCGCCAATCCCATCGCGCCCACCAACGCCGACGGCCACCGCTGGCCCGAGCCCGGCAAGCCGCCCCGCACGGTCTGGCGGCTCAGCGTGTCCTACTGGCGGATCGGCACGGCCGAGCGACCGCTTGAGGCGCCCCAGGCGCGGGCCGCGCGCAAGTCGAAGGCGGCGGTGGACCCTGAGACCCTGCGCGCCATCGCCGACACCCCGCTGCGCCCCACCAAGCCGCAGCAGCCGCTGGACATCGGCCTCTTTGAAATCCGTCCGCCCGACGCGCCGCATATCGTCATGCCCGATGAATGACCCCGACGCCTCCGTGGCGGGCCGCGCGCCCTCCCTGGACGATTTGGCCGAGATCGCCGAACGCGCCTTCGCCGCCCTGCCCGAGGGGTTCCGCAAGCTGGCCGGCGACGTGGTGTTCCGCGTCGACGACTTCGCGTCCGACGAGATCCTGGCGGAGATGGGTATCGAGGACCCGTTCGACCTCACCGGCCTCTATTCCGGCGTCAGCCTGGCCGACCGGTCCGGGTTCGGCGCCGAACCCGAGCCCAGCCGCATCTTCCTCTACCGCCGCCCGATCCTCGACGAATGGGCCGAGCACGGCGAAGTCACCCTGGAAGAGCTGGTCAGCCACGTCCTGGTCCACGAGATCGGCCACCACTTCGGCCTCAGCGACCCGGACATCGAGGCGATCGAGGCCAGCGCCTGAACGTCCGCTCCCATGCCATGGCAGCGGACGGGAAGGTGGGCCAGGAAAGTGACGCCCCCGTCATATTCATTGACTGAACACGGATCGGCTTGCATGGTCTGCGCCTTCGAACAGGCGAGGAGCGCTCCCATGGCCGCCGACGGCAACATCACCAAGGACATCATCTACGACGCCGTCGCGCCCGACGACTTCGAGTCGATGCTGGAGCTGGACCGCTACGGCAACCGCTCCACCGCCTTCGACAAGATCATCAGCGCCACCCACGACCACTTCTGGGATCCGCTGGACAAGAAATACATCGACTTCGACGAGCCGTTCGACATCGAGAACATCATGATCCTGCCGGAGACCATGGTGGGGGCGCTGCGCCTCGACTACGTCAATTCCATCCTGACCGACCAGAAGGACCGCGTGCGGTTCGCCAACGCCCAGGCGCTGCGCACCTTCTCCTCGATCCTGCACGGCGAGCAGGGCGCGCTGAACCTGTCGGCCAGCCTGTGCCATGTGCTGAAGGACCAGGGCGCGCAGGAATACGCCGCCAACCAGACCCGCGAAGAGGCCCGCCACGTCACCGCCTTCGCCAAATACATCAAGGCGCGCTGGGGCCGGCCGGTGGAATGCGGCCCGATCCTGAAGGACCTGCTGGTCGACATCATCGGCAGCCCCGAGGTCTACAAGAAGATCATCGGCATGCAGATGCTGGTGGAAGGCCTGGCCATGGGCGCCTTCGCCACCGTGTTCAATCAGACCAACGACCCGCTGGCCCGGAAGCTGACGCAGCTGGTGATGACCGACGAGGCATTCCACCACAAGTTCGGCAAGATCTGGGCCGACCGCACCATCCCCCACCTGACGGCGGCCGAGCACGAGATCATCGAGATGTGGGCGGCGCACTGCTTCCAGACGCTGCTGTTCAACCTCGTGGCCCCCACCCAGAACGTCGGCCTCTATGAGGAGTTCGGCCTCGATCCCAACCGGGTGATCGAGGAGATGGGCAAGCTGATCAACGACGAGACCCGTCGCGAGGACATGAAGGAAGCCACCAACATCTTCCGCGTCCTGGTAAAGACCCTGCTCAACGCCGGCATCATCACCGACCGCACCAAGGGCTTCTATTCGATGTACGTCGACATCGACGAGCTGAAGAACGAGGGCGACAAGATGGTCGGCGACGACATCGCC
>NZ_JANXWD010000084.1 GCF_025351295.1 Phenylobacterium sp.
GATGCGTGGACTTGTCCGATACATCCAGCCCGACATAGACTTCAACCATGGCCCATCCTCCTTCGTGAAGCGCTGCGATCACCTCGCTCCAACTTCGTATTCCAAGGCTTGGATGGACCTACCTCAATTACCCGATGTCACTGCAATAGAGGGCCGGAGCGGCCATTTGCGTTCCACACCGCCTCGACTCGGCGCTAGGTTCGGCCATTGCAATCTGGAACGGGGCGCGCATGGGCCGGCTGACGGGCAAGGTCGCCATCGTCACGGGGGCCGCGTCCCAGGCCGAAGGCCTGGGCAACGGCGCGGCGGTCGCCATGCTGTTCGCCCGCGAAGGCGCCGGGGTCGTCCTGGTCAACCGCAGCCTAGAACGGGCGCAGGCGCTCGAAGCAACGATCCGCGCGGAGGGCGGCGAGGCCACCGCGTTCGCCGCGGACGTGACCCGCCCCGACGCGACCGAGGCGATGGCCGCCTTCGCCGTCGAGCGCTATAGCCGCCTCGACATCCTGCACCACAATGTGGGCGTCGGCGCCGGCGGCAACAGCGTGACGGTGATGCTCGAGGACTGGGAGCGCCTGCTGCAGTCCAACCTCACCTCGGCGATGCTTTGCTGCCGCGCCTGCATCCCGCGGATGCGGCAAGGCGGTGGGGGATCGATAATCACCGTGTCGTCCACGGCCGGTATGGTCGGGCTCTCCGGAACGCCGGGGGCCGTGGCCTATGCGGCGTCGAAGGCCGGGCTGCAGGGGCTGACCCTGTCCGTCGCCGCCGACCACGCGGCTGAGGGCATCCGCGCCAACAGCCTGATCGTCGGCACGGTCTATACTCCGCTGGTGGCGCCCCTCGGCGAGGCGGTCCGCGAGCGCCGCCGCCAGGCCGTGCCGCTGCAGACCGAAGGCACGGGCTGGGATGTCGCTTACGCCGCCGTCTACCTCGCCAGCGACGAATCCCGCTGGGTCACCGGCGTCATGCTGCCGATCGACGGCGGCTTCCTGGGCATCCAGCCCTGGCCCCGCTGAGCCGGCCCCCCTTCCTTTCCCGTCAGCCGGAAAGCGGGACCGCCCGCCGCTGTGGTCTCACGACCAGTCCTAGGACCAGGTCCAATTTCAAACGGCTTTCCAAGGTGTTAACGATCCCGGGTCGGGCGGCGGATCGGTCGCGCGGCGCGTGGGACGACTGTCCGTCCCGTCATCGTAGGGGGATCGTAGATGCGGTTTGAAACAATGGCCGGGGCGGCGCTTTCGATCGCCTGCGCCCTGGGCGCGGCGGGCGGCGCCAAGGCGGCGGTCACCGAAATCGACATCGGCCTGAACCCCCTCTACCAACAGACCGGCGCCACCACGGTCGTGGCCACCGGCGGTTTCTTCGCGGCGCGCGCGTTCCTGGATTCGGCAAGTGACTTCGACGGCGGAACGCTCACCTATCCGGGGGCCGGCTCGCCGGTGGCCCTGACCCCGGCGCCCGGCGCGACCCTGGCGTTCAGCGACTCGGCGGGAACTCTGGCCGACCTCAACGCCGCCTATCCGTTCGGGACCTACGCCTTCCAGGTGACCAACAGCGGCACGGCGGCCTCGCAGAGCGCGTCGCTCAGCTACACGGTGGCGGCGGCTTCGCTGTCCGTGCCGATGCTGACCGCGGCCTCCTTCAACCAACTTCAGGGCCTCGACGCCGCGTCGGGCTTCACGTTCGACTTCAATGCGTTCGCGCAGAACCCCGACGCGAACCTGGCCTTTGTGTTCCTGGACGTCACCGACTCGCTCGGCAACGACGTGTTCTTCCGGGGCCTTAGCCCCTCGACCACCAGCATCTTCATGCCCGGCGGCACGCTTGGCGCGGGCCAGAGCTATAATTTCGATCTGAACTTCGATTCCCGAATCACCGGGGCTGACGGGGGCGTCGCCACCACGATCTTCTTCGACACCCACACCCTTGGCGCTTTTTCCACGGCGGCCGCCGCAGTTCCCGAAGCCTCGACCTGGGCGATGATGATCGTCGGACTGGGCGGTGTCGGCGCGGCTTTGCGCCGGCGGTGGGCCAAGGGCCAGACGGCCTGAGGCCGTAGCCCCGCCGGCAAGTCCGGCGTCTCCGACCTTCAAACCCCCTGGGTCAGCCGCCGGTCGCATCGACGACGATGGTGACCGTTTTGCCGCGGGACAGGGGCGCCCATCCCGCCGCGATGGCGGCCGCGATGCCCTTCGCCACGAGTTCGGGCGGGATCTGCGAGGCCTTCAGCTGCGGGGCGCCGAATCTGGGCTGATGGCCGGGTGGAAATTCCAGCACGGCCTCGCGCTGCCCCGCCTGGTGACGCACCGCGATCGCCTTGCCGCGCCACGCGTTGGTGTCACTGGACCATTGGGGAAAGCGGTGAAGGCGCCAGACATAGGGCTCCCCGTCGACCTCGATCTCAAACTCAGGGCTTTGCTTGGTTCGTGCCATGCGAGGGAGTTACTCCGCCAAGGACGCCCAAGCCATCCCGCCCGTCGTGCGGCCGTGGCGTGCGCCGGAGAGCCTGAAGTCGGATATGGGCGGCGCGCGGGCGACGCTGACCGAGCGCATTGAACGCGAGCCGCACGAACACGACCCCTCCGAACACGACCCCTCCGAATACGACGGGTCCGACCGCGATCCGCCCGAACGCGACCGCGAGTCCGACCGGGAGCGCGAGAGCGCCAGCCTGCCGGTGCTGTTGCGGACGCTGGGCGCGGTCGCCGCCGACGTCGCGGCCCTGGCGGGTCCGGAGCCGGCCGCCTTGCCCACCCTGCGCGAACTACTCGCCAGCGTCGCGGACCCGCCGCCGGCGGCCGCGCCGCGAAGCGGTGGCCTCCGCGCCCGGCTCGCCGGTACCGCCACGGCCGCGGTCATGACCCTCGCGCCGCCGCCGCCGCCCGGTCCTCGCGGCAGGCTGGGAATCCGCCGGGCCACCGGTCCGCCGCGCCGCTGAGGCCAGCGCCTAAAGGATTCGACCACTGAAAACACTGAAAACACTGAAAGAGGGTAGAGCGGTCCGGCCTGCCACCGCGCCCTTCCGTGTTTTCTGTGTTTTCAGGGGTTAAAAATGACTGCGCCTGCGGCGCGCGCACGGTTGGCGCGGCGGCGCGGTTTGCCTCTGACGCCGGGTTATGCTTGTTCACCCACCGTGACGTCCGGGGCGGGGAATCCCGGCGTGAGTACGGGAGTGAAACGAATGTCCGAGGCCCTCATGCCGCCCGGTTGGCCCGCCATGTCCATCGCCCAGGCGCACGCCCTGATCGGCGCGCCCGGCCTGCCGACCGAGATCGCCGAGGCCACCATCCGCGGCGTGACGATGAAGGCCTGGAAGAACCAGCCGCCGACCCTTCGCGCCGTCGCCGAGCTGGCCAAGGGCCACGGCGAGAAGATCTTCCTGGTTTATGAGGACGAGCGCGTCACCTTCGAGGCCTTCCACCGCGCCGTCGCCGCCTTCGCCGTCGAGCTGCAGGCCCAGGGCGTGGTCAAGGGCGACCGGGTGGCGGTGATTATGCGCAACCTGCCGGAGTGGGTGGTGGCCTTCTATGCGGCGGCGTCCCTCGGGGCCATCGTTACCCCGCTGAACGCTTGGTGGACCGGGCCGGAGCTGGAATACGGCCTCACCGATTCCGGGACCAAGGTCGCAGTGATGGACGCGGAGCGCTACCAGCGCCTGGCCGAGCATTTCCACAACTGCCCGGAGCTGACGCGGGTCTATGTCAGCCGCGAACCGGACGAGATCGCCCACCCCTATGTGACCAAGCTGGAGAGCGTGCTGGGCGCCCCGGACGCCTGGGCCGCGCTGCCCGACCAGCCGATCCCGCCGGCGGAGATCGACGCCGACGACGACGCCACCATTTTCTACACGTCTGGCACCACGGGCCGGCCCAAGGGCGCGCTGGCCACCCAGCGGGCGGTCAACTGCAACATCATCACCGCCGGTGCGGCCGGGGCGCGGGCCTTCCTGCGCAAGGGCGAGGCGCCGCCGGCGCCCGACCCGGACGCGTCGCAGCGCTCGAGCCTGCTGTCGGTGCCGTTCTTCCACGTCACCGGCTGTTTCGCGGTGCTGAACCCCAGCCTGTTCGCCGGCGCCAAGCTGGTGCTGATGTTCAAGTGGGAGCCGATCCGCGCCTTCGAACTGATCCAGCGCGAGAAGATTCAGTCGGCCGGCGGGGTGCCCACCATCGCCTGGCAGCTGATCGAGCATCCGTCGCGGGCCAACTACGACCTGTCGTCGCTGGAGGCGGTGTCCTATGGCGGCGCGCCCTCGGCGCCGGAACTGGTGCGGCGGCTGAAGGAGGTGTTCCCCAAGTCGCAGAGCGGCCAGGGCTGGGGGATGACCGAGACCTGCGCCACGGTCACCTCCAACGGCGCCGAGGACTACCAGCACCGCCCCGACAGCTGCGGCCCGCCCGCCGCCGTCGCCGAGCTGCAGATTCGCGACCCGGCCGACGGCGTCACCCTGTTGCCGACCGGCCAGATGGGCGAGCTGTGGTCCAAGGGCCCGATGAACGCCAGGCTCTATTGGAACAAGCCCGAGCCCACCGCCCAGACCTTCGTCGACGGCTGGGTGCGCACCGGCGACCTGGCCAAGCTGGACGCCGACGGCTTCTGCTTCATCCTCGACCGGGCCAAGGACATGCTGATCCGCGGCGGCGAGAACATCTACTGCGTCGAGATCGAGAACGTCCTCTACGACCACCCCGCGGTGATGGACGCCGCCGTGGTGGGCATCCCGCACCGCATCCTGGGCGAGGAGCCCGGCGCCGTGGTGACCCTGAAGCCGGGGATGGCGGCCACCGAGGCCGAACTGCGCGCGCACGTCGCCGAGCGGCTGGCGGCGTTCAAGGTGCCGGTGGCGGTGAAGTTCTGGCCCGAGACCCTGCCGCGCAACGCCAACGGCAAGATCCTCAAGAGCGAGCTCAAGCCGCTGTTCGTGGACGCGGCGGCCTGAAGACCGGCCCTTGAAAACCCGGGCCGACCTCCTGCTGGTCGCCCGCGGCCTGTTCGACAGCCGTGCTAAGGCCCGCGCCGCCATCGAGGCCGGCGGGGTGACGGCGGACGGACGGGTGGTGGCCAAGGCTTCGGAATCGATAGCCGACGACGCGGCGCTGGCGGCGACGCCGGCGCATCCGTGGGTGGGGCGAGGGGCGCTGAAGCTGGCGCACGCCCTGGACCTCTGGCCGGTCGCCGTCGAGGGCCGCGTGGTGCTGGACGTCGGCGCCTCCACCGGCGGCTTCACGCAGGTCTGCCTGGCGCGCGGCGCGGCGCGGATCTACGCGGTCGACGTTGGCCGGGGCCAGCTGCACCCGAAGGTGGCCGCCGATCCCCGCGTCGTCAGCCTGGAAGCCACCGACGCCCGCCACCTGACCCCGGCGCTGATCCCGCAGCCGCCCGGCCTGATCGTCACCGACGTCAGCTTCATCTCGCTGGAGAAGGCACTACCCGCCGCGCTGGCCCTGGCGGCCCCCGGCGCCGACCTCATCGCCCTGGTGAAGCCGCAGTTCGAGGTCGGCCGCGACAAGGTCGGCAAAGGCGGCATCGTCACCGACCCGGCGGCGCGGGCCGGCGCGCTGGAGGCGGTGGGCGCGTTTCTAACCGCCGCCGGCTGGACCGTCCAAGCCACCGCCGACAGCCCCATCGAAGGCGGCGACGGCAACCGGGAGTATCTGGTCTGGGCGCGAGACCCACACCACGGATGAATTCAGTCCACCACCGCGTAGCCCCCGTTGGCGTCGCGGCAGACGCGGACGAAGCGGGTCTGGGTGCGGCCATCGGGCATGTAGATCGGGCTCTCGGCCAGGGTGCAGCCGTCCGGGCCGGGCGTGCGGTCCGACAGGCGGTAGCGCTCACCGCGCTGGCCATAGGCATAGGCGTCGTCGCGGGCCTGGGCCTGGGCGGCGGCCGAGTCGGCATAGGCGTCGCGGTCGTAGTAGCCGTCGCGCGCGCCATTGCTGTCGTGGTCGTAGTCGCGGCCGTCGGCGTGCAGCGGCGCGGGCGGCGGCAGGTCGGCGGTGCGGCCGGGGTTAGGGTCGGAGGTGCAGGCGGCGGACTTGTTGCCCACCACGCCGCCGGCGATCGCGCCCAGCAGGCCGCCCAGCAGGGCGCCTTCCGTGCGCGCGTTGCGAGCCGCGACATTGGAGCCGATCACCGCCCCCGCGCCGCCGCCCAGCACCGCGCCGACCGTGCCGCGGCCGGTCTGTTCGCGCTTGCAGGCGTCGTAATAGTAGCCGTCGGGGCTCCGGGCGGTGTAGGAGCCGCTGGGCGCGGGCTGGGCCTGGACCGGCGCGGCGGCCGCCAGCGCGATCGCACCGGCCAGGGCGCAGGCTCCGGCCTTGGCGAAGGTGACACGCTTGGACATTCGGGGTTCCTCTGATCGATGCTTAGCCCAGCTTACGGCGGAGCTTGTGGCGAAGATGCGTCGGGCAAGCTGAACGGCGGTTGAGAATCTCGTTCATGTTCGTTCATTTTGACTTAAACCCGACCGTGGCCGTGGCGCTCCTATGAGGCCGCAACAGCGCAGGTCCAAGCCCCGGGCCGATCGCCGCCCCGACCCGCGCCCGCCCGCCGGTCCGCCGGCCGAGTTCGACATCGAAACCGTGGGCGGGGAGGGCGATGGCGTCGCCGCCGGCCCGGTCTTTGTGCCCTTCAGCCTGCCCGGCGAACGGGTGCGGGCCCAGGGCTCCGGCGAACGGCGCGAGCTGCTCGAGGTGCTGGCCGCGAGCCCCGATCGCATCGCGCCCGCCTGTCCGCACTTCTTCACCTGCGGCGGCTGCGCCCTGCAGCACTGGGCGCACGAACCCTACCTGGCCTGGAAGGTCGAGCGGCTGGCCGGCACCCTGGCCCGCGAGCGAATCGAGACCGAGATCCTGCCCCCCGTCGCCACCTCGCCCGGCACGCGCCGGCGGGTGACCCTGCACGCCCGGCGCGGCGACCGCGACCAGGCCCGGCTGGGCTACAAGGCGCGCAAGTCCTGGGACCTCGTGGACATCGAGGTCTGCCCGATCGCCGAGCCGGCCATCCAGGCGGCGATCCCGGCCTTGAAACGACTGGCCGCGCGGCTGTTCGAGCACCCCAAGTCCGCGCCCTCGCTGCACGTGACCTTCACCGACACCGGCCTCGACGTGGACATCACCGGGGTGGAGGCCCGCAGCGGTGGCCTCGGCGCCGACGCCCGCGTGCAGCTGGCCGAGCGGGCGGCGGAGGCGGACTTCGCGCGGGTGACCCTGAACGGCGAGGCGGCCTACATGTCGCGCCTGCCGCAGGTCCGCCTGGGTCCGGGCCGGGTCAACCTGCCGCCGGGCGCCTTCCTGCAGGCGACCAAGGCCGCGGAGACCGCCATGGCCGACTTCTTGGCCGCCGCCGCTGTGGGCGCGAGCCGCATCGCCGACCTCTATTGCGGGGTCGGCACCTTCACCTTCCGCCTGGCCGAGATCGCCCCCACCCATGGCGTCGACTCGGCGCCCGAGGCGGTGGCCGCGCTGACGGCGGCGCTGGCGGGCGCGCCGGGCCTGAAGGGCGTGACCACCGAGGCTCGCGACCTGGCGCGCCGTCCCCTGCTGGTCCACGACCTGCGCCATACAGATGTCGCGGTCTTCGACCCGCCCCGGGCCGGCGCCGCCGAACAGGCCCGCGAGCTGGCCGGCTCCGGTGTGGCGCGGGTGATCGGGGTCTCCTGCAACGCCGCCACCTTCGCCCGCGACGCCCGGACGCTGATCGACGGTGGGTTCCGCCTGGAGCGGATACTGCCGGTGGACCAGTTCCTGTGGTCGCCGCACGTGGAGCTGGTGGGGGTGTTCTCCCGCTAGGTGCGGCCGGTCAGGTGGGCGTAGACGAACCAGCCGATCACCGCGATCGCCGGGGCGATCAGCAGGCCGAGGCCCAGCAGGTTCGTCACTGTCCGTTGCCCAGCGGATTGGGCGCACGCGCTTCGCGGCGGCCGTGCAGGCGCTCGCGTTCCTGGCGCAGGCGATCGACCTCGGCCGAGAGGTCGGCGACGTCGGACTGCAACTGAGCCACCCGCGTCTTCAGGTAGGCGTTCTCGCGCGATAGGGTGAGGTCGGCCTGGCTCATGTTGGGCTGGGTCATCCCGGGAACGTCGGGGCGGGGAACATCGGGATACCGGGATGATACGCCCGGGCGGGGCGCCAGTATCCACATGGCGCTGGCCGCCCTTGAGTCAAGATCACGGTGAACGAAACGGAAATAATTGGCCGCATCACGAAATATTTGCAGACAACGCCGTGCGAATTCATCGAAATCGTCTCCAGTCGACGCGCCGCCATGATACAGACAAACCGTTCGTCGACGTTGTTCGGATAGATCAGTCTGCCGCGCGGAACCGGCTTCCGCGGCGGCGAAATCGGAGGGTGCAGGCCATGGCCAAGGGTCAGAAAAAGTCGAACAAGGAAGCCCGCAAACCCAAGAAGGCCGCTGCGCCCGCCGTCGCGCCGCCGCTGTTCAAGACCCAGCCGGGCGGCCGGTGAACCTGTTCGCCCGGTTCTTCCGGCCCGCCGTGGCCAAACAGGAGGTCCGCGCCGAGATCTGGCGGCTGGGCTCGCGCCACCTGGGCGCGCCGCTGGAAGGCGCGCTCAGCGAACTGAAAGACCCCCACCTGTCCCCGGACCGCGCGATCCTGCTGCGGGCCTGCGTGCAGACGCTGAAGGCCCAAGGCGCATGACCCGACCCCTGAAGACCGGCGGCCCGACCTATGTCCCCGCGGCCCGCGGCAGCCTCATCGACTCCCGCTCCACCGGCGCGCCGGCGAGCGCCGCCCCAAGACCCAACCTCACCGACCGCCGCAGCACGCGATAGGGCGCGGGAGTCAGTTGCCGCCGTCGACCTCGACGCAGAGCCGCGCCTTGGCGCAGTAGAAATCCAACACATAAGGCCCGATTGGGTGTTGGCGCCGAAACACCGGCCGCCCAGGTTCCCGCCCACGAAGCGCTGTCCACAGGATCACCTCCGGAAGCGACATCCTTCGGCGCAGCTGACGGACCCGGCCATGGGCGTTGCTTGTGGCTCTCATGGCGGCCCCAGGGCCCCCTCCAGCGCTTCGCGGTCCCCCTCCCCCGCAAACGGGTGAGGAACTTGGGTCTTTCGAGCCAGCATCTCCTTCACCCCCCAAACAAGTCGATCTGGTCCCCCGCCTTGGCGGGAAGCCGGAACTTGCCGAGTTCGAGCGGGGCCCAGGGCTGGTCCAGGCCGTAGCGTTTCCTGGCGGCGTGGAAGCGGGCGTTCATGAGGTTGGCGAGGGGGCCCTGGCCCGTCATGCGCGACCCCCATTCGGCGTCATAGTCCTTGCCGCCGCGCATCTGGCGGACCAGCGACATCACCCGGCGCGCCCGGTCGGGATGGTCGGTCTCCAGCCACTCGCGGAACAGGTCCTTGATCTCGCGCGGCAGGCGCAGGGCGACATAGCCGGCCCCGCTCGCCCCGGCCTGGGCGGCGCGTTCCAGCACCGCCTCCATCTCGTGGTCGTTGAGGCCGGGGATGCCGGGGGCGAACATCACCGTCACCGGGACGCCGGCGTCGGCCAGCCGGCGGATGGCGTCGACGCGCTTGTCCGGCGTCGCGGCGCGCGGCTCCATGGAGCGGGCCAGCTTGCGGTCCAGCGTGGTGACCGAGACAGCTACCCGCGTCAGCCCCTCGGCGGCGGCGACCGCCAGCAGGTCCAGGTCGCGGACCACCAGGGCCGACTTGGTGATCACCGAGAATGGGTGGCGGAAGGCCACCAGCACCTCCAGGATGCCGCGGGTGACCCGCAGGGTGCGCTCTTGCGGCTGATAGGGATCGGTGTTGCCGCCGATGTGGATCAGCTCCGGCCGATAGCGGGGCATGGAGAGCTCCGCCTCCAGCAGCCGCGCGGCATTCGGCTTGAAGAACAGCTTGGTCTCGAAATCCAGGCCCGGCGACAGGCCCATGTAGGCGTGGGCGGGGCGGGCGTAGCAGTAGATGCAGCCGTGCTCGCAACCGCGATAGGGATTGATCGAGGCGGAGAAGCCGACGTCCGGGCTGTCGTTGCGGCTGATGATGACCTTGGCGTTCTCCGCGCTGACCGTGGTCGGGGTCTGCTGCGGCCGGGCGTCTTCCTCGGTCCAGCCATCGTCGAAGGCCTCGCGCAGCTGGCTCTCGAAGCGGCCGGAGGCGTTGGAGCGGGCGCCGCGGCCCCGAATCGACTGGGGGCCGGGCTGCGGGATCTGGGAGGTGAAGCCTGACACCGGCCAAGGCTATCGGTCGCGACGGAACAAAACAAGAACTATTGACCCTCGGAGCGAAGCGCGGTCTGTCGCCTCCATGCTCACGGTGATCATCGACGCGCGCAGCGATGCGGAGCGGCTGCCCTCCCTGCTGGCCCAGCTGACGGCCGGTGCGGTGGACGGGATCGTGCGCCAGGTGCTGATCGTCGCCGCCGACGGCCAGCCGGGCATCGACGAGCTCTGCGAGGAGACCGGCGCCGAGGCGCACGCAACGCTGGAGGCGGCGGCCGGGGCGGCGCGGGCCGAGCTGCTGATGGTCCTGCCGGCGGAGCTGCGCCTGCGCGACGGCTGGATCGGGTCGCTGCACGACCATCTCGCCGCCGGCCCGGCGCCGGCGGTGGTGTCGGGACTGGTGACCGGCGGCCTGCTGGGGCGCGGGCCGTTCGGGGTGCTAGTCGAGCGCGGCCGTCTCGCGGTCGATCAGGGCGCCGATCTCAAGCGGCTGCGGCGTGAACTGGGGCTGCGGGCTCGGCGGATAGGCTAGGTCCAACTGGGCGTCGATGCGCTTGGCCCCGCCGGCCAGGGCGTCCAGCGTATGGGTCTGCTCGCCGAACATGTGCTTGTAGGTCCAGTAGGCGGCCATCACCTTCTCGACGTATTCGCGGGTCTCCAGCGCCGGCAGGCACTCCATCAGCAGCAGCGGGTCCTGGTCGCCGACCATGCCGATGGTCTTCAGCACCGCGCCGGGCCCGGCGTTATAGGCCGCCACCGTCCGCAGCAGGTCGGAGCCCACGCCGCGATCCATCAGATAGGCCAGGTAGTCCTGGCCGACCCGCAGGTTGGTGGCCGGGTCCAGCAGGGTCTTGGGCCGGGCGCGATAGCGCTTGTCGCCGGTGGCCAGGGTGGCCGAAGCCGGCAGCACCTGCATCAGGCCGAACGCGCCGGCGTGGCTGACGGCGCCCGGGTTGAAGGCGCTCTCCTGGCGGACGATGGCGTAGACCAGGGCGCGGTCGATGGTGAAGCCGTCCTTCGGCTCCAGCGGCGGGGTCTGGTATTCGCCGAGCGTGAGGTAGGGGGTCCGCTGCTGGCCGTTGGCGGGCCCGACCGCGGCGATCAGGGCGATCCAGGCCTTGCGCTCGTCCCCGGTGCGGGCCATCGCCAGACCGGCGCGCAGCTCCTGGCGCGCCTCCTCGATGTGGCCGATCTGGGCCAGGCCGGCGGCGCGGTGGGCGCGGGGGTCGTCCTGCACGAAGCGCGACAGCTCCGGCTCCGGCGCGCGATACGCGGCCAGGGTCAGCTGGCCGGTCGACGCCTGGGCCGGGATCATCCGCATCTGGCGCTCGGCGATCATGCCGTAGAAGGTCTGCGGGGTCTCGGCGGCCAGCCGCAGGAAGCCGCTGGCGCTGGCCGTATCGCCCAGCGCGACGGCGGAGCGGGCGGCCCAATAGGCCCCGGCCGAACGCAGCCAGGGGTTCCGCTCGTCGTCGCGCGCCACCTGGCCGAAATAGTCGCGCGCCTGGCTGTAGTCCTGCAGCCGCCAGGCGGCGAGGCCGGCGATCCAGCTCTCGCCGACGTTGACCGCCAGCGCGAAGGCCGTGCGCGGGTCGCCGGAGTAGAAGGCTTCGCGGGCCGGGCGGGTGACCTCGCTTCGGGCGCCGTCCACGACGGCCACCTCCGGCATCGGCGGGCCGTCGGCGTCGGCCGGCTTGCGCTTGGCGGCCAGCGAGAACACCCGGTCGGCCAGCGGCAAGTCGCGGAACTTGGACAGCCAGCCGCACAGCTCGTCGAAACTGGCCTTGTGCGCCGACGGGTGCATCAGGGCGCCGAACGATAGGTAGCCGGAGAGCGACTTGTCCTTGATCTCGGCGGCCGACAGCTCGGCGCCCACGAAGTCGCCATCCTGCATCGCCTGGAAGGCCTGCGCATAGGCGCGTGCGTCCGTGTCGGAGAGGGCCTTCGGCGATTCAGCCCAAGCGATGCTTGCGGCTGAGGCGGCGGCGACGAGGGACAATACCCCGACGCGCAGGCGCTGTTCGAGCGTCATGCCGTCCCTTCTGCGCGAGCAGCACTAACAGCTGCTGAACGCGATCCATTTTTCACGAGTCCCACGGTGGAGGCTAGAGGGGCCTGTCCGGACGATCAAGCCTCTCCGTCAAGGTCAGCAGGTCGCTCCAGGCGCTTTTCTTCGCGCCGGGCTGCCGCAGCAGAAAGGCGGGGTGGAGGGTCGGCAACGCCGGCAGGTCCTGCGATCCGTCCGCAGACCGCCATTCCAGCCAGCGGCCGCGCAGGGAAAGTATGCCTTCCTCGCGCCGCAGCAGCGACTTGGCCGAGGCGCCGCCGACCAGCAGCAGCATCCGGGGTTGCACCAGCGCGATGATCCGCTCCAGGAACGGGGCGCAGATCGCCTGCTCGGCCAGGGTCGGCGTGCGGTTGCCGGGCGGACGCCAGAAGACCGTGTTGGTGATCAGCACCCGGCCCTCGAGCCCGGCGGCCCCCAGCATCTTGTCCAGCAGCTTGCCGGCGCGGCCGACGAAGGGCTGGCCCTGGGCGTCCTCGTCCGCCCCCGGGCCCTCGCCGATCACCATCAGCGGGGCGGCCGGGTCGCCGCGATAGACCACGGCCTGGCTGGCCGCGCCCTCATAGCGCAGGGGACAGCCCTCGAACGCGGCGATGGCGGCGACCAGGGCGGGCAGGTCGTGGGCGGCCGCGGCCAGCTGCTGCGCCTGGGACACGGCGGCGGAGACGTCCGGCAGGCCGTCGATCGCCCGTGGCGGGGCCTTGGCGGCGACGGCCGGCGAGGGCCGGACCGGCGGCGGCGCCTTGCCTGCCTCGATCCGGTCGACCGCCTCGTCCAGCAGCATGGCGTCCACTCCGCCGTCCGCCCAGAAGGCCAGCAGGCTCTCGGCCAGCTGGCGGGCGGTTGGCGCGCCATTCGGATGGCTGGGGGTTGCCGGCAAGGCGGTGTTCACTCCGAGGGTGGCTTGGTTCACTCTTGGCGCGAAGCGCGGGGCTTGTCAGCCCGGGATCGCGGGGAGGGCGGCGATGACGGCGAAACGTGCGGCGGCGGCCCTGGCGCTAACCGTGCTGGCCCTTCCGGCGGCCGCCCAGGCCCCCCGCGCCGCCCAGGCGGAACGCCGGCAGCAGGGCGAGGTGCTGCGCTCGGTCGGCGGCGCCTACGAGGGACCCCAGGCCGCCTATGTGCAGCGGATCGGCGAGCGGATGGCGGTGGCGGCGGGCCTGGGCGGCCGCTGCGCGTTCGCCATCGTCAACAGCCAGGTGGTCAACGCCTTCACCACCCCGCCGGGCTGCTACGTCTATGTCACCCGCGGCCTGCTGGGCATCATGAACTCCGAGGCGGAACTGGCGGCGGTGCTGGGCCATGAACTGGGCCACGTGGCGGCCAACCATGCCCAGCGCCAGCAGAACCAGGAGGCGATCACCGGCCTGGCCGCGGCCCTGGTCGGCGCGGTCGCCAGGTCCGACGTGGTGGGCGCGGTGGCGGGGCGGGCGGCGAAGCTGGGGTCGCTGGGCTATTCCCGTAGCCAGGAATACGAGGCCGACAGCCTTGCGATCCGCTACCTGCCGCTGGCCGGCTACGCCCCGCGCGGCCTGGCCGACGTGCTGGACGACCTGCAGCGCGAGGACCAGTTCTCGGCCCGCGCCACGGGCCGCGACGCCCGCGCGATGCCGGTCTGGGCCAGCACCCATCCGCTGACCGCCGACCGCATCCGCCGCGCCGCCCAGCAGGGGGAGGCCACGCCGCCGGGCGCGGCGTCGGACCTGAACGCCCAGGCCTATCTGTCGGCGCTGGACGGCCTGGCCTATGGCGACGATCCCAACCAGGGCGCGGTCAACGGCCAGTCCTTCGTTCACCCGGGCCTGCGGATCGCCTTCGAGGCCCCGCCGGGGTTCCAGCTCACCAACGCCGTCGACGCGGTGCGGATCACCGGGCCGGACGGCCTGCGGGGCGAGTTCGCCGCCGGCCGCGCCTCCAGCGTCCGGCTCGAGGACTATGCCGCCCAGGTCCTCCAGGGCGTCGTCGGCCAGACGCCGGTGGAGACCAGCCGGCCGCGGCGGACCACCATCAACGGCCTGGACGCCGTGATCCTGCAGGCCCGCGCCCAGACCCGCGGCGGCCCGATGGAGGTGCTGGTGGCGGCCTATGCGATGGGCGGCGACCGGGCCTACCACTTCGCCACGATCACCCCGGACGGTCAGGGCGCGGTGTTCGATCCGATGTACGGCTCGTTCCACCTGCTGTCCGAGCACGAGGCGGCGACCCTGGGAACCCGGCGCATCGCCGTGGTGACCGCGCGGTCGGGCGACACCAGCGAGAGCCTGGCCGCCGGCATGGCGGGCCCCGACCGGCTGGACCGCTTCCTGATGCTGAACGCCCTGCAGCGCGGCGAGCCCTTGTCGCCGGGGCGGCGGGTCAAGCTGGTGGTCGCCGGCGGCGGTTAGAGCGTGACCGCTTTAGCATGGAGCGTAGCCGGAGTTGACGAGGGAGTTGGCGCACGCGTCGGCCGAGAAGTGGTCGAGGAGCATGCCGATGCGCCGCCAGGTGTGCTCGACGGTGCGTTCTGCGGCCTTGCGCAGGAGGGTCTTCAGCTTGGCGAAGACCTGCTCGATGGGGTTCAGGTCGGGGCTGTAGGGCGGGAGGAAGATGAGGTGAGCCCCGGCGTTGCGGAGGGCGGCGCGGACGGCCTTGCCGTTGTGGCTGCCGAGGTTGTCCATGATCACGACGTCGCCCGGCTTGAGGATGGGGACCAGTACCGGC
>NZ_JANXWD010000090.1 GCF_025351295.1 Phenylobacterium sp.
CGCAGGCGCAGCGACAAGGCCTCGTCCTCGCCCGCGGCGACCATGGCGGCGAAGTCGGGATAGCGCGACAGCACCGGCCCGGTCCGCGTCAGGCCATCGCCGCGCGCCGGGTTCAGGCAGGCGTGCAGGCTGGACCAGCGCCAGTCCGCCGCCCGCTCGACCAGCCGGGCGCGAACTGGATTCAGGGCCACATAGCGCAGGGCCGCGCCCAGGTGGGCCTCGTCCATGGCCACGCAGCCGAAGCGGCCCTGCCAGAAGTGGCCGCTGCGCCGCTCCCGCGCATGGATGACGCCGGCATAGCGGCGATGCACCGGCGCCAGGCATCGTCGCAGACCGTCGGGGTCGGACGGGACCAGGATCAGGTGGACGTGGTTGGGCATCAGCACCCAGGCCCAGACCTCGACGCCGGTCTTGGCCGCGTTCTCGGCCAGCAGGTCGCGATAGAGCTGGTAGTCGTCGTCGCCAAAGAACGTCCGCGCCCGGCCGTTGCCGCGCTGGGTGACGTGGTGGGGAACGCCTTCGAACACCGTGCGAGCCATGCGCGCCATGGCCGGAGGCTCGCACTCTGCGGCCACGGCGTCAATTAGTGCACTGTCACCGTAATTGGTCCGTAATTGTCCAGCTTCGGCTGGTCGACCGCGTTGCGAGCGCAGCGCCAACGCTCCGCCCACCCGCCATGCGTCTCTCCACCGGTAGATGATCGTGCGCTTGACCCCCACCTCCAGCGCCAGGGCGCTGCCGCTCTCGCCCGCCTCCAGCCGCTCGATCACCGCCAGCTTGAACTCGCGGCTGAAGCTTCGTCGTTTCTCCTGGGACATCCGTTCTCCTAGATCGAAGAACCGTCCCCTATTTCCGTGTCTCTGTCTGGGGGTTCACTCCACAATTACGCGATGTCCCCGGAACCCTCATAGGACATCGACACTGACGCCCTTCGAGCCGAAGGCTTCACGGATATTGGCGATGATTTCCTGCCGCCGTTCGGGAGGCACTAGCGCCGCTCGGGAACCCGCGAGAACTATTGTGTCTTTGTAAACAACGATCCCGATACCCTCAGGCGGATTGATAAACTCAAAATCCATTTCAAATGTTCGGGTGTCATCAGAATATCGAAGGGTGTAGTCTCCCCTTTCTATTTCATATCCGCGGTCCGAAACAATTAAGTTGGGTTTTGGGTACGAGTACTTCACCATCCGACCGCTCGTATTACAATCGATGTTACATTGGGGTTGGCCATCAGCGCGGGATACTCAATCCTAGCCCACGTCGACGTCAATGAGATCGCAGGTCCTTGAAACACGTAAACTACGCCCTTCGCGCTTTGCGCGAAATTTAGGGACGCCGCGTCGATCGCCGCGGCCGCATCCGCCTCACTTAGTCCGGCTGTCGCGACATCCAGAATCTCCGCGCCCGCGGTCGTCGCTGCTTTTTGTGCCGCCGCCCGCGCGCCAGCTCCGGTCCAAAATAGCGACGAGCCTTCCGGAATTGCAATCGCCGCGTCTCCGAGCACGATCCCGGCCAGCCCAATTCCTGCAACCGCGGCAGCCGGAGCAGCTACGGGCGCCAACATCCAACGCGTCTGGTTGGCAGAAATATTCGTTGCGGCTTGCCACGAGTAATAATCGGCGAGGTCGCTAACCCGATATCCTGGAAGAGCAGTAACAACAACGCCCTGAGAGCATCCAGAAGTGCATCCTGGATCAATTGCTTTCGGAGGCACGTAAGTGACCGTGCCTCCTCCCGCTCCAATCGCCCTATTTGTCGCTCCTTCATTTATAGTTGCCGTTCCACCGTTGCCATGGCCTTGGCTGTGACTACCAAAAACGCCAGTAAAAGCGCCGACGAGTTCGTGAAATATCTCATCGAAGTCGATGCCCATCTGCCCGCTCGGATCACTCCCGTTGACCGGATCCCCATGGACGTAGGCGTAGATATTGGGTCCATCCCCATACCCAATCGGGTCGGTCTGCAGGAACCGCCCCATCACCGGATCATAGGCCCGCGCGCGGTCGTGGTAGAGCTGGGCCTCGGGGATGGCGATCTGGCCGGTGTAGCGGAAGCGTGAGCCCGCCCAGGACTGCGGCTCGCCGTAGGGGCCGTAGGTTTAGGGGGTGACCGTCCCCGCGGCGTCGGACGTCGACACCACCGACCCCTGCCGGTCCTGCTCGAACCACCGGGGCTGGGTGTCTGCGCCGCTACCCTCGAACCACATCACATACTGGTCGGTCCCAAGGTCGGCCAGGTAGGAGCGCAACACCGCGCCCGCGCCGTTGGTCTCGGCGGCCAGGGCCGGGCCGTCATGGCGGAAATAGGTGACCGTCCCACCGGTGGCCGTCTTCGCAAGCCGGCCCCAGGGGGCGTAGTCCAGGCTGACGCTGGCCAGTCCACCGGTGACCGCGCGCAGCCGGTTCTCCGCAGCGTAGCTGAAGGTCCGCGTCCCGTCCGAGGTCAGGCTTCCCGAGCCGTCGTAGCCTGAGGCGGCTGCGATCGCGGCGTCGCGGTTCAGCTGGTCGTGGGTATGGTTGACGGTGGTCGTCGGCTGGCCGCCGAAGGCTGCCGCGGCCCTGCGCGCCCGCGCCGCCGCCGACTTCAAGGCCGGCCCCCTGTTCGCGCTGGCGGCGGTGACCTGAGTCATGCTGTCGCGGCGTTACTGTTGATTCGCGGCGTTGCTCTCGGAGAAAGCCGCGAAATTCCCCTGTGGTTAAGCTCGACGCCGTTCCGACTCAGCGTATGCGATTAACCTCCGATTAACGGTGTCGGCGCGTACTTAACGCTTCGTTACCATGTGCGTTTTGGGCCGGGGGTGGCCTGGCGCTGAACCGCATTCTGGGGAAGGACAAGACGTCCATGACCATCTCGCTCTCCGCGCCGCGCGCCACGGAACTCAAGCCTCGCATTGTCGTGTTCGGCATCGGCGGCGCGGGCGGCAACGCGGTCAACAACATGATCGACGCGGGCCTGGAAGGCGTCGAGTTCGTGGTCGGCAACACCGACGCGCAGCAACTGCAGTTCGCCAAGACCGAGCGCCGCATCCAGCTGGGTGTGCAGGTGACGCAGGGCCTCGGCGCCGGCGCCCACCCCGAGGTCGGCATGAGCGCGGCCGAGGAAAGCATCCCGGAGATCGGCGAGCATCTGGACGGGGCGCACATGGTGTTCATCACCGCCGGCATGGGCGGCGGCACCGGCACCGGCGCCGCCCCGATCATCGCCAAGTGCGCCCGTGAGCGCGGCATCCTGACGGTGGGCGTGGTGACGAAGCCCTTCCACTTCGAAGGCCGCCATCGCATGCGCCTGGCCGACGCCGGGATCGCCGAGCTGCAGCGCTACGTCGACACCCTGATCGTCATCCCCAACCAGAACCTGTTCCGGGTGGCCAACGAGAAGACCACCTTCGCCGAGGCCTTCGGGATGGCCGACCAGGTGCTGCATTCGGGCGTCCGCTCGATCACCGACCTGATGGTGCTGCCGGGCCTGATCAACCTCGACTTCGCCGATGTCCGCACGGTGATGACCGAGATGGGCAAGGCGATGATGGGCACCGGCGAGGCGACGGGTGAAGACCGCGCCCTGATGGCCGCCCAGAACGCCATCCAGAACCCGCTGCTGGACGAGATCTCGCTGAAGGGCGCCAAGGCGGTGCTGGTCAACGTCACCGGCGGCCTCGACATGACCCTGCTGGAAGTCGACGAGGCGGCCAACGCCATCTCCGAACAGGTCGACCCGGAAGCCAACATCATCTTCGGCGCGGCCTTCGACCCGTCGCTGGACGGGATGATCCGAGTGTCGGTCGTCGCCACCGGCATGGACGGCGCCTCGATCGCCGCCATCGAGCCCAAGATCGAGCGCCGCTCGCTGATGGCCGAACCGCTGCGCGCCACGGTGACGCCGCGCGAGCCTGAGTTCGTGGCCGCCCCGGTGCTGGAACCCGCGCTGGCGGCCGAATCGGTCCTGGCGCAGGAAGAAGAACAGCCCGACATCTTCGGCGCCCCCCGGGCCGCCGCCCCCGTCGCGACGCCGGCCGTCGTCCAGCCCGTCACCCGCATCGTCGACCCGGCCGCGGCCGGGCCGGGGGATGCGTCCGACGAGCCGCTGTTCGCCGAGCCGGCCTATGAGCCGCGCCGTCCGCGCGGCGGCTTCCTGAGCATCTTCGGCAACCGTCCGCGCTACGACCAGGGCCCTGGCCCGGGTCCGGCGCAGAGTCCGGGGATGCAGGCCTCGGCCCCGCGTCCGTCGGCGGCCCCCAGCCGCGGCGGCGCCCAGTCGCTGGAAGCCATCGCTCCGGTCGAGAACACCGACCACCATGAGGACCTGGAGATTCCCTCCTTCCTCCGCCGCCTGGCCAACTAGAGCGCGTCAGGCGAACGTGGATCCCGGTTTCGCCGCCCGACGCGCTCTAATCAAAGAGTCAGAGCCTTTTTATCTGGTTCAAGTGAGTCCACTTGAACCAGAAAGGCTCTAGAAAACGTCGCGAAATCGTCACCCTGTTTCAGGGGCCGGCTTGCTAGAGTCCTCCCGGATCCCACGCCGGGAGGATTTCCATGAGTGGCCATCGCATCATCTGGGTCTCGCCGCTGGCCGATGGCTGGGCGGTCCTGTGCTCGGGCCTGGAGCCGATCGTCTTCCGCTCGGGCGCGCGGGCCGAGGCCCAGGCCAAGCGGCTGGCCGCCTGCCTGGCGAAACTGGGCCGCGCCGTGCAGGTGCGGATCCTCGACCGGGCGCGGAATCTGGTCGGCACGCAGATGTATCCCGCGGCCTGAACGCCAAGCTTCGTCATCGCCCGGACAAGCCGTGCGGTGCGACATCGGGGGTCGGAACGGCGCACGCGCTGACGGGATGTCTTGCCCTGCAATGCGGCGACAAGGGGACGGAAACCGCCCGTGGTTAACCAAATCTGAAGCGAAACATTGCGAAACACGAAGTGCTTTGTTGCGCTGCATCAATCGGCTTAGCAGCACGTTTGGGGGCAAGGGTCGGTCATCGCACCGCGTATCGTTGCAGGAAGGTCCACCTTGGCCGCACCGGCGTTCCAACACACCGTCCGCTCGCCCGCGCTGTTCGCGGGCGTGGGCGTCCATACCGGGGCCTATACGCGGGTCTCGGTCCGCCCCGCGGCGAGCAATTCCGGCATCCTCTTCGTCCGCACCGACGTGACCGACCGCGACAATGTCGTGCCGGCCGACGGCGAGAGCGTCTGCAAGACCCAGCTGGGCACGGTGATCGGCAATGCGGCCGGGGTCACCGTCGCCACCATCGAGCACCTGATGGCCGCCTTCGCCATGCTGGGCGTGGACAACGCCGTCGTCGAGGTCGACGGCCCGGAAATGCCGATCATGGACGGCTCCGCGGCGCCTTTCATCCGCATCCTGGACCGCGCCGGCCTGCGCCCGCAGCAGGCGGCCCGGGCCTATATCGAGATCCTGGACACCGTCGAGGTGGTCGAGGGCGACAAGCGCGCCACGGTGATCCCGGCCGACGGCTTCGAAGTGGCCTTCGAGATCGTCTTCGAGAGCGCCGCCATCGGCCGCCAGTCGGTGGACCTGGAGATGGACGAGCGCGCGTTCCGCGAGGAGCTGGCCGACTGCCGCACCTTCGGCTTCCTGCGCGAGGTCGAGGCGCTGCGCGCGATCGGGCTCGCCCGGGGCGGCTCGATGGACAATTGCGTGGTGGTGGACGGCGACCGGGTGCTGAACCCCGAAGGCCTGCGCCGGCCGGACGAGTTCGTGCGCCACAAGGCCCTGGACGCCATCGGCGACCTCTACACCCTGGGCGGCCCGCTGCTGGGCCGCTTCGAAGGCGTCTGCGCCGGTCACAGCCTGAACAACGCCCTGGTCCGCGCATTGCGCGCCCAGCCCGACGCCTGGCGCGTGCGCACCCTGGTCGAGGACCTGCGCCAGGCGGTCTGAGCGCTTCCGCTCCCACCCAGGCGCGGGAGGGGAAGGGGCAGGAGGGCACTTGCGAGCCGTCGCAATCATGCCCTGATGTCGGTAGGGAGGCTCCCATGCCTGACGATGCGGCGGCCCAGCTGGACCAGATCTACAAGGCGCCCCATCCGTTCGTGGTGGCCAAGGCGCTCGACCATGTGGACAAGCATGGCCGGCGCTTCATCGGGCTCTCGCCCTTCGCGGCCGTCGCCACGACGGGGGCGGACGGCAGCGTCGATGTCTCGCCGCGCGGCGGCGGTCCGGGCTTTATCCATGTGGCGGAGGACGGGCGAAGCCTGCTGCTGCCGGACCGGCCGGGCAACAACCGCCTCGACAGCCTGCGCAACGTCGCCGACGGGACCGGCGAAGTCGGGCTGATGTTCATGATCCCCGGCGTCGACGACATCTATCGGGTCCACGGCCGCGCGGTCCTGCTGGTGGACGACGCCCTCGCCCAGGATTTCGCCGAGTTCGGCAAGGTCCCCAGGACCCTGCTGCGGATCGCGGTGCGGGAGGCCTATCTGCACTGTCCCAAGGCGTTGATGCGGGCCGACCTTTGGGGCGACAGCCATAGGGTGGATCGCGCCAGCCTGCCGTCGCTCTCGGAGATGGTCAGCGACCAGCTCGGGCTCGAAAAGCCCAAGGCCACGCAGGAGCAACAGGTGGACGGCATGCGCCAGACCCTGTGACGGCGTCGCGAACCGCGACGATCCACCTCCCCAGTTCCCGCCAGGACAGGCGACGCCCGCCGTTTGCGCGCCACAAGTCGTAGTGTAGAAGCGACTCTCTCGCGTGGGGGCGCGCGTCGGTTCTGAGGTGATGGTGTCTTCGCTACGCAAATCCAGCCGGGTGGTCCTGATCGCCACCGCCTGCGCGCTCGCCCTGTCCGCCTGCGCCAGCAACAAGCCCAAGAAGCCGCGGCTGGCCTATGAGGAGCGGCCGGTCGAGCTGCTCTACGCCACCGGCGCAGACCGGCTGGATCGCCGCCAGTGGAACCAGGCGGTCGACTACTTCCAGGAAGTGGAGCGCCAGCACCCCTATTCGGAATGGTCGCGCCGCTCGATCCTGATGCAGGCCTACGCCCACTACGAATCCAACGACTACAACGAGGCGATCGCCGACGCCGACCGGTTCATCCAGCTGTATCCCGGCAACCAGACCGCGGCCTACGCCCACTACATCAAGTCTATCTGCTACTTCGAACAGATCGTCGACGTGAACCGCGACCAGGCGGCCACCGGCCAGGCGCTCGACAGCCTGCGCGACGTGGTCCAGCGCTATCCGGCGTCCGAATACGCCCACGACGCGCGGCTGAAGATCGACATGGTCAACGACCAGCTGGCCGGCAAGGAAATGACCATCGGCCGCTACTACCTGCGCGAGGGCGACACCCTGGCGGCGGCCGGGCGCTTCAAGACCGTTATCGACCGCTACCAGACCACCAGCCACACGCCCGAGGCGCTGTACCGGCTGGTCGAGGCCTACCTGACCGTCGGCCTGCTCGACGAGGCCAAGCGCAACGGCGCGGTGCTGGGCTACAACTATCCCGGCGATCCCTGGTACGGCAGCGCCTACAAGCTGCTGACCTCGAAGGGGCTGCGGCCGGCGATCGAGCCCAAGGACGACGGCAAGCGCGGGTTCATGCATCTGCCGTTCACCCGCGACAAGCAGAAGACGGTGAAGCCGCCGACGACCGCCGCCGCCGCCCTGGCCGCCAAGCCGGCCGAGGTCGCCGACGCGACGCCGACCGCGACGCCCACCACGGATGCCGCAGCGCCGGCTCCCGCCAAGGCGAAGAAGAAGTTCTTCCACATCCCGTTCATGAAGTAGGGCCGGCGAAACAGGCGTTGGGGAACAAAACCTGTCCGACCCCTTCTAACCGCGGCGATTCCGTACGATCTTCCCCGAGATGCTGATCGGCCTGCAGATCCGTGACGTGGTGCTGATCGAGGCCCTGGACCTGTCCATCGGGCCGGGCCTGACCGCGCTTACCGGCGAGACCGGGGCGGGCAAGTCGATCATCCTGGACGCCCTGGGCCTGGCCACCGGCGCGCGGGGCGACGCGGGCCTGGTGCGGCGCGGCGCGGCCCAGGCGGTGGCCAGCGCGGCCTTCGCGCCGCCGCCCGAGCACCGGGTCTGGGACATCCTGGAGGCGAAGGGCCTGGCCTATGCCCGCGACGAGGACCTGGTCCTGCGCCGCATGCTGAGCGCCGACGGCCGCAGCCGCGCCTTCGTCAACGACCAGGCGACCGGCGTGGGGGTGCTGAAGGCGCTGGGCGAGGCGCTGCTGGAGGTGCACGGCCAGCACGAGACCGTGGGCTTGCTGGACGCGCGCACCCATCGGCCGATGCTGGATGCGTACGGCGTGCTGGAGGCGCTGGTGGCGCAGACGACCGCGACCTGGCACGGCTGGCGCGAGGCGCGCGAGCGGATCGAGGCCCTGCGCGCCGAGGTCGCCCGCTCCGCGGCGGAGACCGAGGAACTGACCTTCCGCCTCTCCGAGCTCGACCGGCTGGACCCGAAGGCCGGCGAGGAGACGCAGCTGGCCGAGGAACGCGCCCTGCTGGGGGCGTCGGAGAAGGCGCTGGCCGACATCGCCGCGGCGCGCGAGGCGTTCCAGGGCCTCGGGCCCCGCGTGGCGGGCGCGATCCGGGCGCTGGAGCGGGCGCGTGAGCGGGCGGTCACCGCCGGGGCGACCGCGCAGGGGACCGCCATCACCCGCCTGGTCGCGGCCGGCGAGGCGCTGGACCGGGTGCTGGTGGAGGCCGGCGAGGCCGAGGCCGCCGTCGACGCCGCCGCCCAGGCGTTCGACTTCGAGCCCGACCGGCTGGAGAAGGCGGAGGAGCGGCTGTTCGACCTGCGCGGCCTGGCCCGCAAGCTGAACGTGGCGGTGGAGGAACTGCCGATCCTGCGGGCCCGCTTCGCCGAGCGGCTGCGGGCGGTGGAGTCGTCCGAGGCGGCGCTGACAGCGGCGACCGGCGCCGAGGCGGCGGCGCGCGTGGCCTATCTCGGCGCCGCCGGCCGGCTGAGCACGGCGCGCGGCGTGGCGGGCGCGCGGCTGGCGCGGGCGGTGACGGCCGAGCTCGCGCCGCTGAAGCTGGACAAGGCGCGTTTCCGAGTGGCCGTCGAACCGCTGGCCGAGGATCGTGCCGGGCCGGCCGGCCTGGACCGCGTGGCCTTCGAGATCGCCACCAACCCCGGCGCGCCGTTCGGCGACCTGGGCGCCATCGCCTCGGGCGGCGAGCTGGCGCGGTTCGCCTTGGCCTTGAAGGCGGCGCTGGCCGAGCGCCAGCGGGGCGTGCAGCCGCTGATGATCTTCGACGAGGTCGACCAGGGGGTCGGCGGCGCGGTGGCCGACGCGGTGGGCCTGCGCCTCAAACGCCTCGCCCTGGCCGCCCAGGTGCTGGTGGTCACCCACAGCCCGCAGGTCGCCGCCCGCGCCGAGGCCCACTGGCGGATCGTCAAGGCTGGCGAGGGCGAGCGCGTCCGCACCGCCGTCGAGACGCTGTCCTCGGCCGACCGCGAGGAGGAGATTGCCCGCATGCTGGCCGGCGCCGAGATCACCGACGCGGCCCGCGCGGCGGCGAGGGCGCTGATGGATGCCTAGCTTGCGCTTTTCCATCCCCTTCATGGGGAGGGACAGGCGGCGCAGCCGCCAGGATGGGGAACTGTGGGCCGGAATGCGGAGTCGGAGCTTGCTCCTGACTTCCCCACCCGGGCCGCTTCACGGCCGGTCCCTCCCCATAAGGGGGAGGGAAACGTGAAACCCGTCGATACCCTCACCGAGGCCGAGGCGCTGGAGGAACTCACCGCGCTCGCCGACGAGATCGCCGCGCACGACATCCGCTATCACCAGCGGGACGCCCCGACGATTTCCGACGGGGACTATGACGCGCTGAAGCGGCGCAACCTGGAGATCGAGGCGCGGTTTCCGCAGCTGGTGCGGGAGAACTCGCCGTCGCTCAGGGTCGGGGCGGCGCGGGCCGAACAGTTCTCGCCGGTCGAGCATGGCGTGCCGATGCTCAGCCTGGACAACGCCTTCGCCGACGAGGAGGCGGTGGAGTTCGATGCGCGGATTCGGCGGTTCCTGCGGCTCCCGGCGGACGAGACGGTGAGCTACACCGCCGAGCCGAAGATCGACGGGCTGTCGTGCTCGATCCGCTACGAGCACGGGCTGCTGGTCCAGGCTGCGACGCGGGGCGACGGGCGGGTGGGCGAGGACGTCACCCAGAACGTGCGCACCATCGGCGATATCCCCCGGCGGCTGCGCGGCGCGGGCTGGCCGGACGAGATCGAGATCCGCGGCGAGGTCTATCTGGGCCACGACGGGTTCATCGCGCTGAACGCGGCGGCCACCGAGGTGGGGCAGAAAACCTATGCCAACCCGCGCAATGCGGCGGCCGGATCGCTGCGCCAGATCGACCCGAAGATCACCGCGGCGCGGCCGCTGCGGTTCTTCGCCTATGCCTGGGGCTCGCATTCGGCGCCGTTCGCCGACACCCAGTGGGACGCGCTGGGCAGGCTCAAGGCCTGGGGCTTCCAGACGACGCCCGAAAGTGCGCGGGTGGAGAACGCTGACGGCCTGGTGGCGGCCTACGCCCGCATGGAGGCGGTGCGGCCCAGGCTCGGCTACGACATCGATGGCGTGGTCTACAAGGTCGACCGCCTGGACTGGCAGCAGCGGCTGGGGTTCGTCACCCGCACGCCGCGCTGGGCGATCGCGCGCAAGTTCCCCGCCCAGCAGGCGCGCACCATCCTGGAGGCCATCGACATCCAGGTGGGGCGGACCGGTGCGATCACCCCGGTGGCGCGGCTGCGGCCGGTGACGGTGGGCGGCGTGGTGGTCGAGAACGCCACCCTGCACAACGCCGACGAGATCGCGCGCAAGGGCCTGCGGGTCGGCGACACGGTGATCCTGCAGCGGGCCGGCGACGTGATCCCGCAGATCGTCAGCGTGGTGGAGGACGAGCCGCGCGGGCCAGAGCCGTTCGAGTTTCCCACCCACTGTCCCTGCCCGCTGGCGACGCCGCTGGCGCGGGAGACCACGGCGGCGGGGGCGGAGACGGTGGTGCGCCGCTGCACCGGCGAGTTCGCCTGCCCGTTCCAGCGGCTGGCGCACCTGCGGCACTTCGTGTCGCGCCGGGCCTTCGACATCGAGGGGCTGGGCGAGAAGCAGCTGACCCTGTTCCACGAGCAGGGCTGGGTGACCAACCCCGCCGACATCTTCCGCCTGCACGAACGGCGCGAGGCGATGCTGGCCCTGGACCGCTTCGGCGAGACCAGTGTCGCCAACCTGATCGAGAGCATCGAGGCGCGTCGCGACATCGCGCTGGACCGCTTCATCTACGGCCTGGGCATCCGCCATGTGGGCGAGACCACCTCGCTGGCGCTGGCGCGGCATTTCGAGACCGCCGCGGCCTTCGTGACCACTGCCAAGGCCGCCGCCGCCCAGATGGCCGGGCCGATGTACGCCGAGCTCTCCGACCTCGACGGTCTGGGCCCGACGGCGGTGCAGGCGGTGCTGCACTTCGCGCGCGCCAGGCAGGCGCTGTTGATCCCGCCCGACATCGCGCTGGATGCGCACCTGCACCTGGCGATCCCGAAGCTGAACGCCAAGGCCCGCGCCGCGCTGGTCCAGCGCTTCGTCGACTGGGCGAGCCTCGAGACCGCCGCCCGCCAGGCCGCCGCCGAAACCCCGGGGGAGGCCTTCCTGGAACTCGCCGGCGTGGATGCGGTGGGCGTGGTCGCGGCGCGGATGATCGCCGAGTTCTTCGGCGAGGCGCACAACCTCAACCTAGTCGACGATCTGTCGGCGCAGCTCAAGGTCGCCGCCGCCGAACGCCCCAAGACCGACACCGCCGTGGCGGGCAAGACCATCGTCTTCACCGGCGCGCTGGAAAAGATGACCCGCGACGAGGCCAAGGCCCAGGCCGAGGGCCTCGGCGCCAAGGTCTCCGGCTCGGTGTCGAAGAAGACCGACCTGGTGGTGGCTGGCCCGGGCGCCGGGTCGAAGCTGAAGACCGCGACCGACCTGGGCATCCAGGTGATGACCGAGAACGAGTGGCTGGCGATGGTGGCCGGGTAGGGGGCAACCGATACCGCTCATCCCGGCGAATGCCGGGACCGAAATCTCGTAGCTCGGCGACGGATTGGGCCAGCTCGGAGAGCGTAGAGGAGAAGTCTGCGCCAGCCATCTGGGTCCCGGCATTCGCCGGGATGAGCGGAGAGCGTTGAATAGGGTTCAAATTTGCTGCCCTCCTTACGGATCCAGAGGGTCGCTGGGGCCGAGTTGCAGGGCGTCGAGGCTGGGCTGGATCTCCACCTCGAAGCGGCCGAGCTGGGTTTTGGCGCTGTAGGGCACGACGCCGGTTTCCCGGCGGTTGCGCTCGTCGAAGGCGGGCTGGGCGATGTAGGCGCTCTGGCTCTCATCGCTGACGATCAGCACCTTCTTCGCGATCGGCGCGCCGTCGCGATAGAGCAGCCGGACGGTGTTGCGCAGGTTGGTGGTGGTGTGCCGCGCGTGGGGGTCGACCAGGATCGCGGCGGGCGGGATCCTCAGCACCTCGACCAGGTAGCGCTTCATCTCCAGGGCTTCGTTGAAGGGCGTGCGGGCCGGATGGACGTCGCCGCCGCTGACCACGATGAAAGCCGCCTTGCCGGCCCGGTAGCGGGCGACGGCCAGCTCCAGCCGCAGCTTGCCGGTGGCCGTCAGCCGCTCGCCCTCGCGGTCGGGCCCCGCGCCGGGGACCAGGATGGCGCTGTAGGGATAGCGGGCCCAGGCGGTCCGAGAGAACCGCTGGCGCGCGGCGGCGTTCTCGCCGGCCTCCAGGGGCTCGTAGCGGGCGGCCTCGTCGCGGCCCTCGGCTTGCAGCAGCAGGACCGCATAGGCCGCCGGCGCCGCGAAGAACGGCTGCGCCTGGGTCTGGGTCTCCAGGACCACGGCGTTCAGCAGGCGCAGGCGCTGGGCGTAGGCCGGGGTCTTCGGGTCGGTGGCCGGGGCGTCGATCAGCGGGAAGGCCGGGGGAAGTCCGACGGCGAAGGTGTCGACGATCCGCGCCATCGCCGCCACATGCTCGCGCCAGGCGGCGGTCAGCAGGTCCGCGCCGTCGCCGGACGCCGGCGGGGCGACGATGCCGCTGGCGGCCAGGTCCACGTCGACCACCCGCCGCACGGCCGGGGAAGCGGCATAGAGCCGGCGCAGGCCCTGTTCCGCCGCGGCGACCTGCTCCGGGGTCAGCCGCGCCGCGGCGGCATAGCAGGCCGGATCGATCGCGCAGGTCCGGTCCGCCCCCTCCAGCTGGGCGACATAGGCCGAACGCAGGGCGGCCAGCGGGGCGTCGGCGACGATCGCCGCGCGGGCGGGGGCGCTGCGCTCCAGCAGCCGGAACAGGTAGAGGATCTTGTCGTGGACCGGGTCGGCCAGGGCCAGCGGCGCGTGGGCCGGCGGCATGGCGGCGTGGCCGGGTCCTGGCGCCCCCGCGGCCAGGGCCAGCACGAGCCCTATCGCCAGTCCGCGCATCTGCATCGCCCTCCGACCCGCCGGCGCTGCCCGCGCCGCCCTCCTGCATCATACCGAGCCGTTTCGACGCCGCTGGTGAAACTTGAGGCGCCGGCCGCCTAAGGGCGGTTCCAGGCGTGGGGGACTTGCGCCGGAGGCGCGAGCCGCAACCTAATCCCGGCCATGAATCGCACCGTCCAGGGCCTGCTGGCGTCGCCGCTGCGCAATCTGGCGGTGGTCGTGCTGCTGGTGGTGGCGATGATGGCGGTGGCGGTCAGTGGCTACCTCGCCGCCGGCTGGAGCCTGACCGACGCCGTCTACATGGTGGTGCTGACCCTCTATTCGGTGGGCTACGAGGAGGTGCGGCCGATCGATACGCCGTACCTGCACGCGCTTACCATCGCCACCATCGTGTTCGGCTGCACCGCCATGATCCTGTTCACCGGTGTCATGGTGCAGGTGTTCACGGTCGGGCAGATCAGGGAGCTCTTGGGCATGGACAACGTGACCTCCGAGGTGGACCGGCTGAAAGGCCACGTGATCATCTGCGGCTTCGGCCGGATCGGGGTGATGCTGGCCAAGGACCTGAAGGACGGCGGCGTCGACGTCCTGATCCTGGAGCGCGACGACGGCCGGGTGGCTCACGCCCGGGCGGACGGACACCTGGTGATGCAGGCCGACGCGGCCGACGAGACCTCGCTGAAGGCGGCCGGCGTCGAGCGGGCACGCGTGTTGGCCACTGTGGTGCCGGACGACGCGGCCAATGTGTTCATCACGCTGACCGCCCGCAGCCTGAACCCGGCGCTGCACATCATCGCCCGCGGCGAGATGCCGACCACGGAGAGCAAGCTGATCTACGCCGGCGCCAACAAGGTGGTGCTGCCCACTCACATCGGCGCCGAGCGGATGGCCGAGATGATCCTCTATCCGGAGACCGCCCGCTTCATCCGCGGCTGGGACCGGATGCGCGACTTCGACAAGACCCTTCGCGACCTGGGCCTGCTGCTGGAGGTGGTGACCGTCACCGAGAACGCCGGATCCATCGGCCAGACGATCGGCGAGATGGAACGCCGGGCGAAAGGCGGCTTCTTCATCATCCAGCTGGACCGCAAGGGCGGCGAGGTGCTGACCCGCCCGCCGCAGCACGTGAAGATCGAGGCCGGCGACGGCGTGCTGATCGTCACCCGCACCGAGGCCGCCGCGATCCGCGTGATGTTCCAGGCGCCGGCCGAGCGCGTGCGGGCCGGGCGCAGCATGGTCTGACCAGGCCCGCCGCGGGCCGCGCCGAAACGGGGGCTTGGCGTTGCGTTACGATATATTATAACGCACCCGAAGTTGGGCTTGGCGGGACGCGGATGAGACTTGGAGCGAGACTTGCAATCGTCGCCGTGACGGCGCTGTTTTCGATAGGCCGTCCGGCGCTGGCCGCCCCGCCGCAGACGCCCCCCGCCGCCGACCTGGCCACCCTGCAGCAGCAGCTGAATGCGCTGCGCAGCGAGTACGACGCCAAGATCGGCAACCTCGAAACCCGGCTGAAGGCGGCCGAGGACCGGGCCGCCGCCGCGACGGCCGCAGCCCCGGTTGCGACCGCCGCCGCAGACGCGCCGCCGCCGGCCGAGGGCGAGGTGGTGATCGCCGAGGCGGCACCGGAGCCGATGGTCCACACCAGCTCGGCCAACGCCATGAACCCCGGCATTTCGGTGGTGCTGAACGGCAACTATGTGGCGACCTCGCACGACCCGGCCGGCGCACGCATCGCCGGCTTCCCGCTGAGCGCCGACGCCGGCCCGTTCAGCCGCGGCTTCTCGCTGGGCGAGTCGGAGGTCACCCTGGCCGCCAGCGTCGACCCCTATTTCGCCGCCAACCTGACCGCCACCTTCGGCCGCGACGACACGGTCTCGGTGGAGGAGGCCTATGTCCAGACCACGACCCTGCCGGCCGGCTTCACCCTGAAGGCCGGGCGGTTCTTTTCGGCGATCGGCTATCTGAACGAGCGCCACGCCCACAACTGGTCGTTCATCGACATGCCGCTGCCCTACCGCGCCCTGCTGGGCGTGCAGTACGGCGACGACGGGGTGCAGGTGCGCTGGCTGGCGCCGACGCCGTTCTTCCTGGAGGTCGGCGGCGAGCTCTATCGCGGCGACCACTTCCCGGCCGGCAACGGCGACCGCAACAAGCCCGGGACCGAGACCGCCTTCGTCCACGCCGGCGCCGACATCAACGATGATTCCAGCTGGTTGGCGGTGGCGTCCTACATCCACGCCGATGCCAGCAAGCGCGATACCGGCGGCGATATCTTCGATGGAAATACCGACCTGGGCATCCTGTCGGGGGTCTACAAATGGGCGCCGGGCGGCAACCCGACCCAGCGCAACCTGACGCTCAGCGGCGAGTATTTCTTCGGCCGCCAGGACGGGACGTTCAACGCCGTACCTACCCGACGCAATGAGAACGGCTGGTACGCCCAGGGGGTCTACCAGTTCACCCAGCGCTGGAGCGCGGGCCTGCGTTATGCCCGGCTTGGCGATGTCGGCGCGCCGCTCACCCTGACGGGCTCGGCGCTGGACGGCTTTGGTCATGCGCCCAGCGCGGTCACGGGCCTGCTGGAATACGACTCCAGCGAGTTCGGGCGCTTCCGCGTCCAGTACACCCGCGACATGGCCGAGCGGCGCGACAACGACGAACTGATGCTCCAGTACACCGTCGTCTACGGCCCGCACGGCGCGCACCGATACTGAGGAGAGAGTTCCATGCGTAAGGCCATCCTGGGCGCCCTGGGCGCGGCGCTGCTGGCGACGGGCGCCGCGAGCCCGGCCGCCGCGGCCCTGCAGGTGTTCGCCTGCGAGCCGGAGTGGGCGGCGCTGGCCCACGAGATCGGCGGCGACAAGGTCAGCATCTATGCCGCCACCACCGGCGTGCAGGATCCGCACCTGATCCAGGCGCGGCCCAGCCTGATCTCCAAGGCGCGGACCGCGGACCTGACGGTCTGCACCGGCGCCGAGCTGGAGATCGGCTGGCTGCCGATGATCGTCAGCCAGTCGGCCAACAAGAAGATCGCGCCGGGCCAGCGTGGGGTATTTCAGCCGACGGACTATGTGAAGCTGCTGGAGACGCCAGCCTCGCTGGACCGCAGCCAGGGCGACATCCACGCCGGCGGTAACCCGCACATCCAGTCCGACCCGCGCAACATGCTGCCGGTGGGCAAGGCGCTGGCCGACCGGTTCGCCGAGCTCGATCCCGCCAATGCGGCGACCTACCGCGCCCGCTACGCCGCCTTCGCCACCAACTGGACCGCGGCGCTGAAGAAATGGCAGACCGAGGCCGCGCCGCTGCGGGGCGTCTCCATCGCCGTGCAGCACCGCAGCTGGGTCTATCTGGAGAACTGGCTGGGCCTGCACCGGGTGGTGGCGCTGGAGCCCAAGCCCGGCGTGCCCCCCTCCAGCGGCTACCTGGCCCAGGTGCTGGAGGTGCTGAAGAAGCAGCCGGTGAAGATGATCATCCGCGCCGCCTACGAGGACGAACGGCCCTCGGAATTCGTCGGCGGCCGGGCCGGCGTGCCGGCCGTGATGCTGCCCTACACCATTGGCGGTTCCGACCAGGCCAAGGACCTCCATTCGCTCTACGACGACACCATCAACCGCATGCTGAAGGCCCTGAAATAGCATGAACACCGGCGCCATCGAGCTCAGCATCCTGATCCCGGCGTTCCTGGCCGGAATGCTGGTGCTCTCCACCCACGTGCCGATGGGCCAGCAGGTACTGGGTCGCGGCATCGTGTTCATCGACCTGTCGATCGCCCAGGTGGCGGGGCTGGGGGTGACCATCGCCGGCGCGTCGGGGCAGGACCCCAAGGGCTGGACGGTGCAGGCAGCGGCCTGTGGGGCGGCCCTGATCGGCGCCTTGCTGCTGACCTGGACCGAGAAGAAGTGGCCCGAGGTGCAGGAAGCGCTGATCGGGGTGCTGTTCGTCGCCGCCGCCTCGGTCGAGCTGCTGCTCCTGGCCAACAACCCGCATGGGGGCGAGCACCTGAAGGACCTGCTGGTCGGCCAGATCCTGTGGGTGACGATCCCCAGCCTGCTGCCGATCGCCGCCTTCTACGCCGTGGCCCTGGCGATCTGGTTCGGATTCCGCGACCGCCTGGGGCAGGTGGGCTTCTACGTCCTGTTCGCTCTTGTGGTGACCCAGTCGGTGCAACTGGTCGGCGTCTATCTGGTGTTCGCCAGCCTGATCGTCCCGGCGCTGGCGGCGCGGCGGTTCGTGCCGAGGCTGCGGCTGTGGGTCGGCTATGGCGTCGGGGTCACCGGCTATGTGCTGGGGCTGATCGTCTCCTCGCTGATGGACCTGCCGACCGGGGCGGCCATCGTGGTGACCCTGATCGCCGCGTTCGTGGGCGCGGTGATCGTCTCGGCGGTCGTGCCGCGGACCCTGCGGGCGCAGCCGCTCCTGGCGGCCGCCCACTAGTCCCATTGTTCGAGCAGGCTCGGTGGAACCTGAACGCCTTTCGCGAATTTGCGTTGTTGGGCCGGTGGAAACGATCGCATGAGAGACGGTGAGGGACTGGCCACGCCCGCCGTCGTTGACGAGCCCTACGCCGACATCTTCGTCGGCGACGGGGAGATGGCCCGGCTGATGCGGGCGAAGGACTGGGCGGCCACGCCGCTCGGGCCGCCGGACGTCTGGCCGGAGGCGCTCAAGGTCGCGCTGCGGCTGTTGCTCACCTCGCGCTTCGAGATGTGGCTGGGCTGGGGCCCGGACATCGCCTTTTTCTACAACGATGCCTATCGGCCGACCCTGGCCGACAAGCATCCGCGGTCCCTGGCCATGCCGGCGGCGGAGCTGTGGTCCGAGATCTGGGACGACGTCGGGCCGCTGATGCGCAAGGTCTACGACCGCGGCGAGGCGACCTGGAACCAGGCCATGCTGCTGCTGCTGGAACGCCGTGGCTTTTCGGAGGAGACCTACCACACCTTCTCCTACAGCCCGCTGATCGGCGACACCGGCCGGGTGGAAGGCCTGTTCTGCGCGGTGTCGGAGGAAACCGACCGGGTGATCTCGGAACGCCGGATGGCGACCCTGCGCGAGTTCGCGGCCGACCTGTCGGCGGTGGATACCCGGGCGGCGGTGCTGCGGACCCTCAAGCAGCGGCTGGGCGCCAACCTCCGCGATCTGCCCTTCACCATGACCTTCGAGTTGCGGGACGACGGCAGTCCCCGGCTAGTCGCCGCGACCGGCGGCATGGACGGCCATCCGATGGCGACCGACCTGTCCCGCTGGCCCGCCGGGCGGATCCTGGCGGGCGAGGCGGCCGTGGAGGTGGATCTCTCGGACGTTGCGGGCCTGCCGGCCGGGGCTTGGGCGCGCGCGCCGACCCTCGCCCTCGCCGTGCCGGTATCCGCACCGGGATCGGAGCGGCCGGCCGCCATGTTCGTCGCCGCGATCAACCCCCACCGCATCCTCGACAGCGACTACGCGGGCTTCATCCAGCTGCTGGCCGGCCAGATCGCGGCCGGCCTGTCCAGCGC
>NZ_JANXWD010000121.1 GCF_025351295.1 Phenylobacterium sp.
GCGTCTTGCCGTTCAGCACCGGGTCCGTCACCCAGCCATCGAGATGCCGGTGCGTGACAACGACGCGCGCCGCCAGCGTCTCACCAAGCGGAACATTGACGATGCCTTGTGCCAGTTGCTCGTTGTTCTCGCCGTACTTACCATGGAACTCACCCTCGAACCGGCCGAGCACGGGGTTCCTGGTGAAGATGCTTACCACGCCGGAGGAAGCGTTCTTCCCGTAGAGCATGCCCTGCGGTCCCCGCAGCACCTCCACATGGTCGATGTCGGCAAGCGTCGCGATCGCCGACGGATCGGCGAGAACTACCCCATCCAGCACGGTCGAAACGCTCTGCTCGATGCCGCTGGAGAACGACGCCGTGCCGACCCCCCGGATGGCGATCGCCGAGAAGTTCGGCGTGATCGAGGCCTTGAAGTTGACGCTTGTGTCGAGCTTCATCAGGTCCTGCAACTGGGAAACGTTGCGCTCCTGAAGGGTGTTTCCGGTGTAGGCCCCCACCGACAACGGCACGTCCTGGAGGTTTTCGGAGCGCTTCGAAGCCGTCACGATCAACTCATCGATCGTTGCGCCGCTCTCGGCGGCTGTCGCGGGCGACCCGAGAAGGCAGACCGCAAGCATCACAGTCGAAACGCTGAGGAGCAGGCGATGCCTGGGAGCCTTCGACGGTTCCGCGGGCGCATTCGCTACGTGCGTTAGGTCAGACATTTCGGATCCCCCTTCTGAAGCGAAGCTCTTCGGCTCGCCGGGCTATCAACTCACACAGATTGGTGTGTTATTCAATATCTAATTGGTGCGTTTCATAACAGAGCGGCATTGAGGCCCTAAAGACGCTTGGTGGCGGCGGTCAGAAAGGCCCTGTTGGTATCGGCTCTGACGCTAGGCCTAGCTAGGACAACGCCCTCACGCGGGGGTGTAGCAGGCCCGGGTCGAGTTCGATCAGCTCGACGAAGTTGCCGCTGGGGTCGTAGCAGAAGGCGACGGCGATCACCCCCGCCTCGGGCTGTGGTTTCGGGCTGCAGGTGAACCGCACGCCCTTGGCCGACAGCGCCTCAAAGGCCGCCTGAACGCCGCGCGTGTGGAAGGCGATCGTCCTGCGCATGCCGCCCTGAACCTCCTCGCCGGGGTTCGAAAAGACCGCCTTCGGCTCCACCCACTCCACCAGGTCGAGCATCGGCCCGCCGGGATCCGACGGCAGCCCCATCAGCACGCCCCGCCCCTTTGCACGCTTCAGGCCAAGCAGCTCGGCCAGCGAGTCCGGCCACTCCACGTCCCGGTGATCGCTCAGAATTTCAAAGCCCAGCAGCTCATAGAACGCCACCGACTCGCCGATGTCTCGGCAGGTGACCACCGTGTGGAATTGCTGGCGCAGCGCCCAATCACCCATCGCGTACCTCCTGACCTGCATGGACCTCGTCCGAACGAGGTCAGTGATGTGTCCCGATGACGCCGGCGCCACTCAGACCGGCAAGGGCGTCCGCGTCGAAGCCGACTGCCTGCAGCACCGCGATGGTGTCGGCGCCCATGCCCGGAACCGCGCCGCCTCCGGCCTGGCCCAGGCGGAACGCTGGGCCCGGAACCGGCGCCGTCCCGCCGCGCGGCAGATCGACGAAGGCCACCGCCGGCGAGCCCGTCGCGACCGCCTCGTCGTAGATTTGCGCAACCGTGCGCGCGGCGCCGGACACGACGCCCGCCGCCTGCAACTTGTCCATGGCTTCAGCGGAGGTCTGGTGCGCGAACCAGGCGCTGGCGACCTCATTGGCTGCGGCCGTGAGCTCCACGTCCTTGAGGACGTTGGGGACCTTGCCGCTTGCCGCCCATTCCGGCCGACCAATCAGGCCGCAGAAGGCGCGCCACATGCCGGGCGTCACCGGCGCCACATAGATCGGCACGTCCAGGGTCGGGAACATGTTGACGTAGCGGGTGGCCGAGCCCGTTCCCTGGCGCGTCGGCGACTGGCCGAGAGCGCCTCGCGCCGGGATGTGGCCGCTGAGGTATGAGGTCATGACGTCCAGCATGTTGAGTTCGACCAGGCGGCCCTCGCCCGTCCGGGCGCGCCCCCAAAGGGCGGCCATCGCCGCATAGGCCGCGTGCACGCCGGTGGTGTGATCGGCCAGCAGGAACTGGCTCATCATCGGCGGCCTGCCCGGCTCGCCGGTAAGATCTGAGAACCCGCTCATGGCCTGGATCGCGCCGTCGAAGGCGAGGTATCTGGCCTTTGAGCCCGTCGAACCGAAGCCGGTGATGTGGATCATGACGGCGGACGGGTTGACCCCGTGCAGGTGGTCGTAGCCGAACCCGAGTTTCTCAGGCACGCCGACCGAATAGTTCGTCACCACGAGGTCGGCCCAGGCCAGCAACGCGTCCAGCGCCGGCCGCGCCTGCGGGTTCCGCAGGTCCATCGCCACGCTGCGTTTGCGGCGGTTGTGACAAGCGAAATAGAGGCTGTCCCCGTGCTCGCTCATCGGCAGCGCGACCCGCGCCGGATCGCCGTCGAGCGGTGCGATCTTGTTGACGGCGGCGCCCTGGTCCGCAAGCATCATCGTCCAGTGCGGCACCGCGATGTAGTGGCCGATCTCCAGGACGCGAAGACCATCCAGCGGGCCAGGGCTCTCAAGTGCGCCAGTTTCCGTCATTGACTAACTCCCCAATAACAGCACTATTGGAGCATATCTCAACAGGATGCAAGCCGGGTCGGCTTCGAAGAGCGTCCTCTCCGGCTCAATTCCGCCTTTCCGGGCGGAAAACGCGCCAGCGAGAGAACACCTCAATTCGAGCTGGAGCACGGGGGTCATGGGGCAGGAACGATGGCGGCGATCGATACAACGGCCGGACTCGGTGTGACGGTGGCTCGCGGGGCGCCGGCCTATCGGCGCTACGTGCTCTCGCTTCTGATGCTCAGCTACACCTTCAACCTGCTGGATCGGCAGGTTCTCGGAATCCTCGCCGAGCCCATCAAGCTGGCCTTCGCCTTGGCCGACTGGCAGCTGGGCGTCCTGACGGGCGTGGTCTTCGCGCTCTTCTATACAGCTCTCGGCCTTCCCATCGCGCGCCTGGCGGATCGCGGAAACCGTCCGCTGATCATCGCCGTGTCGATGGCGGTCTGGAGCGCCTTCACCGTCGCCTCCGGCCTGGTCCAGAATTATGCCCAGTTGCTCGTCGCACGCCTTGGCGTCGGCATCGGCGAGGCCGGCGGAACGGCGCCGGCCCATTCACTGATCAGCGACTATGCGCCCCGCGAAAAGCGGGCCTCGGCGATCGCCTTCTTCTCGGTCGGCGCGCCCCTGGGCTCCCTCCTCGGCCTGGCGCTGGGCGGGCTCGTGCTGGACGCTTACGGGTGGCGGGCGGCGTTCATGATGGCGGGATTGCCCGGCCTGGCGTTGGCGGGCTTCATCGCCTTCACTATCCGCGAACCGCGACGCCTCCCTGACTTCGACGCCGCCGCGCCGGGCGCCCAGACCATTCCCCTGAAGCAGGCCCTTCGCGAAATCGCCTCTAAGAAGTCATTACTCCTCATTACACTCGGCGGCGGCCTGATCTCCTTCGTGAACTACGGCCAGAGCGCCTTCTACGCCTCCTTCTTCTTCCGCAACCACGGCGAGGCGCTGCAGTCGCTCGCCACGGGCCTGAACCTCGGCATGGCTGGCTTCCTGGGTGTGGCCCTCGGCCTTGCGACCGGGGTCACGGGCGTCGTCGGAATCCTAGCGGGGGGCTGGCTAACCGACCATCTCGCGCGGCATGACCTCCGCCACTACATTACCGTGAAACTGGTCGCGAGCCTCCTGCGCATCCCCTTCATCCTCGGGGCCATGTTCGCCGACAACGTGCTGCTGGCGCTGGTGCTGCTGTCCGGCCAAATGCTGTTCATGGGTGTCGCCGGGCCGGGCGGGTTCGCCGCTGTCCAGGGCCTGGTCCAGCCGCGCACGCGGGCCACCGCCTCGGCCTGCTATTCCTTCTCGCTGAACCTCATCGGCCTGGGCCTCGGCCCGCTGATGATCGGCGCGCTCAGCGACAGCCTCGCCGCCAGCCTGGGCGCCCCCGACGGGCTCCGCTGGGCCATCGTCCTCAGCAGCGCGGTCCTGGTCGTCGCATCCCTCGCCCTATGGCCCGCCCGCCGCTGGTTCAAGGAAGACACTGTCAGCTAGCACGGGGAGGCTGCAGGGATCACGACTACGCGCACGGTCGCGCCTGCCACCACGTACTGGAGCGCGTTCGGAAGGCGCACGCAAACGCACTGGAGGTCGTCCTTGAAAGTTTTGTAACAGCGTGAGCGCATCTGAAGGACGTTCGCCGCCTTAGCCCGCTATTTCGTCAACCAAGCCGTTGCCGTGACACGCGCGCCCAAGCGACCAATTGAACCAGCCATAGGGCCCTTGCCGGCGGAACCGTAACCGGCCACTGGCACGTGATAACCCAAGCGTGGGCAGGCGGCTCTCACCCCAGAGTGGGTGCTCGACTATCGAAGTCGAGGCGGGGTAGAAAATGGCGAGGTCGGGGGACCTGATTAAGTTGTTGCGCCTCTCCGGGCGCTTCCGCAGCGAGGCCCCCGATGGCTGAAAAAACCGACGACACGACATTGGGCTGGCCGGACGAGTCGATCACTGCGCTCAAAGACTTTTTCGAACAGGGATCGATCGGGCTCCATCTCGTCGGAGCTGACGGCCAAATTCTCCGTGCCAACCAGGCCGACTTGGACCTGCTCGGCTATCTGCGCAAGCTGCTGGTCGTGGGCGCGACCTGGGCGATCCGCAGGGCCCGCTCTGGCGCCGTGGCGGCCGGCAGCTGAATCCGATCGCTGCTTGAGCACCAGCCGACCCAGGTCGTCACCGTCGCCATGGCCATCAAGACGGCCCGTATTGCCTGGGCCATCCTTAAGCGCGACGAGGTGTACCGTCCGCTGGCCGTGGCCTGATCAGGATCGCGGCGGCCGAGGCCCACGCTGCGAGCTGTAAGGGGTGCAGAAGGACTGATGATGACAATGTGAACGCGGGCCGCCTGAACAGGACAACCCGAGGTGCTGTCGGAGCCTTGAGCTCCATAGACTGACTGAGATCTGGTCAGCGGACTCTATCTGGGCCAGCGGCCGTCAGCGCCGCGCCAACAGGACGGACAAATGACCGCACCCGACAGATCTCACACCAACCCAACCTCACCCTTGCGGAGCAGGGGCCGTCCACAGATGAAAGCACCCAGCCAAGATATCCGCCGGCCATCGGAAGCGGGCCGTGCGCGGGCGGCCGCCACCGCGGCAGCCCGACCGAGGGGGTACGGAAGGCCTCGCTATGGGCCGGCCGAGTTAGCGTGTCAGTTCCCGTTGCTCTGCAGCTTGCTGACAACGCCTTTGAGGGCGATCGTTAATCAGAATAAAGTTCCGGATAATTGCTGCGCCACAGGACGGCGGCGCTGGTTGTCGACGGCATTTGGCCTCTGCTTGAGACGGAGAGTATTGCGACGTGGAGATGACCCTGCCCTATGCTGTCTTTACACTGGCGGCCCTTCTGGTTACCGGCCTCGGTGCTTTCGCTCCGGCGTCCAGGCCGGTCGACCGGGGTGAGGCGGCGAATCGCACCACCCTTACTAACGTCGGGGTCGCGACTATGAACGACTGCCTCGGTAGGACCGGATTATGAAAGTACGTTTTTGGGGAACGCGGGGATCGATAGCCACTCCCGGGCCCGACACAATCCATTTCGGCGGCAACACGTCGTGCGTCGAGGTCACCACCAATAGCGGTGCGCATCTGATCCTGGACTGCGGAACGGGCGCGCGCAGGCTAGCCGGTGATCTCATGAGCCGGGATGAAAAGCCTATCAGCGTCAACATTCTCGTTGGACATACGCACTGGGACCATATTCAGGGCTTTCCCTTTTTCAGTCCCCTATTCGTGCCTGGTAACTCTGTGGCAATTTATGGACCAGAAGGCGGGCGCCGATCTCTGCACGATGTGCTGGCTGGCCAAATGGAATTTACCTATTTCCCCGTTGAGCTGAACCAGTTGCCGGCCGCGATCACCTACAACGACCTGAGTGAGGGTATTCAAACGATTGGCGGTTTGCGGATCGCGGCACAGTATCTGAATCACCCCGCTATGACCTTGGGCTACAGACTTGAAGGCGACGGGGTCGTGATCGTATACTTGGTGGACCACGAGCCATTCTCGGATAGACTGTGGCGCGCCGACGCCGAACCCGGCCATATTGCATCGATCCTGCACGACGGTGATCGCCGCCATGCGAATTTCATGGCGGGCGCGGACCTCGTGATCCACGACGCGCAGTATACGCCGGAGGAATACCCCGCGAAGAAGACCTGGGGCCACTCTACCTACGACTACGCAGTTCGAATGAGCGCAGCTGCGGGTGTGCGACGCCTCGCACTGACCCATCATGACCCAGACCACAACGATCACTTCGTCGCCGAGATCGAAGACAGGGCCCGCACACTGGCAACCCAGTGCGGTACGGGACTCGACGTGTTCTGCGCATATGAAGGCTGCGAACTGCTGGTGGAGCCGGTTAAGGTCTTAACGCCTTTTGTAGCGCCAGCCTCGGGGCAACCGAATGTCTTGCATCAACGATTTCGCGTCCTCGTGGTGGACGACCAGCCAGACATGCTTGCTCTGATTGAGCGTGCGCTACAGGATGAGGAATACATTGTCACCACGGCGAGCAACGGACCCGAGGCCTTGCGGATGATCGCTTCGCAAATCCCCGATCTCGTCGTACTCGACTATAAGATGGCCGGGATGGACGGGATGGCCGTCACGACAGCGCTTCGCTCGACGCCCGAGACGAAGAGCCTTCCGGTGCTGATGCTGACGACGAAAACGGACGAGCCAAGCACTCGCGCCGGATTCGCAGCCGGGGTCACCGACTATGTCACCAAGCCTTTTTCCTTTCCCCAGCTCGCCTCAAGGGTTCGCGCCTGCCTTAATCGGCATGGTTCGCCATGATTTTTCTAGGGGTGCAACGCCAGCCTGACGCCATCCAGATACGCGCCAAAATCGGCCACCGCTGCTCGTGAGAGGTCCAAGTCTGCGGCGTCGGCCGCCTGCTCCAGAACGTCGCCAATGTCCGAGAGCGCCGGGAATCCGTAAGCACCGCCCGAGCCCTTCATCTGATGCGCTACAAAAGTGATCGTCTCGAAGTCCTCACTCGCCACGGCCGCAAGCAACGTGGCGAAGGTCCGGCGACAATTCTCCAAGTACCCGGGGATCAAATCTCGATATCTTGGATCCATAGGATGCGAGGTCGCGTCCGCGCGCCCTCGCTCCTTCGCTTCTGAACCCGCCCCGACGATCGAGTGATCCTTGATGGCCTGGAGCAGCACCTCCTGCTTGATCGGTTTGGTCAGGTACGCGGTGCAACCGGCGGCCAGGCAGGTCTCGCGGTCGCCCTTGAGGGCGGAAGCCGTCAGGGCAATGATCGGGGTGGCCGGCCGGCCGTTTTCGATCTCCCAGGCGCGGATCGTTCGGGTGGCCGCGAGACCGTCCATAATCGGCATCTGGCGGTCCATGAGCACTAGGTCGTAGCGGCCCTCCTTGAACATTTCGCAGGCCCGAAGGCCCGTCTCGGCCACATCGATCCGGTAGGGAGTGTCCTCGAGATAGGCGAGCGCAATGACGGCGTTGTCCGGGGAGTCTTCGGCCATCAGGATGCGCAGCGGCGGCAACGGCGCCTCCGGGCGGGGCCCTACCGGCGCCGCCACTGTCCGGTCAGGGACCCGCCAGGTTTCAAACGGCAGCGAAAAAGAAAAGACGCTGCCTTTGTCGACCTCGCTTTTGACCCAGATGCGGCCGCCCATCAGCTCTACCAGCTGGCGCGAGATGGTGAGCCCGAGGCCCGAGCCCCCGAACCGGCGGGTCGTGGAGGAATCGGCCTGAGTGAAGCGCTCGAACACCTGCCCGAGCTTGTCCTCGGCGATGCCGATGCCGGTGTCGGAGACGACAAACCGCAGAGCCATCGGGGCGGTCGGATCGTCGTGCGGCTCCACCTTCAGCGAGACCCTGCCAGCCTGCGTGAACTTGATGGCGTTGCCCAGCAGGTTGAGCAGGACCTGGCGAAGCCGGGTCGGATCGCCCACCAGATTGGTGTTGACGCCGGGGCCGATCTCGCGGGTGAGGGTGAGGCCCTTCTCGTGAGCTCGCGAGGCCACCATCTCGATCACCTTCTCCAGATGGTCGCTCAGGGAAAAGCCGGTCTGCTCCAGGTCGAGTTGGGAGGATTCCACCTTCGAGAGATCGAGTATGTCGTTGATCAGGTTAAGAAGGTTGTCGCCGGAACGCTGGAAAATCTGCACGAACTTTTGCTGCTCGGGCGTCAGCGCCGTCTTCGCCAGGAGGTCGGCGATTCCCATTATCGCGTTCATGGGGGTGCGGATCTCGTGGCTCATGCTGGCCAGGAAGTCGGACTTGGTGCGACTAGCGCTCTCCGCGGCCGCCTTCGCCAATTGCAACTCCACCTCGACTCGCTTGCGCTCGGTGACGTCCCGGGCGGCGGCGAACACCCCCTGAAGCTTGCGGTTCCGGTCGAAGAACGTGGTGGCGTTGTAGGAGACCACCGTCTGCTTGCCGTCGCGGGCCCGGGCGGTGAGCTCGTAGTCGGTCACCGACTTCTCCCTCAGCACCCGCTTGATGCCGGCCTCGGCCCGGGCCGGGTCGGTGAAGCAGTCCTTGAACGGGGCGCCGATGAGTTCGTCCCGGGTGCAGCCGGTCAGCGCTTCCATTTGCTTGTTGACGTCGGTGATGATGCCCGCCGGATCCGTAGTCATCAGGGCGTCGATGTTCGATTCGATCAGCGAGCGGGTGTAGAATTGCTGGTCGCGCAGCCGCTGATCGGACTTCTTCTGCTCCTCCTCCACCTCCTTGCGCGCGGTGTTGTCGGTGCCGATCAGCAGGTAGCCAATGATAACGTCCTGGGCGTCACGCAGCGCCGTTACCGAGACCATCGCGGGAAACCGCGTCCCGTCCTTCCGGATGTAGGTGAGCTCATAGATGTCTTCGATGCCGCGCGAGGCTTTGAACACCAGGGCCTCGAAGCCCGGCGTAATCGGAGTGCCGAGTTCGACGCTGAGCGCCCCCGCGCGGGCAATCAGTTCCTCCGGATCGGAGATATCCGCCGGGGTGATCTTGTTCATCACGTCAGCGGCGGCGTAGCCCAGCATCTTCTCGGCGCCGACGTTGAAGATCTGGATCACACCCTTTGCGTCGGTGGCGATGCTCGAAAAGTTGGCGCTGTTGAAGATCGCGCTCTGCAGCGCCCCGGC
>NZ_JANXWD010000131.1 GCF_025351295.1 Phenylobacterium sp.
TCGAGCGCTTCTTCAGCCGCATCAAGCAGTGTCGGCGCATCGCCACACGCTACGACAAGCTCGCCCAGACCTTCATGGGCTTCGTCACCCTCGCCAGCATCATGCTCTGGCTCAAATGACTAAATCGTCCCTACGACCTAGAGCGCGTCAGGCGAAAGTGGATCCCGGTTTCGGCGCCCGACACTCTCTAATTGAAAGAGTTAGAGCCTTTTTATCTGGTTCAAGTGAGTCCACTTGAACCAGAAAGGCTCTAGGCCCGGGCGCGATCAGCCGCGGACGCCGAGCCCCAGGCGGCGGGCCTGCCCGTCGCTGGCGGGCGTCCGCAGGTCCGCCAGCACGCTGTCGAGCTGGGCCAGTTCGGCGGCGAGCGCCTCGCGGCGGCCTGCCAGCTTGTCCCGCGCGCAGTCCGCGCCGCGACCGTCCTCGTCCTCCGCCCGCAGCACGTCCTCGATGTCCGTGAGCGAAACACCGGCCTTGCGCAGGCGGGAAATCCACGCCAGCCGGCCGCGGGCGACGGGGTCGTAGTAGCGGGCGTTCAGCCGGTCTCGGCGGGCCTCGACCAGCCCCCGCTCCTCATAGAAGCGCAGGGCGCGCGCGGTCATGCCGAAGATCCGCATGGCGTTCGCCATGCCCAGCCGCGGCAGGTGGTGGAGGTTCTCTGGAGCCATGGTTCCGGTCCGATGGGCGGACGCCCAGGGACCTGGGCGCGTCGACTTAGCGCAATCAGTGAAACAGAATTGATCCGCGCGCCGGTCGTTCCCGGAGCGCTCGAGCGTGAAGAAGCCTTGTTTTTCTTCGTATCTCAAATGACAACGTGCGAAGAATTGGCCACCGCACCCGCCACATTTGTAAAATTGCAAAATGCGCCAAAAACTCTTCGTCGGTCCCAAGGTGCGCGCGCTGCGGACCCGGCGCGGGTGGCGCCTCGAAGCCTGCGCCCAGCGCCTGGGTATCTCGGTGAGCTATCTCTCGCAGATCGAGGCCAACCAGCGGCCGGTCAGCGACCGTGTGCTGATGGGCCTGATCGAGACCTTCGGCGCCCCGGCCGAACTGTTCGAGGCGGACAACGATCAGCGGCTGATCGCCGACCTGCGCGAGGCCGCCGCCGAGAGCGGATCGGCGGCCGATCAGATTCCGCTCAGCGAACTGCGGCAGGTGGCGGAACAGGCGCCGGCCTTCGCGCGCCGGTTCCTCGACCTGCACCGGGCCAACCACCGGCTGGGCGAACGCCTGAAGCTGACCGAGGAGGCGGTGTCGCTGGACGAGGGCGCCGCCGCCAGCTCGCTGCTGCCGTACGAGGAGGTGCGCGACTTCTTCCACTTCAAGGACAACTACCTCGACGCTCTGGATCGCGCCGCCGAGGACCTGGCCCAGGAGATCGGCCTGGACGCCCCGGGGTCGCCCGACATGCTGCTGGAGATGTACCTGCGCGAGCGGCTGGGCGTGCGGGTGCGCCATGCGCCGCTGGGCGACGTGATGCGGCGCTATGATCCGGTGGCGCGCGAGCTGTGGCTGAACGCCGCCCAGCCCACCCCGACGCGGGCCTTCCAGATGGCCTATCACGTGGCGGTCGCCAGCCTGTCGGGGATCATCGAGATGGAGCTGGACCAGGCACGGTTCAAGAGCGGCGAGGCGGTCGACGTCTGCCGGGTCGGGCTGGGCAATTACGCGGCCGGCGCGCTGGTGACGCCCTACCGGCGGTTCGCGGCGGCGGCGCGGGCGCTGCGCCACGACGTGGAACAGCTGGCCGCGCTGTTCGGCGCCAGCCTGGAGCAGGTCTGCCACCGGCTGAGCACCCTGCAGCGGCCGGGCCACCGCGGCGTGGCGCTCTATTTCGTGCGGCTGGACTATGCCGGCAACATCACCAAGCGCCACAGCGCCACGCGCTTCCGCTTCGCCCGGTTCGGCGGGGCCTGCCCGCTGTGGAACGTCCACGATGCGGTGGGCGCGCCGGATCGTTTCCTGGTGCAGCTGGCCGCCATGCCGGACGGCGTGCGCTATCTCTGCGTCGCCCGCGCGGTGGTGAAGCGCTCGGAATCCTACCTGGCCCCCGACCGGCGCTATGTGCTGGGCTTCGGCTGCGAGATCGCCGACGCCCATGAGCTGGTCTATTCCGAGGGCCTGGACCTGAAGGGCGCGGCGGCGCCGATCGGCGTCAGCTGCCGGATCTGCGAGCGCGACGACTGCGCCCAGCGCGCTTTCCCGCCGGTGGACCGCCGCCTGAACGTGCCGAAGCACGAACGGCGGACGGTGCCCTACCGCCTGGGTCCCTAGTTCGCGCGGCGCTTTCGCGTCGACGCCGCCGCGGCGGCCAGCTCTCGGAGCGCGGCGTTGGCGATGGTGAGCTTGGCGAAGGTCCAGCCGCCGCCGCCCAGTTCGATCTCCTCGATCGTGCGGGTGGCGGCCCGGGTCTGCTCGGGGCGCAGCGCCGACCAGGCGCCGACGGCGGTCGTGGCGCTGGCCGCATCCGCGCCGGCCTCGGCGTCGCCGGCGAAGGCCATGATGGCCCGCGTCAGCTGGGCCTGCTCGGCCAGCAGGTCCTCGATCAGCCGGCGCAGCGCCGTGCGCTCGAAGATGTCCCCGGCCCGGAACTCGCCCGCCGCCGCCCGCAGGCGATCGAAGGCGAAGGCCGCGCCGGTCGCGTAGTAGAGCCGGGCCACATTGTGCAGCGGCCAGCTGGAGGCCTCGGCCAGGTCGACCAGGTCGCCGACATTGGTCAGCGGGCCCAGCACCGCGGCGGCCTGGGCCTTCTCGAGCGGGGCGCCGGCGTCGATCAGCCGGGAGACCTGGCGATCCACGGCCTCCCGCTCGGCCTTCGACAGGATCTCCGGCAGCAAGGCGTGCAGGCTGCGGAAGCCCGGCGCATAGCGGGTGGTGAGCTCGGCCACGTCCAGCCCCTCGCGCCCAGCCCGCCGCGCCAGCCAGAAGGTGGCCCCGCGTAGCGCCGCCGTCAGCCGCCGGAACAGCGCCATCTGCCCGCCGGCCGGGATCTTCAGGTCCAGCGCCTCGGTCGCCGCCCATAGCCGCTCGAAGTCCAGCGCCTGCTTGGCCGCCTCATACCCCGCCGTGAAGGCCACCACGTCGCAGCCGGCCGCCGCCATGATCCGCGACGGGAAGCTGGGGCCGCAGCGGTTGATGATGTCGTTGGCGATCACCGTGGCGATGATGTCCGGCCGCAGGCGGTGGCTGTGGATCGCGTCCTTGTACTTGCGCAGCCCCTTGGGAAAATAGCTCTCCAGCCGGCCTTCGAAGAACGGGTCCTCCGTCGCGCGGCTGGCGACCATGTCCCGCTTGAACTCCAGCTTGCCGTAGGCCAGCAGCACCGCCAGCTCGGGCCGCGACAGCCCCCGCCCGGCCTTCAGCCGCTCGGCGATCTGCAGGGCGTCGGGCAGCCCCTCGACCGCGCGGTCCAGGCGGCCCGCGTGCTCCAGCTCGGCCATGAACCGCGCATGCGGCTCCAGCTCGCCCACCGTGTCCATCTCCAGCAGCGAGAGCGCCAGCGTCTGGTCGTAGTTGTGCACCAGCACGTGGCGCGCCACGTCGTCGGTCATGCTGGGCAGCAGCCGGTTGCGCTGCGCCCGGGTGAGCTTGCCCTGCCGCTCCAGGATGCCGGTGGTGATCTTGATGTTCACCTCGTGGTCAGAGCTGTCGACCCCGGCCGAGTTGTCGATAGCGTCGGTCTCTACCCGCCCGCCGGCCTCGGCGAACTCGATGCGGCCGGCTTGCGTTAGCCCCAGATTCGCGCCCTCGCCCACCACCTTGACCCTGAGGTCGGCGCCGTTGACGCGCACCGCGTCATTGGCCTTGTCGCCGGCGTCCATCTGGCTTTCGGTCCGCGCCTTCACATAGGTGCCGATGCCGCCCAGGTAGAACAGCTCGGCGCGGGCCTTCAGGATCAGGTGGATCAGCTCGGTGGGCGCCAGGCTCTCGGCGTCGGTCTCCAGGAACCGCTGCACCTCCGGCGACAGTGGGATCGACTTCAGGCTGCGCGGGAACACGCCGCCGCCCTTGGAGATCGCCTTGCGGTCGTAGTCGTCCCACGAGGACCGCGGCAGGACAAACATCCGCGCGCGCTCGGCGTAGCTCTTCGCCGGGTCCGGATCCGGATCCAGGAAGATGTGGCGGTGGTCGAAGGCGGCCTGAAGCCTGGTCTGCTGCGACAGCAGCATGCCGTTGCCGAACACGTCGCCCGACATGTCGCCGCAGCCGATCACCGTGAACGGCTCGGACTGGATGTCCTTGCCCAGCTCGCGGAAGTGGCGCTTCACCGCCTCCCAGGCGCCGCGGGCGGTGATGCCCATCACCTTGTGGTCGTAACCCACCGAGCCGCCCGACGCGAAGGCGTCGCCCAGCCAGAAACCGTAGGATTCGGCGACGCCGTTGGCGATGTCGGAGAAGGTCGCCGTGCCCTTGTCGGCGGCCACGACCAGGTAGGGATCGTCGCCGTCATGGGCGATCACGCCCGGCGGGCGGGTGACCTTGCCGGCTGCCGTCAGGTTGTCGGTGAGGTCGAGCAGGCCGCAGAGGAAGGTCTTGTAGGCGGCGATCGCCTCGGTGCGGATGGCGTCCTGCGAGCCGCCCTTGGGCAGCTGCTTGGGATAGAAGCCGCCCTTGGAGCCGACCGGCACGATCACCGCGTTCTTCACCTGCTGGGCCTTCACCAGTCCCAGCACCTCAGTGCGGAAGTCGTCGCGGCGGTCGGACCAGCGCAGGCCGCCGCGCGCCACCGGGCCGAAGCGCAGGTGAACGCCCTCCACCGCCGTCGACCAGACAAATATTTCGCGGAACGGCTTAGGGGCCGGCAGGTCGGCCAGCTGGCCGCTGGCCACCTTGAACGAGATGTAGGGCTTCGCCGACCCGTCGGGGCCAAGCTGGTAGAAGTTGGTCCGCTGGCTGGCCTCGACCAGCAGCGCCAGGCGGCGCAGGACCCGGTCGTCGTCCAGGCTGTCCACCGCCTGCAAGGCCTCGACGATCTCGGCCATGACCGCGGCGGCCTGGGCCTTGCGGGCGTCCAGGTCGACGGCGATGGCCGGGTCGAACTTCACCCGGAACAGGTCGAGGATCAGCCGCGACACGCCGGGGTGGTTCGACAGCGCCTCCTCCTGGCCGCGCTGCGAGGGGTCCAGGCCCGACTGCTGGCGATAGCGGGCCAGGGCGCGGACCAGGGCCGCGTCGCGCCAGGGGATCGACAGCTCCAGCACCAGGCGGTTGAAGCCGTCGCTCTCGGTCCGGCCGGTCCAGACGGCGACCACGGCGTCCTCGAAGGCGTCCTTGATCTCGGCGAACACCAGGTCGGCGCCCCTCGGGTCCTCGATCTCGAAGTCGTGCACCCACACCGCGTCCTGGCCTTCCGGGGCGATCGCGAACCCCGCCTCGGCCAGGGCCTTCAGTCCCATGTTCTCCAGGATCGGCAGCACGTCGGCCAGGGCGGCGGGCACGATTCGCCGGTAGAGCTTCAGGCGAAACTGCAGCGGCCCGTCGGCCGCGGTGCGATAGGCGCGGGCGCAGAGCGTCTGGTCGGGCCCGAAGCCCTCGATCACCGCCACGTCCTCCAGCGCCTGGGCGGCGTTGAAGCGGTCGCGGTAGCCGGCCGGGAAGGCGTCGCGGTATTTCGCGACCGTGGCGGCCATGGCGTCGGGGTCGCCGCCGCCGGCGCGGACCGTGGCATTGAAGCGGTCCTCCCAGGTCCGGGCCGCCTCGGTGATCTGCGCCTCCAGCTTGCGCAGGTCGGGCGCGGGATGGTCGCCGGGGGTCAGGCCGATGATGTAGTGCACCCGGGCCAGCGGCGTGTCGTTGAAGCTGGGGTAGTAGGCCGACAGCCGCCCGCGGAACGCGCCGGCCAGAATGTCGCCGGCCCGCTTGCGCAGGTCGGAGTCGTAGCGGTCGCGCGGCACGAACAGCAGCACCGAGGCGAAGCGGCCGAACGGATCGCGGCGCACGAACAGCCGCACGCGGGGCCGGTCATAGAGGTGCAGGATGCCCTGCGCCTGCTCCAGCAGCTCGTCCTCGGGGATCTGGAACAGCTCGTCGCGCGGGTGGTTGTCGACGATGTTCTTCAGCCGCTTCTCGTTGTGGCTGCCGGGCATGGCCTTGGCGCGGGCCAGGACGCGGGCCACCTTTTCGCGGATCAGCGGCACGGAGGCGGCCGGCTCGTCATAGGCCTCGGCGGTGAACAGGCCCACGAAGCGGACCTCGCCCGAGGGGCGGCCGTCCACGCCGTAGCGCTTGACGCCCACGTAGTCCATGTAGCCGCGCCGGTGGACGCGGCTCTTCACATTGGACTTGGCGATGGTGAGCGCCGGGTCGCGGATGATGCGGTCCTTCACCTGGCGCATCAGTACCGCCGGTTCGTTGGCGCGGCGCAGGACAGTACGCGTCGCGTCGCGCAGGACGCCCAGACCGTCCGCGGGCTGGTACATCGGCTCTTCGGGCGCGTACTCGCCGTTCTTGAGGCGCGGGTATTCGTAGATGCGCGCGCCCAGGAAGACGAAGTGCTGTTCGTGCAGCCACTGCAGGAAGTCGACCTCCTCCGGCCGCGCCTTGCCCGACAGTTGCAGTTCGGTGACCGTTCGGCCCATCAGCTCCAGCATGGCCGGGAAGTCGTCCACCGCGGCGCGCACGTCCGCCAGGGTCGCCTTGACCCCCTCGACCAGCGTCGTCTCGCGATCGGCGCTGACGTCCTCGATCAGGATCTGGATGAGCGATTCGCGGCGCGGCGCCCCGGCGTCGCCGCGCAGGCCGGCCCGGTCGCGGCGCACCTCGACGATGGGATGGAACATGGCGCGGACCGCCAGCCCCTGGTCGCCGATCTCGCCCATGATGCTATCCACCAGGAACGGCGCGTCGTCCTGGACGATGTCCAGCCGGTCGAAGGTGGCGCCCACCGCGTCGCTGATGCGGATCTGCGGCGCGCGGCCCCGGCGCTTCTCGGCGTAGGCCCACAGGTCGGCGAGGTTGCGCGCCAGGTCGGCGATCGACAGCTCCGGCAGTTCCTCGGGCTGGGCGTCCTCGCTGACCTGCCGGGCGAACGACTTCACGCCGGCCTGGTCGGCGTCGCCCTTGAGTTGTGTCTGGACGGCCTTGGCCAGCCCGGATGCGGCGGGGGGCGAGCGGCTCATGGGCGAACCTCCACGGCCCGACGGGCCGCCTGTGGTCGACGAAGGTGGGGGCTGGAAAGGCTGGGTCCGGACGCGAAAACGCCGCCGGAGGAGAGTATCCGGCGGCGCGTGGTTCCGCCGAGGGGGAGCGGCGAAACGCGGGGTGCTCGCTGCGCCCGCGGGGTTGGGGGACGGGCGCACCTGTCGGACGAACTTGCCGCCCGACCAACCTTATTTAGGAAGCGGTGGCGCACAGTTTAAGTCCCCGGCCGCAAGTTCTTGGGTCTCGGTTTTCGGGACGGTTTGGGCGGGCCGGCATTGGGGAGTTCGTGGAGGGCCGGGGACCCCTTCAGCGCGCTCGGGTCGCCGTCGCCGGACAGCAGCACGGCGATCCAGTGCGTGCCCGTGAATTGCGCCAGGATCACCATGGTGATGGTCATCAGCGGGGTCGACAGGAAGGCGCCCGGCAGCCCCCAGACGGTGGTCCAGAAGGTCAGGCCCAGCAGCAGGACGATCGGGTCCATGTTCAGGCTGCGGCCCTGCATGCGGGGCAGGATGATGTTGCCCACGAAGGCGTGGGTGAGCTGCAACACCACGATCAGGGCAATGGCCTGCCACAGGGTCTCGAACTGGACGAGGGCGAACACCGACGGCGCGCCCACCCCGACGATGCCGCCCAGGATCGGGATGTAGCAGGCGATGAAGATCAGGATCGACCAGAAGATCGCATTATCCAGGTGGACGGCGGTCATGGCGATCCAGGATATGCCGGCGATGATCAGGCCGGTGACGGTCTGGACCCACAGATACTGCTCGATGCCGTTGCGGATGCGCAGGAAGGCGTCGACGGCGTCGCGCCGCCGTTCCCGCGACGGGAACAGGCCGATCGCCTTACGCGCCCAGCCCTGCTGCGACGCCAGGATGAAGCCGAGGTAGACCAGCACGAAGATCGCGGTGGTCGCGAAGCCCTGCAGGCCGCCGGCGATGCGGCCCAGGTAGCTGGCCGGATTGAGCTTGGCGACCAGCTCGTTGAGGGACGGCGGCGCCTCGACGCCCACCAGGCCGGCGATCCGCACGATCAGCCCGTTCAGCTTCGGCGTGTAGGTCACCAGCTGGCCGGCGAAGGCCGCGCCGTTGTCCGCGATGAAGAACGCCGCCCCGCCGAAGATCAGCACCGACAGGACGATGGCCAGCGGGGTGGCGAACCGCCTGGACAGCCCCGGCAGGCGCGCCTCCAGCACCCGGGCGAAGCCGTCGATCATCATCGCCAGGAACACAGCCAGCGCCAGTGGCGTCAGGATGTCCCGCAGCTCGAACAGCATCGCGCCGCCGGCGATGGTCGCCAGGAACACCAGGGCGTTTCGCGAGACCGGGTCGGCGGCGGGTGCGGGCATGCGCGCTTTCGGAAGCTCTGGGGAGTCTCCGCGTCGCGCGGCGCCCCGTCAAATCCGGCGTGCTCTACCGCTGTTCACCGCGATTGGGGAGCCGATTTGCCCCGCCGACCGCGATTTACGGCCCCGCCCGCCACGCAGTCGCCGTGGCGAAATCGGGCGGGCGGCGGTCGGACCTTACCGCGGCGCCATCCGGATCGCGCCGTCGAGGCGGACGTCCTCGCCGTTGAAGTAGCCGTTGGTGATCATGGTCAGGGCCAGCTGGGCGTATTCCGGGGCCTGGCCGAGGCGCTTGGGGAACGGCACCGAGGCCGACAGCGCATCCTTCACCTGCGGCGGGGCGCCGGCCATCAGCGGGGTCTCGAAGATCCCCGGCAGGATGCAGTTCACCCGGATGCCGTCGCCGGCCAGGTCGCGGGCGATGGGCAGGGTCATGCCGACCACGCCGCCCTTGGACGCCGAATAGGCCGCCTGGCCCATCTGGCCGTCCTCGGCCGCCACCGAGGCGGTGTTGACGATCGCCCCGCGCTCGCCGTCGATCGGCTCTAGGTCCAGCATGCCCTTCGCCGACTTGGCGATGCAGCGGAAGGTGCCGACCAGGTTGATCTGGATGATGAAGTTGAAGGCATCCAGCGGGAAGTGCTTGGTCTCGCGGGTCTGCTTGTCGCGGCTGGCGGTCTTGAAGGCGTTGCCGGTGCCGGCGCAGTTGACCAGAATCCGCTCCTGGCCGTGGGCCGCGCGGGCCTTGGCGAAGGCCGCGTCGACCTCTTCTTCGGAGGTGACATTGCACTTGCAGAAGACGCCGCCCACTTCTTTGGCAACGGCTTCGCCCTTGGCCTCGTTCATGTCGAAGATCGCGCACCTGACGCCCTGGGCGGCCAGGGCGCGGACGGTGGCTTCGCCGAGGCCGGAGGCGCCGCCCGTGACGACGGCGGCGACGGATGAATTGAGTTCCATGGAGGAGCGCTCCCTTATGTTGGTCTGGATTTGCGCGAAGGCTTAGTCCGATGAACGGCCGCAAGAAAGCGTCACCCAGCGTCACCTTCGATCCGCAGGCGGAGATCGCAGAGGACCGCGCCCTCGTGCCAGCGGTGATGCGGCTGAACGAACAGCGGGTGGTCGCCGGGTTCTGGCCGAAGATTCGCAAGGTCGCCGCCAGGGTCCCCTTCGCCCGCGAGGTGCTCTCGGTCTGGTACTGCGCCCAGGACGAGGAGACACCGCTGGCCGCCAAGGGCATGGCGTTCGCGGCCCTGGCCTATTTCGTGATGCCGGTGGACGCGATCCCCGACTTCATCGCCGGCATCGGCTACACCGACGACGCCGCGGTGTTCGCCGCCCTGCTGGCCATCCTGGGCAAGAACCTGAAGCCCCGGCACAAGGACGCCGCGCGCCGGGCGATCGACGGCCTGCGCGACGACTAACCGTCCACCTCCGGCACGGCGGTCAGCCTGGCGGAGCGGGCCAGCTGTTGTTCCCGGAGCGTGATGAACAGGGTCGAGGCGACGACGATGCCGGCGCCCAGGAGGGTCCAGCCGCTGGGGACCTCGTTGAACAGGAAGAAGCCGGCCGCCGCCGAGAACACCAGCCGGGTGTAGTCGATGGGCGCCATGGCGGCGGCGTCGCCGGACTGCATGCCCTTGATATAACAGGCCTGGTTGGCGGTCGCGATCACGCCCATCAGGCAGAGCAGGAACAGGTCCCGCGGCCCGGGCACGCGCCAGCTGTAGATCGCCCCGGGGATCGACAGGACCAGGCCCAGGACCGCCGACCACACCAGGATCACCATCGGCGGATGGTCGCGGGTCAGCACCTTCATCCCCGTAACCGTGAAGGCGAACAGGAATGCCGAGGCCAGCATGGCCATGGCCGGCAGGCCGATGGCGAAGTGCCCGCCGGCGCCCGGTCGGATCATCACCAGCACCCCCAGGAACCCGACGATCGCCGCGCCGATCCGCAAGGGGCCCACCGGCTCGCGGATCACGAAGGCGGCCAGGGGCACGAGCCACAGGGTGCGGGTGAACGAGAGCGCATTGGCGTCGGCCAGCGGCATCTTCTGGAAGGCGTAGAACGACAGGATCATCCCCACCGTCCCGGTCGCCGAGCGGAAGATCATGATCGCCGGCCGGGTGGTCGCGAAGGCGGCGCTGCGGTGGCGGACGATCACCGGGGCCAGGATCATCAGGCCCGCCGCCTGGCGGTAGAAGGTCTGCAGGGTCGCCGGGTAGTCGCTGCCCAGATACTTGATCAGCGTGGTCATGACCGAGAAGGTCACGGCCGAGCCCAGCATCCACAGCGCGCCGCGCAGGTTGGGCGACAGGCCCGGCTTGGCGGCGGGCGTATCGGTCACGCTGGCGCGCCGATCATGACGTCTGGGCGGGCGGGGCGAAGGCGGTCCCGAACAGCTCGGCGAACGGCGACGGGCCGGAGGGGTCCCAGGCGTGACGCGAACCGACCGTGATGCCGCCGTCGACCACCAGGTGCGTGCCGGTGACGAAGCCCGAGGCGTCGGAGGCCAGGTAGAGCGCCGCCTGGGCGATGTCGTCGGGCAGGCCGGACCGGTGGACGGGCTGCACGGACGCCGCGTTCTGGGCGACCTGGGCGGCCATCTGGTCGGCCTGGGCGCGGGGCAGGCCCAGCGAGGCGCCGAAGATCGAGGTGGCGATCAGGCCGGGGCAGATGGCGTTGACCCGGATGCCACGCGGCGAAAGCTGGGCGGCGGCCACCCGGCTCATGTGGATCACGCTGGCCTTGGCCGAAGAATAGGCGATCGGGCCCCAGCCGGCCTGCAGCCCGGCGATCGAGGCGGTGTTGACGATGGACCCGCCGCCGCGGGCCAGCATCAGGGGGACGGCGTGCTTCATGCCCAGCGCCGGGCCGCGCACCAGGACGTCGAAGATCCACGACCACTTCTCGGCCTCGATCTCGGCCAGCACCCGCATGCCGTCGGAGATGCCGGCGTTGTTGAACAGGATATCCAGCCCGCCGAACTCCGAGGCCGCCAGCTTCATCGCGGCCTCGATCTGCGCCTCGTCGGTGACGTCGCAGTGAGCATAGGCGACCTGGCCGGGGAAGCGGCGAGCCAGCATCGCGCCCTTCTCGTCCTGGATGTCGGCGGCCACCACCATCGCGCCCTCGGCGACGAACAGCTCCACCGCCCCCAGGCCGATGCCCGAGACCCCGCCGGTGATCACCGCGACCTTGCCGTCCAGACGTCCCGCCATCGCGCTCTCCCCCGCTGATTATCGCCGATCAGTAGGCGCCGCGCCGCGCCCTGTCACCCCCGCCGCCGCCATCGAGGCTTTACGACCGGCCAGGGCTCCGCCTAGGGACTCTCCACGTCCAGCCGGAGACCCGTCCCTGTGAATCGCATCCTCGTCGCCGCCTTCGCCGCGGCGCTTTCGCTGGCCTCGGCCGTCGCCGCCGAGGCGCGGCCGTTCACTCAGCAGGACCTGGTGGCCCTGGACCGGGTGACGGACGCCCACGTCTCGCCGGACGGACGCTGGGCGGTCTACGACCTGGCCAAGCTCGACTTGGCGGCCAACCGGCGCACCCACAGCCTCTGGGGGGTGGCCACCGACGGCAGGAGCGCGCCGGTGAAGTGGGCGGACGCGGGGACCAACCCGCGCTGGGCCGCCGACAGCGCGGCCGTCTACTACCTCGCCAAGGGCCAGGTCTGGCAGGTCTGCCCCGGCTGCAGGACGGCCCAGCCGCGCCAGGTCACCGACCTGCCGCTGGAGGTCGACAGCTTCCGGATCGCGCCCGACGGCCAGCATATCGTGGTCTCCATGGCGGTGTTCCCGGACGCCGAGGACCCGGCGGCCAGCAAGGCGCGGCAGGCGGAGATGGCGAAGTCCAAGGCCTCGGGCCGCAGCTATGACAAGCTGTTCGTCCGCCACTGGGACACCTGGGCCGACGGCACGCGGAACCACCTGTTCGCCCTGGCCCTCACAGAAGGCGTCGCCACCGGCGCGCCGGTCCCGCTGATGCAGGGCTTCGACGGCGACGCCCCCGGCCGACCGTTCGGCGGCGACGAGGACTACAAGATCACCGCGGACGGCCAGTCGGTGGTGTTCTCCGCCCGCCTGGCCGGCCGGACCGAGCCGTGGTCCACCAACTTCGACCTCTATGTCGTGCACATCGACGCCTCGACCCCGCCGCGGAACGTGTCGGCGGCCAACCCGGCCTGGGACGCCGGCCCGGTCTCCTCCCCCAGCGGCCGCTTCGCGGCGCACCGGGCGATGAAGCGGCCGGGCTTCGAGGCCGACCGCTTCGGGGTGATGCTATACGACAACAAGACCCAGACGGTGCGCGAGCTGGACCCGGCGTGGGACCGCTCGGCCGACGCCCTGGCCTTCTCCGGCGACGAGAAGGCGCTCTACGTCCTGGCCGGCGACGTCCAGCACATGCGGCTGTTCGCGATGAGCACGGCCAATGGCACAGTGAAGCCGTTGACCGGCGACGGCCATGTAGGCGGGTTCGACGTGGCCAGGCCGAAGGGCGGCGACGTGATCGTCTACACCAAGGACAGCCTGGCCCATCCGGCCGAGGTCTATGCCCTGAAGCCGGGGGGCCAGCCGGTTCAGCTGACCCACGTCGCCGATGCGGCGTTGGCGGGCGTCGAGATGTCCGCCTACGAGAGCTTCAGCTTTGCGGGCTGGAACGGCGACCGGGTCCACGGCTGGGTGGTCAAGCCCTATGGCTGGAAACCGGGGGCCAAGTACCCGACGGTGATGATGATCCACGGCGGGCCGGAAGGCTCGTGGCAGGACAGCTGGTCCGCCCGCTGGAACCCCGAGGTCTGGGCCGGCTGGGGCTATGCGGTGGTGATGGTCGATTTCCACGGCTCCACCGGCTACGGCCAGGCCTTCACGGACGCGATCTCCAGCCACTGGGGCGATAGGCCGCTCGAGGACCTGCAGAAGGGCTGGGCCGCGGCGCAGGCGAAGTACGGCTGGATCGACGGCGACCGGGCCTGCGCGGCCGGCGCCTCCTATGGCGGCTTCATGGTCTACTGGATCGCCGGAACCTGGCAGACGCCGTTCAAATGCCTGATCGCCCACGATGGCGTCTTCGACAACCGCGTCATGGGCTACGCCACCGAGGAGCTGTGGTTCTCGGAGTGGGAGAACGGCAAGGCCACGCCCTGGGCGGACCCGGCGGCCTACGAGCGGTTCAATCCGATCGACCACGTCGCCGACTGGACCCGGCCGATGCTGATCATCCATTCGGACAAGGACTTCCGCATCCCCGTCGACCAGGGCATCGCCGCCTTCACCGCCCTGCAGCGCAAGGGCGTGCCCAGCCGGTTCCTCAACTTCCCGGACGAGAACCACTGGGTCCTGAAGCCGCAGAACTCACTGCAGTGGCACGACACGGTGCAGGCGTGGCTGGCGGAGTGGATCGGGCCGGGGGCGAAGTAGGGGGCGGTGGCTCAGGCGCCGCGACTCGTGGCGCCCGGCTGCCGTGACCGGGTAAGCCAGGATCGCGACGCGCGGATCTCATGTTCTTGTTGTGTTCCGTGTTTTGGCTTGCTATTTGAAGAGGCGGGTTCTTGACAGCACGTTAAGCGATCGTCGCGCACGATTCGTCTGCGTGCTATGATTTGAATGCGGATGCGAAACCAACCACCAGAACGTCTGACGGCACTGACACACTATGTCATTGCGCGCACCGGCAGATCAGCTTGGGGCGACCAAGCTGAACAAAGTGCTTTGGTGGGTAGGCTGCGCTGCCTTCCGTCGCTGGGGCCACTCAATCTCTGGTTTGGACGCCTAGCCCGGCGTGTTGTGGCTCTCGGGGATCCAGCTGGCCCGCGAGGGTCCGGCGGCGAGCACCAGCACGCGCCGCCGGAACCGGGCCAGATCAGTGGCCGCCGTGAGGCAGGCCGGCCCGGCGCCGAAGATGATCCCATCAGAGGTCTCCATGCGCGTCGTAAGGGCTAGGCCAGGATGCGTACGGTCGGCTCGCGGTCCCACTGGCGGGTGCGGGCGGCCGCCACCCAGCCGGCCACGGGCCCGCCCAGCGCGACCACGCCGTCGTCCGGCGCGACACCGGCCTTGTCCAGCAGCGGCTGGGCGGTCGCGGTGAAGCCGATCGCCTTGAGGTGCACGAAGGCGTTGTGGACGAAATCGATGGCCGCGCTGTCGTTCACCAGCTGGGCGCAGCCGTCGTCCGAGACCACCAGGGCCACGGCGTCGAACAGCACCGAGGGCGTGCCGGCCAGCTGGCCGTCGGCCGCCAGCGCCTTGCCGTCCGCCAGGGTCACGCCGCCGATCCTGGGCGCGACGATCTTGACGCTGGCGCCCTCGGCCTCCGCCGCCTTGCGGACCGCGGCGACGACGCGGCCGTCCGCGCCGTCGGTGACCAGGATGCCCACCGCGCGGCCCATCAGGCTGGGCGGAGACTTGCCGACGATCCGCAACGCCGGCGAGGCGTCCATGTCGAACGGTTCGGCCGCCGGGGTGGAGGCGGCCGGAAGCTCGGCGTTCAGCCCGGCCGCGACGCGCTGGGAAAGGTCGGCATCGACGTTCTGGAGGTTGGCCAGGATTCGGGCGCGGACGTGCTCGAAGCTGCACTTGGAGAGCTCGAACACCAGGGCGCTGGCCAGGTGCGCCTGTTCGATGGCGGTCTGGGAGCGGAAGAACAGCCGGGCCTGGCTGTAGTGGTCGGCGAAGCTCTCGGCGCGCAGGCGCACCTTGGTCCCGTCGGTCGCCACCGGGGCGGTGCGGAAGCCGCCCTTGGGGTCCTCGCGCGGACCGCCGTCCTCGCCGGCCTCCGCCAGGCTGTTGGGCTCATAGTTGGCGCGGCCCTTGGGGACCTGCATCTGCATGTGCCCGTCGCGCTGCAGGTTCTGGAACGGGCAGCCCTTGGCCTGGTTGATCGGCAGCTGGTGGAAGTTCACCGACCCCAGCCGCGACAGCTGGGTGTCCTGGTAGGAAAACAGCCGGCCCTGCAGCAGCGGGTCCTCGGAGAAATCGATGCCCGGGGGCACATTGGTGGGCAGGAAGGCGGCCTGCTCGGTCTCGGCAAAGAAGTTGTCCGGGTTGCGGTCCAGCACCATGCGGCCGACCACCTCGATCGGGTGGAGCTCCTCGGGGATCAGCTTGGTGGCGTCCAGGATGTCGAACGGCAGGGCGTCGGCCTCGTCCTGGCTCAGCACCTGGACCCCGAATTCCCATTCGGGGAAGGCGCCGGACGCGATGGCCTCGTGCAGGTCGCGGCGGTGGAAGTCCGGATCGGCGCCGGCGATCTTCACCGCCTCGTCCCAGCCGGTGGACTGGGTCCCCAGCTTCGGCCGCCAGTGGAACTTCACGAAGTGCGCCTCGTCCTTGTCGTTCAGCAGCCGGAAGGTGTTGACGCCGAAGCCCTCCATCATCCGCAGCGACCGCGGTAGGGTCCGATCGGACATCGCCCACATGATCATGTGGGTGGCCTCCGGCATCAGGCCGATGAAGTCCCAGAAGGTGTCGTGGGCGCTGGCCGCCTGCGGATAGCCGCGGTCGGCCTCCATCTTCACGGCATGGATCAGGTCGGGGAACTTGATGGCGTCCTGGATGAAGAACACCGGGATGTTGTTGCCGACCAGGTCCCAGTTGCCCTCGACGGTGTAGAACTTCACCGCGAAGCCGCGCACGTCGCGCGGGGTGTCCACCGAGCCGGCGCCGCCCGCCACGGTGGAGAATCGCGTGAACAGTTCCGTGCGCTTGCCGACCTCGGTAAGAATCCTGGCGCGGGTGTAGCGGCTGAGCGACTTGGTCAGTTCGAAATAGCCGTGGGCGGCCGAGCCGCGGGCGTGGACGATCCGCTCCGGAATCCGCTCGTGGTCAAAGTGCTGGATCTTCTCGCGCAGCACGAAGTCTTCCAGCAGGGCCGGGCCGCGGGGGCCGGCCTTCAGCGCGTTCTGGTCGTCGCTGATCGGCACGCCGTGGTTGGTGGTGATCCGCGCCTCGGGGGCGGCGGCAGTCTGGTGCAGTTCGCCGCCGGCGCCGACGGTGGGGGCCGGGGCGGCTTTGGCGGTCGCGGGCGCACGCGAAACGGCGGGCTTGGTCTTGGCCATCGGGGCGGTCCTGAACTGAAAGTGCGAGCCTGAGGGCTGCCTAACGCCGCTCGCGCGGAATCGGTGCGCCGGGGCGGCAGGAATATTTACGCCGTGGCCTTTGCGGCCGGCGCGGCCGGGCGGGCGAACGGCACCACCAGCAGGGCCGCGAAGGTCAGCACGGCGACCACCGCCCAGGCCTCGTTGATCGACTGGACCAGCGCCAGCTTGCGCACCATCGGTTCCAGCATCGCCGCCGTGCCGGGGTCGATCGGGCCGGGCGGGCGGGCGTCGAACAGCGCCAGCGGGATGCCGACCGCCTGGGCGGTGACGCGGTCGCCGGCCTGCAGGCGGGCGACGATGGCGGCGGCGTGGTGCGGCAGGCGGCCGTAGATCACGGTATCGATCAGCGCCAGGCCGATGGCGCCGCCCAGGTTGCGCATCAGGTTGAAGAGGCCGCTGGCGTCGGGGATGCGGGCGGCCTCGAGGCGACCCAGCGCCAGGCGGGTCGGCGGCAGCAGGCAGAACATGATCGCCGCGCCGCGCACGATCTGCGGCACGATCATCGCGTGGAAGTCGGTGTCGCCAGTCTGGCGCGCGCTGAGCGCCAGGCCGACCCCGAACAGCAGGAAGCCGAAGCCGGACAGCAGACGCGCGTCCACGCGGCGCTCGAGCGCCACGGCCAGGGGCGCGGTCACCAGCTGGGCCGCGCCGGTGACCAGCATGATCTCGCCGATCCGGAGCGCCTGGTGGCCGCGCACGAAGGCCAGGAACACCGGCATCAGATAGACCGAGCCGAACAGGCCGATGCCGAGGCTGAAGCTGAGCAGGCTGCCGATCGCGAAGTTGCGGTCGCGCAGGGTGCGCAGGTCGACGATGGGCGCCTCGCGGCCCAGCACGCGCCGCACGAAGGCGGCCAGCGACGCGGCGCTCAGCGCCAGCAGGCCCAGCACCAGGGGTGAGGACCAGCCCCGCCCGGGAGCCTCCTTCAGGCCGATCTCCAGGGCCGCCAGGCCGATCGTCAGCAGGCCCAGCGCCACCAGGTCCAGGGTGCGCCACAGGCCACGCTGGCCGGACCCGCGCGGCAGCAGCAGGGCCGCGCCGGCGGCGGCCAGCACGCCGGGCGCGACATTGATCAGGAACAGCCAGCGCCAGCTGTAGGTCTCGGTGATCCAGCCGCCGACGATGGGCCCGACCGTGGGCGCCAGCACCGCCAGCATCCCGGCCAGCGTGGTCGCGATGGCCTGCCGCCGCATGGGGAACAGCAGGAACACCGCGGAGAACACCGCCGGAATCAGGACGCCGCCCGACAGACCCTGCACCACACGCAGCGCGATGAGCTGGGTGAAATCCGCGCTGGCCGCGCACCCGGCCGAGGCCAGGGTGAACAGCGAGACCCCGACCACGAACAGCCAGCGCATGCTGAGCCAGCGGGTCAGGAAGCCGGTCAGCGGGATCGCGATCACCTCGGCGATCAGATAGGCGGTCTGGATCCAGCTCATCTGCTCGGCCGGGACCGCCAGCGCCTGCTGGATGGTCGGCAGCGACGTGGCCACCACCTGCACGTCCAGGATGGCCATGAACATGCCCAGGCCCATCAGGGCAAACCCGCACCAGGTGGCGAGCGTGGCTTCGGGCGTCGGGTCCGGCGGCGAAGGTTCGCTCAAGGCGCGGGGCATCCAGACTCCATACCCCGGAACCAGTTCGTGTAGGATCGGTTGCTTGAGCTTGAAGCCGGCCGCCGCGCGCGCCGGCGCTGGATGTCCTGCATGATCGCCCCCGTCGCCCTGCTGTCCCTCGCAACGGCCTCGCCGCCGTTCACCCTGGCCCAGAAGGACGTCGAGCAGGTCGCCCGCGACCTGTTCGCGGATCGGTTCCCGCAGTTCGAGCGCATGGCCCCGGTGTTCACCACCGCGGGCGTCCGCACCCGCCAGGTGGTGCGGCCGATTGAATGGTACCTCGAGCCCCGCGGCTGGCCGGAGCGGACGGAGGTCTATCTGGAAGCGGCCGTCGACCTGTTCGTCGACGCCGCGACCCGTGCGCTGGACGAGGCCGGCCTGAAGGGCTCGCAAGTGGACGTTATCGTCACCGTCTCCTCCACCGGCATCGCCACCCCCAGCCTGGAGGCCCGCGCCATGGGCCGCATGGGCTTCCGGCCCGACGCGGCGCGGATCCCGGTGTTCGGCCTGGGCTGCGCGGGCGGGGCGACCGGCCTGGGGCTGGCCGGCAAGCTGGCGGCCGCGACGCCCGGCGCCGTGGTGCTGTTCGTGGCGGTGGAGCTGTGCAGCCTGGCGTTCCGGATGGCCGACCTCTCCAAGGCCGACATCGTCGCCACCGCCCTGTTCGGCGACGGCGCGGCGGCGTGCGTGCTGCGCGCCGGCGAGGGCGGGTTCGCCAGCCTGGTCCATGCCGAGGAGCGCACCTGGCCCGATACCCTGGACATCATGGGCTGGCGGATCGACCCCACCGGCCTGGGCGTGATCTTCGCCCGCTCGATCCCGCCCTTCGCGCTCGCCAACCTGCGGCCGGCCATGGACTCGATGCTGCGCGCCCAGGGCCTGGAGATCGACGACGTCGACCGGTTCATCTGCCACCCCGGCGGGGTGAAGGTGATCGAGGCGCTGGAACAGTCGCTGTCCATTGGCCAGGGCCAGCTGGACCATGAGCGTGCGGTGCTGGCCGAGCACGGCAACATGTCGGCGCCGACCGCGCTGTTCGTGCTGGACCGGGCGAGGCGCGCCGGGTTGCCGCCGACCTCGGTGGTCGCGGCCCTGGGCCCGGGCTTCACGGCCAGCACGGTGACGCTGAGGCGCGCGGCATGACCCTGTCGATCCTGGTCCTGGCGGCGGTCACCCTGCAGCGGCTGGGCGAACTGGTGCTGGCGCAGCGCAACACCCGGCGGCTGATCGCCCAGGGGGCCCATGAGACCGGGGCCGGCCACTATCCGCTGATCGTCGGCCTGCATGCCGCGTGGCTGGCGAGCCTGTGGTGGCTGGGGTGGGATCGCCCGGTCAGCCTGCCGTGGCTGGGCGGCTTCATCGTCCTGCAGCTGCTGCGGGTCTGGGTGATCGCCAGCCTGGGCGGTCGCTGGACGACGCGGATCGTGATCCTGCCCGGCGCGCCCCTGGTGCGGCGCGGGCCCTACCGGTTCCTCAGCCACCCGAACTATGTGGTGGTGGTCGCCGAGATCGCCGTGCTGCCGCTGGCCTTCGGGCTGGCAGGCCTGGCGCTGCTGTTCTCGGCGCTGAACGCCCTGGTGCTCCGGGTGCGCATCCGGGCCGAGGGCCGGGCGCTGCGGCATGTCTCCCTAACCGTCCCGCAGGAGCACGCCGGCGTCGTATAGGGCGCGGATGCCGGGCGGCGGCTTGCCGATCCACTCGGAAAGTACGCTGTCGTTGTGCTCGCCGCGATGCGGAGCGGGCCCGCGCACCTCGCTGCGAGCGGCGGAGAAGCGGTAGGGCGATTGCGGGATCGGGCGCGTCCCGCCGGCGCGGTCGTCGATCCAGGTTATGGCGCCGCGGTGCCGGACGGTGGGCTGGTCCTCGATCTTCGCCCCGGCGCGGACCTGGCCCCAGGCGATGTTCATACGGTCCATGGCGGCCTCGACCGCGTCCCAGGTCGGCAGGCCGGCCAGGAACCCCTCGACCGCCTCGCGGCGCAGGCGGATCTTGTCCTCCAGCGACGCCGACGGCCCGGCGGGGTCCTTGATTTCGAGATTGCCGGTCAGGCGCCGCCAGAGGTGGCGGAAGTCGGCGGAGACCAGGATCGGCCCGGCGCCTGTCGTCCAGACATCGTTGGGCAGGCCCATGGTGGCCTCGGAATCCTCCAGCTCGTAGTGCAGCTGGTCGTCGGTCACCAGGGTGGCGTCGATCATGGCGATGTCGATGTGCTGCCCCAGGCCCGTGCGCTGGCGCAGGATCACCGCGGCCAGGGTGGCGACCAGGCCGTGCAGGGAGGCGTTGGTGTCGGCGACCGACAGCGGCAGCTCGGTGCGGGTCATGCCGGTCCGCCGCCGGGTGCGGTCCATCAGCCCGGCCTCGGCGTGGATGATCGGCGCGTAGGCCGGCCGCCGCGACTCCGGGCCGCCCTGGCCGAAGCCGGAGATCGACAGCATGATCAGGCGCGGGTTGATCGCCCGCAGGACCTCATAGCCGAGGCCCAGGCGAGGCATCACATCCGGGCGGAAGTTCTCGATCAGGATGTCGGCCTGGGCCACCAGCTCCAGGACCAGCTCGCGCGCCCCGGCCGCGCGCAGGTCGAGGCAGATGTTGCGCTTGCCAGCGTTCTGCTGGTGGTAGTAGCCCGGCACGCCCCCGATCACCTTGCCCCAGAGCCGGGTGACGTCGCCCTCTGGCGGCTCCACCTTGACCACGTCGGCGCCCAGGTCGTTGAGCATCCGCCCGGCGAACGGGCCCGCCAGCACGCGCGAAAAGTCGAGCACCTTGAGCCCCGTCAGCGGGCTCTCGAGGGCGCCGGCCCCGGTCTTGGCCATGCGGCCGTCAGTCCACCATCACCACCACCTTGCCCATGGCCTTGCGGCTGGCGAGGTGGGTGATGGCGTCGGCGGCCTTGGTGAGCGGGAAACGCTCCGAGACGTAGGGCTTGATCTTGCCGTCGGCGTACATCTTCAGCAGGTCGGCCACGTTCTTCTGGTGGAGCTGCGGGTTCTTGGCCACCCAGCCGCCCCAGAACACGCCGACGATCTGGCAGCCCTTCAACAGGGCCAGGTTCAGTGGGACCTTCGGGATCTCGCCGGCGGCGAAGCCCACCACCAGGTAGGTGCCTTCCCAGGCGATCGAGCGCAGCGCCGGCTCGGCATAGGCGTCGCCGATCGGGTCGTAGATCACGTCGGCGCCGTTCGGGCCGCAGGCCTCCTTGAAGAGGGCGGCCAGCGCCTTCTGGCCGTCGCGATCGAAGGGGCCCTTGGGATAGACCACGCCGGCGTCGGCGCCGTGCTTTAGGCAGAGATCGACCTTCTCCTGGCTGGAGCACGCGGCGATCACCCGGGCGCCCATGGCGTGGCCCAGTTCGACGGCGGCCAGGCCGACGCCGCCGGCCGCGCCCAGCACCAGCAAGGTCTGGCCGGGCTGCAGATTGGCCCGCGCCTCCAGCGCATGCCAGCTGGTGCCGTAGGTCATGATGAAGGCGGCCGCCTCGTCGAACGGCATGGTGTCGGGGATCTTCACCAGCCGGTGGGCCTCCAGCGCCAGCTCCTCGGCCATGCCGCCCCAGCCGGTGTTGCCGAGCACCCGGTCGCCGGGCTTCACGTGGGTGACCCCCTCTCCGACCGACTTAACGATGCCGCTGATCTCGCCGCCAGGCGCGAACGGGCGGGACGGTTTGAACTGGTACTTGTCCTCGATGATCAGCACGTCGGGGAAGTTCACGCCCACGGCCTTGACGCTGACCACCGCCCAGCCGGGCTTGGCCTCGGGCGAGGGCATGTCGTCCAGCACCAGGGTCTCAGGCCCGCCAACGGCCTTGCTCAACAGCGCCTTCATGGACGTCTCTCCCACGCGTCTTCGATTGGGCCGGACGCTAGCCCAGCGGCGGTGACGGCGGAAGGCTGAAACCGAACGGCCGTTTGAACAGGCGGCCTGGCGCGCGCCGCAGGCGATTCATTTTAGCCACTGAAAACACTGAAAACACTGAAGGGGTCACCGCAAAAGCTCGCTCCGGCGCGCCCGCCGCGCTCAGTGTTTTCGGCGTTTTCAGTGGTTGAATCCTTCTGCGCTGCGCGCGGTCAGAACCGCCGCGCGACGCCGATGTAGACCTCGGCGTCCGGCGTGGCGTGGGTCAGGCCGAGGTTGAGGCCGGCGTCGAGCTGGGCGTCGTCGCCCAGCGCCAGGGCGGCGGTCAGGTCGGCGCTGGCCTGGTGGACGCGGCCGGCGGGGTCGTCGTCGACCTCGCCCCACAGCTCCGTGCCCAGGGTCAGGCGGCCGAACCCGTGGCTGAGCCCGGCGACCCCGATCCAGGCCAGGTGGGCCCCGTGGCCGTCGGCGTCGCGGACCACGTCGATCTCCGGCGTCAGGCCGAAGTCGGTGTCCTTGGCCAGCGGCGCGGAGACCGGCAGGCGCACGCCGCCGGTCCAGCCGCCGGCCCCCATGCCCCGGGTGGCGGTGGGCGCGGTGACGAAGCCCTGGGCGGAGATCGCCAGGCCATCCTTGTCAGGGTCGGTGAGCGCGCCGCGCAGGCCCAGCACGGTGTCGCCGACCCCGGTGCGGTGGCCCGCGCCCTGGGCGTGGACGGCGACCACCGGCGCCCAGGCCACCTCGACCTCGACCCGCGGCGTCAGGCCAAACCGCAGCTCCGTGGCGCCCAGCGTGTAGGTCTCCTGGTGGCCGCCGTGGCTGCGATCGATGACGGCGTCGGCGAGGCCGGCCTCGAGCTGCAGGTGGCCGGCGTCGAGGATGCAGGGCGGCGTCGCCTTGCCCGGGCGCTCGGCGCAGAAGTCGCGCAGCTTGGCCTGCTGGGCGTGGGTGGCGCCAGCCGACAGCGTCAGGGCGAGCGCGAGAAGGAGGGTCCGCATGGCCGGACGATAGGCTGCGCCGCCCCGCAGCGGTCAAGCCGGGCGATCGAGACCGGCGGGCGAGGCTGGCGGGCGATTTGGTTGAACGGGGCCGGTCGCCTATATTCATCGGCTTCCAGCCAAGGACATGACTTTGGGCGTGACCCTCGATCTCAGCCGCGCGACGGCCCGGCCGCATGTGGCGGTGAAGCCGAACCTTTGCGGGCTGACGCGCACGGAGCTGGCGGCGGCGCTGGTCGAGGCCGACGTTGTGCCGGCGGCCAAGGCGAAGATGCGGGCCGGCCAGCTGTGGCGCTGGATCCACCACTATGGCGTCACCGACTTCGCCCTGATGACCGACATCGCCAAGGAGACCCGCGCCGCGCTCGCCGAGGCCTTCACCCTGGCGCGGCCGGAGATCGTCGAGCGGCAGGTGTCCAAGGACGGCGCCCGCAAGTGGCTGATCCGCACCGCGCCGGGCATCGAGATCGAGACCGTCTATATCCCCGACGTGGGCCGGGCGGGGGCGCTGTGCGTCTCGAGCCAGGTGGGGTGCACGCTGAATTGCACGTTCTGCCACACGGGCACCCAGGCGCTGGTGCGCAACCTGACCGCGGCCGAGATCGTGGCCCAGGTGCAGGTGGCCCGCGACGACCTGGCCGAGTGGCCCTCGCCCAAGGCGGACCGCCGCCTGACCAACATCGTGTTCATGGGCATGGGCGAGCCGCTGTACAACCTGGACCAGGTGGCCGCCGCCATCGACATCATCGCCGACAACGAAGGCATCGCGATCTCGCGGCGGCGGATCACCGTCTCGACCTCCGGCGTCGTGCCGGAGCTGCAGGCGCTGGGCGAGAAGACCCAGGCGATGCTGGCGATCTCGCTGCACGCCACCAACGATGCGTTGCGCGAGACGCTGGTGCCGCTGAACCGGAAGTATCCGCTGGCCCAGCTGATGGCCGGCATCCGGGCCTATCCGGGCTTGTCGAACGCCAAGCGGGTCACGTTCGAATACGTCATGCTGAAGGGCGTCAACGACAGCCCGGCCGAGGCCAAGGCGCTGGTGCAGCTGCTGAAGGGCATCCCGGCCAAGATCAACCTGATCCCGTTCAACCCCTGGCCGGGGACGCCGTACGAGTGCTCGTCCTGGTCGACCATCGAGGCCTTCGCCGCGATCCTCAATCGCGGCGGTTACGCCTCCCCCATCCGCACCCCCCGCGGCCGCGACATCCTCGCCGCCTGCGGCCAGCTGAAGAGCGAGAGCGAAAAAGTGCGAGCCAGCGCGCGGCGGAAGGTGGCCGAAGGCTAGACGTCCCGCTTCGCTTTCCCCCTCTGGGGGAAATGTCGCCAAAGCCGCAGGCCGGCGACAATGGGGGATGTGTCGGGGACGGAGGCTTACCTCCCCCATCGACCCTCTTGCTTCGCAATTCGGGCCACTTCCCCCCGAGGGGGAAGGCGGCGCGGCGATGCGTTCTTGATGGAGCGCCGCCGTGCTAACGATTCGCCCCGCTGCACGGGGGACACCGCATGCCGACACCATCGCCTGAGATTCAGGCCTTCGCCGCCGGGTTTCCGGTGTTCCTGCTGCATACGACCGTCACGGTGGCGATCCTGTTCGCGGCCGCGGCGATCTATGTCCTGCTGACGCCGCACAAGGAAATCACCCTGATCCGCGACGGCAACGAGGCCGCCGCCGTGTCGCTGGGCGGAGTGCTGGTGGGCCTGGCGATTCCGCTGGCGGCGTCGCTCAGGGCCTCGACCAACGTCATCGAGATCGGGCTTTGGGGCATCGTCACCGTGCTGGTGCAGCTGCTGGTGTTCCGGCTGGTGGACATGATCCTGCGCGGCCTGCCCAAACGGATCCAGGAGGGCGAGATGTCCGCCGCGGCCCTGCTGGTGGGCGCCAAGATCGCCACCGCCCTGGTGATCGCGGCGGCCCGCAGCTGACCGGACATCGCGGCTGACATGAAGATGCGCTGAGATGCGGTTTCCGCGGCTGCCGGACTGGGTGATATACGCCGCGATCGTCGTGGCGGTGCTGTTCGCGGCGGTCGGCCGCGACGAGCGCACCGACGCGCCGCCGCCGCCGCCCAGGAGCTCGGAGCCGCTCGGAGAGGCGCTGGGCCCGGCTTCGCCGTTCGATCCGGCCGTGGTGGTGGACGTGCCCAGCACCACCGGGCCCGCCGCCGGCACCGCCTTCTCCATCGCCCGCTCGGGGGTCTGGATGACCGCCCGGCACGTGGTGGACGGCTGCAAGCGGGTGGCGATCGTGGTCGGGCCGGGGACCGGGGTGGCGGTGAGCGTGCGGATCGACCCGCGCGGCGAGGCGGCGATGCTGTTCACCGAGGGCGGCTCGACGCCGCTCCCGCTGGCGCTGACCGAGCCACTGCGGCGTGGGCAGCGGGCGTTCCATCCGGGCTTCCCGCAGGGCGAGCCGGGGGAGGCCAGCTCGCGGCTGCTGGGCCGCGAGAACCTGGTGGTGCGGGGCCACGGCGCGCGGACCGAACCGGTGCTGGTCTGGGCCGAGACCGGGCGCACCGAAGGGCTGGAGGGCACCCTGGGCGGGCTGTCGGGCGCCCCGGCGCTGGACGCCCAGGGCCGGGTGCTGGGGGTGACCATCGCCGAGAGCCCGCGCCGCGGTCGCATCTACACCACCGCGCCAGAGGTCGTGAACGCCGCCCTCGTCGCCAGCGGCCGGCGCGGCGACGCCGGCGCGGTGGGCGAGGCGATCAATCCGAAGAACTACTTCTACGTCGCCGACGACCTGCGCCGCGAACTCCAAGTGGCCCAGGTGGTGTGCCTGGATAAATAAGCTTTCGATACCGCTCATCCCGGGGAAGGCCGGTACCCAGATCCGATGGCTCAAAGGCCGGCCGGACCGGCTCTGAGTTTCTGGAATCCATACCGGCGCCAGTCCATCTGGGTCCCCGCGTTCGCCGGGATGAGCGGTTTGTTTGCGTGCGGACCTAACCTGGCGCCGCAGCCCTGGCCGCCCGCACGGTTCGCTGCGCCAGCAGCAGGAACAACAGGATCGGCGGGATCGCGGTGAGCCCCGTGCCGACGAACGAGGTCGCATAGGCGCCCAGCAGCCCGTGCGACGGGGTCAGGCTGTCGACCACCGCGCCGGAGAACCCCTTCAGGAACTTGCCCAGGAAGGCGTAGGTCGCCGAAAGCAGCGCATACTGGGTGGCGGTGTAGCCCAAGCCGGTCAGGCTCGACATATAGGCCACCAGCGCCACGCCGGCGAAGGCCTGGGCGAAGTTGTCGAGCGCCATGACCGCCGTGAAGGTCGGCAGGTCGTGCGAGACGGTGAGGATCGCGAACGCCGCCGTGCCCAGGCCCTGGAGCACCGAGCCCACGATCAGGGTCCGGAACAGCCCGAACCGCAGCGCGAACAACCCCGAAATGGCGATGCCCGCGAACGCCCCGGGCAGGCCGGTCGCCGCCCGCACCACGGCCACCGTGTCCTTGGTCATGCCCAGGTCGTGGTAGTAGGGGTTGTACATCGGCCCCATCAGGAAGTCGGGCAGGCGGTAGGCGGCGATGGCGGCCAGCATCAGCAGCCCCAGCGCCTTGTGCGTGCCGAAGAAGTCGATGAACGGCCCGACCACGGCGTCGGCGAAGCCGCGCGGCGTCCACAACGGCGCCTTGCCGTACATCGCCGCCTCGGCCCTGGCCGGCTCGAACGCCAGGAAGCTCGCGGCGAGGCCGACCGTCATCAGCACCGCCATCGCGGCATAGGACAGCGGCCAGCCCAGGCGCTCGGCCGCCGCGATGATCGCGGCGTCGGCGACCAGCAGCGCGATGCGGTAGCCGAGCTGCGCCGCCGACGACAGCAGGCCGATCTCGTCGGCGTCGCTGGCCGCCTCGATACGCCAGGCGTCGATCACGATGTCCTGGGTCGAGGACGCGAAGGCCACGACCACGGCGAAGGCGCCGATGGCGGTCAGGCCGCCCTGAGGCCCGACCAGCGCCATCCCCACCAGGCCGGCGGCCACGACCAGCTGCGACAGCAGCATCCACCCGCGCCGCCGCCCCAGCCGGCCCAGCAGCGGCACGTCGATACGGTCTACCACCGGGGCCCAAAACGGCTTCAGCACATAGGCCAGTCCCACCCAGGAGATGAAGCCGATGACCTTGAGGCTCGCACCCTCGTCGCGCAGCCAGTAGCCGAGCGTGTTCTGGGTGAGCAGGAACGGCAGGCCCGAGGCGAAGCCCAGCGCCAGCATGACCGCCACCTTGGGTTGGCCGAGCGAACGCACCACGTCCATGGCGCTGCGCTTGCGGCGGGCGGGCGCCGGGGCCTGTTGGGTCATGCCGGCCTCTGAAGCGGGGGCGGGGGCCCCGCCGATCAGCCGACCTTGGCGCGCACCGCCCGCTTCGTCCAGCCGGGCTGGGTCCAGCGGGTGAGCATGCCGCGCAGGGCGTCCGGGGACAGCGGCTTGACCAGGAAGTCGTCCATGCCGGCGGCCAGGCAGGCGCGGCGGTCGTCCTCGAAGGCGTTGGCGGTCAGGGCGACGATCGGGGTCTCGACGCGGACGGCCCGCAGGCGTCGCGCGGTCGCCTCGCCGGAGAGGCCCGGCATCCGCATGTCCATGAGGATCAGGTCGTACTGGCCGACTTCGCAGGCGGCCAGGGCCTCCTCGCCGCCCACCGCGTGCTCGACCTCACAGCCTTCGCGGCTCAACAGGGCGCGGGCCAGCAGGGCGTTGATCGGGTTGTCCTCGACGAGCAGGATCCGCGCGCCCGGCGCGGCGGCGGCGGCGATGCGCTCGTCCTCGCGCGGCGGGGGCGCGGCGGTGGCGACCGCGCCGGCGGCGATCAGCACCCGCTCGGCCACCGAGGCGCGGCGCAGCGGCTTGATCAGGTAACCCGTGAAGCCCGCGCGGCGGTAGCGGGCGATGGCGGCGCGCTCGTCAGGAGCCAGCAGGATGATGGCCGGCCGCTGCAGCGGCGGGCGCAGGCTTCCGCCGCCGCCCGCCAGGCTGGCGTCCACCAGGATCACGTCGCCGGGCCGGGTGCGGGCGATGGCTTCGGGCAGGGCCGAGGCGACCTTGGCGATCCCGCCGCAGGCCTCGATCTGGCGGCGCGCGGCGTCGCGGACGACCGGGTTGGGCGAGGCGACGCCGACGGTCTGGCCCTCCAGCGAAGGGACCGTGGCGGTCCCCGGCAAGGCGGCGATCGCGGCCTCGAACCAGAAGCAGGCGCCGCCTCCCTTCGCTGAATCGACCCCAACCTCACCGCCCATGGCGCGGGCCAGGCGCCGCGCGATGGCCAGCCCGAGGCCGGCGCCCCCCAGGTCGGCATGGGCGGCGTCGGCCTGGGCGAAGGCCTCGAAGATGCGGTCGCGGTCGGAACTGGAGACACCTGGCCCGGTGTCTTCCACGGTGATACGCAGGCGGCCGGGCGCGGGCACCTCGGCGGCGATCAGGACCCCGCCGGTCTCCGTGAACTTGACCGCGTTGCCGGCGAAGTTGAGCAGGATCTGGCGCAGGCGGCCCTCGTCGGCCAGCACGAACACCGGCTGGGCCGGCGCCGCCCAGGCGATCTCGAGGCCCTTTTCCCGGGCCCGCGGCGACAACAGTTCGCAGACCGCGCGCAGCAGGCTCTCGACCTCCATGGCCGCCGGATGCAGCTCGACGCCGCCGGCGCCCAGCTTGGCGAAGTCGAGGACGTCGTTGACCAGGGTCAGCAGGTGCTGGCCGCTGTCGTGCAGCGCCGCGACATAGGTCTTCTGCTCGGCGGTGAGACGGGTGCCCTCCAGCAGGCGGGCCATGCCCAGCACCCCGTTCAGGGGCGTGCGGAACTCATGACTGAGCGAGGCCAGCTGTTCGGCGCTGATCCGGGCGCGGTTGGGGCGGCGCTCGGAAAGGGGGCGGGCGGGTCTGCGCATGGCAATGGAGGCTTAAGCGCCAACGGCTTAACGGGCAGTCAAACGCCGGCCGCCCATGCTACAAATCAACGCGCCGCAGGGGCTTCCGAGCGCAAATGTGCTCGGCAAAGTAGACGCGGGGCCAAAGGCGCCGTTTACTAGCGAGCCAGGATCGTGGTGCGCTTCGAGGGCGTAATGACCGCTATCGACCTTTTGACACAACGCGAGCGTGAGTGCCTGCGTCTGGTCGACCAGCATTTCAGCTCCAAACAGATCGCCCGCGAGCTTGGCATGTCCAAGACCTCCGTCGACACCTATTGCGACCGCGCGCGCAAGAAGCTGGGCGTCGGCGACCGTTTCCAGGCGGCCAAGCTGCTGCGGGCCGTGGATGGAATGCCTGTCCTGATCGCATCAGGACAGGACACGATCAGGACAGACACCGCCTCCGATTGCGGGCTCGATGAGCCGGCAACACAGGGGGACCCCGATGGGCGACTGGCCGAACTTCGAGAACAGGGCGGTGATCGGCAAGGCGCTGCGCCTACGCCGGGAGATCGACGACTTCGAGACCCGGTGGCCGGCGTTGGCGAAGCGGGAGGAACTTCTCCCGAGCTTCTCCTGGACGCAGCTCGAGCGGCAGCTGGTCGATTTGTCAGCTACGCCGGCGCAGGCGGACATGGCCCGGCACCTCGTGTCGGCCACCCGGAAGCTGGCGCCGTTCAAGCCGGCCGAGATGGTGCTTCGCGAGATCCTCTGCCTGACCTGGGTTCTCCTGGACGAGAACTTCAAGGGCGAAGCCGAACTTGGCTCCGCCGAAATGACCTAAGCCCCGCAGCCAGGTTGGGGGCGATCGTCGTGATCGCCGTCGTCACCGCGCTCGCATTCACGGGCATGTTGGCCGGGCTCCACGAGCTCAATGACCTGGCGGCGAATTTCCTAAAAGCCTGAACGGTCGAGAAACCTTGATCGCTGAACCTTAACGCGCGGCGGACCCACGCCGCGCCTGGAGATAGCTCATGCTCAAAGAACGCCGGATGGTGGCCGAGCAGGTCGCTGGCGCACTTTTCGAAGCGGAGGCTGCGATCGACGTGGCCCTGACCAAAACCGCCCACCTCACAGGTGTGATGCCATTGCTGCGCCGACAGGCGGGGGCTTCGGCTCTGATCGGCCAGGACGCCCTGGAACGCGCCAGCCAGGCCATCATGGCGCTCGCGGAGGCCCGTCGGGCCATCGTCGAGACCCACAAGGAACTCAGCATCGTGCAGGCCCAGATCGGCCTGGGCGCCGTGCGGATGGCCGGCGACGCCGGCGAGAAGCCGCCGCCGCAGGGCATGGAGACCGAGCGGGTGCGCATGCGGGCGCTGCGGATCGCCTCGTAAGCGCGGCCGTTCCAACGAACGATGGCGTCTGTCACAGTGCGGCCCTCGGGAACCCCGGGGGCCGTCGCCTTGTCTGCCTATCAACTGCCAATCTGGGTCTGGCCGACCGCGCTGATGGGCGTTTGCCTGCTCGCGGTCTTGCGCGGGCAGGACGACGAGCGCCTGGCGGCCGGCGGCTTCCTGGCGGCCTGGGCGCTCTCGCGCGTCGCGTTCAAGCCGCGGAGCGAAGACATCCAGTGGGGCGTGCTGGCCATCGATCTCGGCCTGCTCGGGCTCTACGTCTGGCTGGCGCTGCGAAGTCGACGCTACTGGCCGATGTTCGCCGCGGGTTTCCAGCTGCTGGCGATCATCACCCACCTCGGACGCGCGCTGGACACCGGCATCAGCGGCTGGGCCTACCTGACCGCCGAGATCGTCTGGAGCTACCTGGTGCTGTTGGCCATCGGCTACGGCTCCTGGACCGCCCGGAGCCCGCGCGACGTCGAACTGGAGCCGTGAGGGCGGGGCTCGGCGCTAGACGCTGAGCGGGTAGGCCCCCATGGAGGTCCCAGGGGCGACGCGGCGGTAGATCAGGGCTTCGGCGACGTGGACGCGGCGCACCGGGCCGCCGCCCTCCAGGTCGGCGATGGTGCGGGCCAGGCGCAGTGTGCGGGTCCAGCCGCGGGCGGTGAGGCCGCCGGCCTCGGCGGCGCGGGCCAGCAGGGCGCGGGCCGACGGATCGAGCTCGACGATGGTCTCCAGCCAGTCGCCCTCGGCCTGTGCGTTCAGCGGAGCGGCGTTCAAGCGGGCGGTGGCCAGGGGGGCGGCGGCCAGGGCGGCGGCGCTCATGGCCTTTGCGGCGCGGTCGGCCTGCAGGCGGCGGGCGGCGGCGACGCGGGCGGCGGCCTCGGCGGTCCCCTCGCTGGGCGCCGGCAGCGCCAGGTCGGCGGCGGTGACCGGCGGGACATCGACCTGAAGGTCGATGCGGTCCATCAACGGGCCGGAGATGCGCCCCTGGTAGTCGGTCTGGCAGCGCGGCGCGCGGCCACAGGCGCCGCGGCCCGCGCCACCGTGGCCGCAGCGGCATGGGTGCGGTGCCTTTTTGCCGCCCGGTGTTCGGCTCGTCTTGAAGGCCACGCGGCCCGATCTCGCACAGGATGAGGGGGACAGCTTGGGGGCCCACCTACGGCGCAAACGTCGAGAGCTTGGTCTGCAGCAGTCCGAGGCGGCGCAGCTGCTCGGCGTGGCCCCCAAGACGCTCATGTGGTGGGAGCGCGACGAGCGGCCGCCGGTCGTCAGCGCCTATCCCGCAATCATCGGCTATCTCGGCTACGAGCCCTGGCCCTTGTCCGACACGCTCGCGCAGGCGCTGCTGGCAGAGCGTCGCCGTCGTGGTATCGAAATCAGGAAGGCAGCTGCGCTGGTCGGCGTCGATCAGGGGACGTGGAGGCGCTGGGAACGGGGCGAGTGGAGGCCCACAAGCCTCACTTTACCAGCGCTCGATCGGCTCCTCGGCCTAGCCGTTGCAGCCAGATTC
>NZ_JANXWD010000134.1 GCF_025351295.1 Phenylobacterium sp.
TGGGTTGGGCAGGTTTTCAAACTCGATGGGTCAGAGGTAGTCGAGGGCCGAGTGCAGACGCTCGGTGTTGTAGACCGCGTCGATGAAGCCGCCGATGGCCGAGGTGGCGTGGGCCAGGTCGCGGTAGTGGCTGGCGTCGACCTCTTCGGTCTTCAGGGTCTTCGTGAAGCTCTCGGCCATGGCCTTGTCATAGGGACATCCCGCCCGGCTCATCGAGGGCTGGATGCGGGCGGCGAGGAGCCGCTCGATGTAGTCGCCGCAAGCGTACCTTGGGGGGCATGCCGACGTTTCAAGGCGGCTGGGGTTGTACTGCATAGCCAGCTGCAGAATTTTCGCCACGGTCTCACAAAGTCGCCAAGTTCCCGACTGTCGATGAACCGATCGCGTAGCACGGTGTTGCGTCAGGCATAGGGTTCTGCGCGCCGAAAGTTGTCCGGCGAAGCGCGGCCCCTAGGGGACGCCCCATGCCGCGACGCCACCTCTTCCGCACAGCGAGTCTCGCCATCGCAGGGATCGCCGCGTTCGCGACTGTCGGCATGGTCGGCTCGCGCGCCATATCGCAGCCACAGGCGAGCAACCGTGCCGCGGATCAAGGGCCGAAGATGCCTCAGGATCTGTCGGGCGACGCCGCCCTGGGCCGCGATGTCTTCCGCTTCGAGACGTTCGGGAACGAGGGATTCTGGACCGACGCCGTGCGCCTGCCCGCCGGGATCGCCGCGGCCAGGGTGACCCCGATGCAGGCCCTTGAACTGGGGCTGCAGGTCGATGTCGACGCTGTGCCGTCCGATGTCCGCCAGCGCCTTGCCCGCGAACTCAAGGACGATCCGACAGGCCGTAGCTCCAGCGTTCTGAACGACGCCTCGCTCACGCCGAAGCTGGTCATGGCCAATGCGGTGATGGGCATGTCGGCGAAGGGCGACAAGGTCGGGACGTCTTGCGCGCTCTGCCACTCGATGAGCGACGCCTCGGTGTTCAAGTCACCCAAGGGTGGCTCCATCGGCCATCGCATCGACGGCCTGGCCAATCACGACCTGAACCTCGGAATGATCTTCGCCACCGCCGCCAACACCCGGGCGCTTTACACGGTGTCGCAGCTCACGCTTGTGGCCAACAAGGGCAAGACCCTGGGGGGCGCGCCAACCGGCCTGACGCCCTCGTCGACCGAAGCCGAGTTCGACGCCTATTTCAGCAACCCGAAATACTACCCCGTCGGCATGTTCGACGACAGCTTCGACGGCAACGGCGATCCGATGCACAACACCCCGCTGTTCCGCCAGGACTTGGCCGCACCCTATGGCAGCGAAGGCACCTTCACTAAGATCGACGACTTCTCGAACCTGGTGTTCACCAGCCTCTTCGACCAGACCATGCTGACCACGCCGGGCGGACGGGCCTTCGTTCACAAGCTGGCGGGTCCCGCCGGCGACGAAATGATCGACGGCTACGTCAAGGTTCTGGCCGCCACCGGCGTCACCGGCTACCCCTATGTCAAGACGACGAGCACGGGAAAGCCGGGCGAGTTGGCGACCCCGGTCGGGGTGCGGGTCGACAACCGCAAGCTCCTCGCCATGAATGCTTATCTCGCCGGCCTCCAGGCGCCGCGCGGCGCCGTCGTCGACCGGCCATCGGCCATGCGCGGGAAGATGGTGTTCCAGGCCTCGGGTTGCGCCGGCTGCCACAATACCGACCAGGGCCGCCCGGTCCCGACCACGCTGCATCCCATGAAGCAGATCTGGCCCGGCGACGCGCCGATGGTGCTCGCCCAACGTGAGCCGCCGCTGAACCCGGTCCTCAACAGCCCCGGCGTCTTCGATGACAAATGGGCCGTCGTGAACGCCAGCGTTCGGGGCGAGAAGCGCGGTGTCGCCATGCCGCTGCTGCTCGACCTGGCCCGCAAGCCGGTGTTCCTGCACGACAACTCCGTGCCCAGCCTCGATGCGCTGTTCGACCCGCGCCGCGGGCCGACCGCGCCGCACCCATTCTATGTCGCCAAGAGCGCCCAGCGGGCCGACGTCGTGAACTACTTGAAGGGCCTCGACGCAGGGTCGCGCTGAGGCCCGGGCAGGCCGCCCGGGACGGGACCTGCTCGTCAATCGCCGCGCCCATTTGCGCTTCGAGTCCACCTAGAAGCCATGAGGCCAGCTTGCGGCAAAGGCTGCGTCGATCCGGGCCCCACAGTCTTGCGGCCACGGCTGGCTGTTGATCTCCGTCAGGGTGTGGAGACGGCTATGCGCGCACCTCTCCCTCCCACCTCGTGTGATGCGGAACAGCCTTGGCGAATTACGCGGAATTACGGTGACAGTGCATCAAACTGGACCGTCAGGGTTGTTTGTGGCCGGGGCCAGGGCCGGCGTCGAGCTTAATGCACTGTCACCGTAATAATTAGTAATAATTAGATCCCTGCACGAATTCAAGACCAAGGCATTGGATCAATTAAGTAAACTGTCACCGAAACCCCAACGCCGGCCCACCCCGACGGTGGCGAAGCGCGCCGCCAGCCAGCCCGAAGCCGCCGATCATCAGCGCCCAGGTCGCCGGCTCCGGCACGCTGTCGGTGGGACTGTCGGCGCTCGTCAACGACAGGTTCGTTAGGAACAGATAAGGATGCCGCGCATCGCGGTTAAAATACAGATCCAGCTCTTGCCCAACGCCGGTCACGTCAAAGGAGATCGTGTTGAGGGTGTCCAGGGCGGTAGGTTTGGACAGGATGCCGAAATAGCCGAACGGATGGCCGTCAACGGGGACACCGACCCTGGCGTCAAAGGTGCCGTTACCGGCGTAATCGAAGGACACGTGCTTGAAGGCGCCCTTGATGACGATAAACGGCACACCCTCGGGGAAGATGTCGAGGCCGGTGTAGGCGGTGTGCGTCAACGTCGAACCGACGCTGACCGTCACCTCCTCAAAACCGTTAAAGCGGACCCCCAGGTCAGGACCCGCCGGGAGAGACGGAACGGTTTGGACGCCCTCGTAATATGAGCCGATGAACGCCTCGTCCGGCGGAACGAACAAGCTGTCCGGCGCATCATGAAAGTCGATAAATATATCCGCCCAGGCGGGCGCGGCGGCGGCCGTGGCGGCCAGCACGGCGCCCGCGAAAAGTCCTGCGATTTTCATATTTTCCCCCTGCCCAGGTAACTTGGGCGCCGATAGGCGAACGCAGCAACGTCTAATTATGACGGAGCTCAGATTGGCCGCCCAGGCCAAGCCTCGGTTTCGGTGACAGTTTACTGAATTGATCCAATGCCTTGGTCTGGAATTCGCGCAGCGGTCAATTAAGTAAACTGTTGTCTAATTGATTTCATGGTGTGGTGTGGTTCTTGGCGTGTCTGACCGTGGTCTATGGTTGTCTTCGGGGTCATGGCCTGGCTGGGGAGCCTTGGGTGGCCATGCCGCAGGATCGCGGTCAGGCG
>NZ_JANXWD010000014.1 GCF_025351295.1 Phenylobacterium sp.
CCAACCACGTCTTCGCCGACTACGACGCCATCCTCGACGCCGTCTGCGACGCCTGGAACCGCCTCATCGCCGAACCAGATCGCATCCAATCCCTCGGATCACGACAATGGGCCATCTGCCGTGCAGATTAAGGGCGGTTGGCATAAGGGAGGGAAGGGGCCCCCGTCGTCCACCGCGACAAATCCCGCTCGCGGCCCATCAGCGCCAGGCCCGCGGCGATCGACTCAAGTTCCGCCCCCGTCTCGATCCGCCCGCTGTCGAACCGCCGGTGGAAGATCGCCCGGACGGCCGGGACCAGGGACGAGCCGCCGGTGAGGAACACCCGGTCGATACGCTCGGCCGGCAGGTTGGCGTCGGCCAGGGCGCGGTCCACCGCCGCCTCGATCTGCGCCAGCTCCGGAGCGATCCAGCCTTCGAAGCGCGCCCGCGGCACGTCGTGGACGATCGCAATCGACCCCGCCTCGAAGCGGAACTCGGCCGCCTCCCCCGCCGACAGCGCCTCCTTCAGCCGCGATACCGCGCGGTAGAGTTGGTAGCCGTAGTTCTCGTCCAGAGTCTCCACCAGCCGTCCGATCTTCTCCGGCTCGACGGCGTCGCGCACCAGCCGGCGGATCTCGCGCATGTCGCGGCCGGCGCGCATCAGCGCCAGCTGATCCCAACGCGCGAAGGCGGCGTAGTAGCGATTGGGCACCGGCAGCACCTTGCCGAACGAGGTGTAGTCCGACCCCTTGCCCAGTTGCGGCGAGACCAGGTTGTCGATGATCCGGTAGTCGAAGGCGTCGCCCGCCACGCCGACCCCTGACCGGCCCAGGGGGATCGCCCGCACCTCGCCCGCATGCCGCTCGAAGCGGATGATCGAGAAGTCCGAGGTGCCGCCGCCGAAATCACCCACCAGGACGGTGGCGTCGTGGTCGAGTTCCCTCGCAAAGAAGAACGCCGCGCCCACCGGTTCGTAGGCGTAGAGCACCTCCTTCACCCCCATCCGCTTGAAGGCGATCTCGTAGCGCTCCAGCGCCAGGCTCTCCTTCGGCGACCCGCCGGCGAAGGTCACCGGCCGGCCCACGATCACCCGTTCCGGCAGGCCGCCCAGCGCCTCGCCGGCATAGTCGCGGACCTTCAGCAGGAAGGTGGAGAGCAGGTCCTCGAACCGGTAGCGGCGCCCGAGGATCTGGGTCTCGCTGAAGCTCTCCTGGGCGGCGAAGCTCTTGAACGACTGGATGAACCGGGTCTCGGCCGGGTCCTCCACGTAGGCCTCGATCGCCCAGGGTCCGGCGGCAACGGTCCGGTCCGAGGGTCGCTCGGCCGGGGCGAAGAACGACAGGCAGCTGCGGAACGCGAACAGCTCGCCCTCCGGCGCCGGAAAGCGCACCAAGCGCGCCGGCCCGCTGGCCTCGGCTAGGCTGAGGACTGTGTTGGTGGTCCCGAAGTCGATGCCAAGGCTGTACATGCGCCCGCTCCCGAGGGGCGCGCCTCATACCAAAGGCGGCGTCGTCCCGGAAGCCGCGCAGCCGCCAGGTGTTCAGTCCACCAGCGGCCGGTCGTAGGCGCAGATGGTGGCCATCTGCAGTATGCGCGAGACGTTCGAGCCCAGCGGGCAGATCTGCACCGGCTTGTCCAGGCCCACCAGGATCGGGCCGATCACCTCGGCGTCGCCCAGGCACTTGATCAGCTGGGTCGAGATCGCCGCCGAGTGGATGGCGGGCATGATCAGCACGTTGGCCGGGCCGCTGAGCCGCATGAACGGATAGGCGCCGCGACTGTCCGGGTCGAGCGCCAGTTCCGGCGGCATCTCGCCCTCATACTCGAAGTCGATGCCCTCCATCTCGTCCAGCATGGCGACCGCGTCGCGCACCCGGGCCGAGCGCTCGCCCATCGGATTGCCGAAGGTGGAGTAGCTCATGAACGCCACCCGCGGCGTGTAGCCCAGGGTCTTGACCGCCCGGGCCGCCTCGATGCCGATCTCCACCAGTTCCTCGGCCACCGGCATCTCGGTGACGTTGGTGTCGGCGATGAACAGGGTCCGCCCCTTGGCCATCACCACGCTCATGCCGATGATCCGGCCGTCGGGCGCCGGGTCGATGACGTTCAGCACCTCTTCCAGCACCTGGTCGAAGTTGCGGGTGACGCCGGTGACCATGCCGTCGGCGTGGCCCAGGGCCACCATGGCGGCGGCGAAGGCGTTGCGGTCCTGGTTGATGAGCCGCTGGACATCGCGGCGCAGGAAGCCTTCGCGCTGCAGGCGGCCGTAGAGGTGGTCGACCGCCGCCTCGTTCCAGTGCGAGACGCGGGCGTTGAGGATCTCGATGCCGGCTTCCTTGGGATCGACGCCGGCGGCGATCATGTTCTCGTGGACCAGGTCCTCGCGGCCGACCAGCACCGCCTGGCCCAGTCCCTGGGTCTGGAAGGCGTAGGCGGCGCGGATGACCGCCTGTTCCTCGCCCTCGGCGAAGACGATCTTCTTCTTCCTGGCCGACAGCACCGCGCCCTGCAGCTTCTGCGAGAAGGCCGCCGTCGGGTCCATCCGCTGGGCCAGGCGCGCCTTGTAGGCGTCCATGTCGGCGATCGGCTTGCGGGCCACGCCGGTGTCCATGGCCGCCTGGGCGATGAACGGCGGAATGTAGGACAGCAGCCGCGGATCGAACGGGGTCGGGATGATGTATTCCGGTCCGAACTTCAGCTGCGTCCCGCCATAGGCGGCGGCCACCTCGTCCGGCACGTCCTCGCGGGCCAGCATCGCCAGCGCGTTGGCGCAGGCGATCTTCATTTCCATGTTGATCCGCCGGGCCCGCACGTCGAGCGCGCCGCGGAACAGATAGGGGAAGGCCAGCACGTTGTTGACCTGGTTCGGGTAGTCGCTGCGCCCGGTGGCCACGATGGCGTCGGGCCGCACCGCATAGACCTCTTCCGGCAGGATCTCCGGGTCAGGATTGGCCATGGCGAAGATGATCGGCCGCGGCGCCATGGTCTTGATCAGTTCCGGCGTCAGCGCGCCCTTGGCGCTGACGCCGATGAACACGTCCGCGCCCTGCAGCGCATCGGCCAGGGTGCGCTTGTCGGTGTCGATGGCGTGGGCCGACTTCCACTGGTTCATCCCCTCTGTGCGGCCGCGGTAGAGGACGCCGTTGCGATCGACCGCCGTGACGTTCTCATGCTTCACACCCATGGCCTTCATCAGGCCGAGCGTGGCGATGCCGGCCGCGCCGGGGCCGTTCAGGACCACTTTCACCTCGGAAATCTTCCGTCCGGTGATCTCGCAGGCGTTGATCAGGCCGGCCGAGCAGATGATCGCCGTGCCGTGCTGGTCGTCGTGAAACACCGGGATGTCGAGCAGTTCCTGCAGCTCGGTCTCGATGCGGAAGCAGTCGGGGCTCTTGATGTCCTCGAGATTGATGCCGCCGTAGGTGATGCCGATCGACCGCACCACGGTGATGATCTCGTCCGGGTCGGTGGAATCCAGCTCCACGTCGATGGCGTCGACGTCGGCGAAGCGCTTGAACAGCACCCCCTTGCCTTCCATCACCGGCTTGGAGGCCAGCGGGCCCAGATTGCCCAGGCCCAGGATCGCGGTGCCGTTGGTGATGACCGCCACCAGATTGCCCTTGGCGGTATATTCGTAGGCGAGCTCCGGGTCCTTGGCGATCGCCAGCACCGGCACGGCCACGCCCGGCGAATAGGCCAGGCTCAGGTCCCGTTGGGTCGACATCGGCTTGGTGGCCTGGATGGCGATCTTCCCGGGCGTCGGATAGCGGTGGAAGTCCAGCGCCTCCTCGTCAGTGAAGGTGCGTTTCTCGACCTGGTCCATGCGTCCCCCGCCCCGTCCCCGTGGGCCTTCGATTTCGTTGGAGCGGCCAGCCTATAGGCGTGCGTCAATGCGGACAACGCCTCAGGGGCGGAACATGGCCGAGGGAACATTCCACGGCGCCCACAGGTTGAGGGCTGACGGGTGCGGGGCGCGCAGATGGGAAACTCAACTATGCCGATCGACAAACGCATAGCCTATGCCGCGGTGGCGCTCGCCCTCGCCGCAACCCCGGCCCTGGCCCAGACCAAGGCGCCGTCCACCGCCGTGACGCCGCCACCGGCCAGCGCGGACGCCACGCCGCCCACCACCACGACCGATGCCGCGCCGCCGGCGGGCGCGGCCAGCGCCGAGGCCTCGGGCTCCAATGTCAGCGTCACCACCGGCATGTCGGTGAAGGACAACAGCGGCGCGATGATCGGCTCGATCACCGACGTCAGGACCGGCGCCGACGGCAAGCGCACGGCCACCATCAAGATGGGCGCGGACAGCTTCGCGGTGGATACGACCAGCCTCGCGGTCGCCGGCGGCGCGGCCACGGTCAATGCCACCCAGGCCGAGATCAAGACGATGCTGAAGAAGAAGTAGCGGCCGTTAAGCCAGACCGCGCATGGAAAGGGCGGCCCGCGGGCCGCCCTTTTTGATTCCCTAGGCCCGTCAGCAGACCCCGAGCAGAACCGTCGACCCGTTTGCGATATGTGATTGACGAGATCGTAAGTGTAGACTTACGGTAAGTGATGACTAACGCAATGGCCAGAACCCAAGGCGCCTTCGCCGCCCTCGCCGACCCCACCCGCCGCCAGGTGTTCGAGCGGCTGGGTGAAGGTCCCCGGGCCGTAGGCGAGCTGGCGGCAGGGCTGCCGGTCAGCCGGCCGGCGGTCAGCCAGCATCTGAAGGTGCTGAAGGCGGCGGGCCTGGTGAGCGATCGGCCGGACGGCGCACGCCGCGTCTACCAGATCGACCCGCAGGGCCTGGGCCAGATGCGAGCCTGGCTCGACCGGTTCTGGGACGTCGCCCTGGCCGCCTTCGCGGCCGAGGTCGAACGCGACAACGACGAAGAGGAGCCCCCCGAGTGACCACCCGCACCATCCAACCCGCCGCGGTGAAGAAATCGCTGCAGGTCAGGGCCAGCCGCGAGACGGCTTTCAGGGTCTTCACCGACGGCATCGACCGCTGGTGGCCCAAGACCCATACCGTGGGCGAGACGCCCCTGAAGCAGGCGCTGATCGAACCCCGCGAAGGCGGACGCTGGTACGGCGTCTCCGAGGCCGGGGTCGAGGATCTGTGGGGCGAGGTGCTGGCCTGGGAGCCGCCCGAGCGGGTGGTGCTGTCCTGGCGGATCAACGGCCAGTTCAAGCCCGACCTCTCCGTCCACACCGAGGTCGAGGTCCGCTTCACCGACCTGGGCGGCGGCCTGACCGGGGTCGAGTTCGAACACCGCGGGCTCGAGAACCTGGGCGAGGGCGGCGATCAGGCCCGCGCGATGATGGACGGCGGCTGGGGCCTGATCCTGGCCGGCTTCATCGCGGCGACCGAGGGCTGACATCCCATCTGAACCGGGCCGAGCGCCCAGAAGGAGGCTTCAATGACCATCGTGATCCACGGCGTGCCGGGCAGCCCCTATGTCCGCAAAGTGCTACTCGCCTGCGAGGAAAAGGGCGTCCCCTGGGACCTTCGCGCGATGAACTTCGGCGACAACAAGGGACCGGATTATCTGGCGCGCCAGCCTTTCGGCCGCATCCCGGCCATCGAGCATGACGGCTTCCAGCTCTATGAGGTCCAGGCCATCCTTCGCTACATCGACGCGGCCTTCGACGGCCCGGCGCTCACGCCCGCCGATCCCAAGGCGATGGCGCGGATGAGCCAGGTGATGAACATCGTCGACTGCTACGTCATGCCTTCGCTGAGCGCCGGCATCGGCTTCAACCGCATCGTCGCGCCGATCTTCGGCATGCCGGTCAACGAGGACGCCGTGAAGGTGGCCATCCCGCAGGCCCGGACCTGCCTGCGGGCCCTGGAGGACATCCTGGGATCCAACCGCTACTTCGCCGGCCACCAGGTCTCGCTGGCGGACCTGGCCGCGGTCGCCCACCTCGACTTCGTGCCGGCCTCGCCCGAAGGCGCCGAACTGATCGCCGGCTCCCCCCTCCTGGCCTGGCTCGACCGCATGGCCGAGCGGCCCTCGGTGCAGAAGACCGCCATGCGCCGGATGATGGGGCTGGAGGAGCAGGCGGCCTGATCGGACCACCAGCCTCCACGATCTTGTTCAGACCCGAGACATCCGTGGGCGCGCCTCGGCGCCATTGACCCGGCCTCCGGCTCGCGGGAGTTAAAGGCCCTCGCCAGCCGGAGAAGCCACCGTGCCCGCCCCGATCAGGATCGCCATCGCCGGGGCGCTGGGCCGCATGGGCCAGGCGCTGTCCGCCCTGGTCGAGGACGACCCGGACCTGCGCCTTGCCGCCCGCTTCGACCGGCCCGATGCGACGGGCGAGGGACTAGTCTCCGTCGGCGACGCGCTGGCGGCGGCCGACGTGGTCATCGACTTCACGAACGGCGACGCCTCGGCCGCTCTAGCCGCCCAGGCGGCCGGCAAGGGCGTGGCGCTGGTGATCGGGTCAACAGGCCTGTCGCCGGACCACCTTCGCCGCATCGCCCAGGCCGCCACGCGAGTGCCTGTGGTGCGGACCGGCAACTTCTCGCTGGGCGTCAACATCCTGATGGGCCTCGTGGCCCAGGCGGCGCGCGCCCTGCCGCCCGAGGTTTTCGACATCGAGATCACCGAGGCGCACCACAACCGCAAGGTCGACGCGCCCTCCGGCACCGCCCTGATGCTGGGCGAGGCGGCCGCCGCCGGCCGAGGGGTCGACCTGTCGAAGGCGGCGAAGCGCGGTCGCGACGGCATCACCGGCCCCCGACCCCGCGGCGAGATCGGCTTCGCGTCGCTGCGCGGGGGCGGTATCGTCGGCGAGCACAGCGTCATCTTCGCTGGCGAGGCGGAGATTCTGACCCTGTCCCACTCCGCCCGCGACCGCAGCCTGTTCGCCCGCGGCGCCGTCCATGCCGCCCGCTGGGTCGCCGGCCGGCTGCCGGGCGAGTACGACATGCAGGACGTGCTGGGCTTCAAATAGGTCCAGGGTCGGTTCTCTCAATCCGCTCATCCCGGCGAAGGCCGGGACCCAGATGGAAAGGCTCAGCGGTGGTTTCGACAGGCTCGGAGGCGATCCGGCGCACCTCGGCGCTTCGCGATCTGGGTCCCGGCCTTCGCCGGGATGAGCGGTCTATATCGTGAACGAGATCCTCGACCAGGACGCCACCGCCCAGCTCGCCGCGCTCGCCAGTAAGCGGGTGTCGGCGGTCGAACTGCTGAAGGCGTCCCTCGCCCGCCACGCTGAGACCCACGCCACGCTGAACGCGGTGATCGCGGCCGATCCCGAACGTGCCCTGGAGCGGGCCTTCGGCGCCGACGACGCCCGCGCCCGGGGCGAGGCCGGACCGCTGACCGGCCTGCCGATGACCATCAAGGACACCTTCGACGTGGCCGGCATGGCGGCCTCGTCAGGGCTGGCCGAATATCGACGCCGGATGACCGGCGACGCCGCGGCCGTCGCCCACGCCCGCCGCGCCGGCGCGGTCATCTGGGGCAAGACCAATGTTCCCGTGCTGGCCGCCGACTGGCAGAGCGTGAACGGCCTCTATGGCGCCACCAGCAACCCCTGGGACCCGACCCGCACCCCGGGCGGGTCCTCGGGCGGGGCGGCCGCCGCCCTCGCCGCCCACGTCACCCCGCTGGAGATCGGCTCCGACATCGGGGGATCCCTGCGCGTCCCGGCCGGCTTCTGCGGCGTGTTTTCCCACAAACCCACCTGGGGCCTGGTCTCCCAGCGCGGCCATGTGCCGCCGAGCCCCGATTCCCACACCGAACGCGACTTGAACGTGGTGGGCCCCATGGCCCGCTCGGCCCGCGACCTGCGCCTGTTGCTTTCGGTGATCGAGAACGGCTCCCTGGCCCCCAAGGCGCCGCCCGCCGACCTGCATCAGGCCCGCATCGGCCTGTGGCTCGACGATCCTCTCTGCCCGGTCGACCCCGAGGTCCGCGCGGTCCTGGAGTCCCTGGCCGATGACCTGCGCGCCGCCGGCGCCGAGGTCGAGCCGATCGCCAGTCCGGTCGACATGCGCGTCCTGCTCGGTAGCTACCAGACCCTGCTGGGCGCGGTGCTGGGCGAGGACATGCCGCCCCGGATGTTGCGCGGCATGGAGCTGATGCGCCCCTTCGCCCGGCTCGCCATGGCCCGCGGCGCCGGCCCGCTGTCGACCGCGGCCATGACCCTGGCCTACACGGCCCGCCACCGCGAGTGGATGGCCGCCAACGCCGTCCGCGCCCGCCTGCGCCACGAGATCTCCGGCCAGTTCGACCGCTGGCATGCGATCCTGGCGCCGATCACCCCCGTGCCGGCCTTCCCGCACGACCGGCGGGCCTTCACGCGCCGCAGTCTCACGACCTCGGACGGCAAGACGCTGCCCTATAATTCCCTGATCACCTGGATCAGCCTGGCCACCGCCCTGCACCTGCCCACGACGGCCGTTCCGGCCGGGCTGACGGCATCGGGCCTGCCGGTCGGCGCCCAGCTCATCGGCCCGCTGGGCGGCGACAGCCGCATCCTCGCCATCGCCCAGGCGATCGACGAGAACATCCACGGGTTCCGGGCGCCGCCGCCCATCCCTCCTCTTTAGGGGCGGGAAAAGGTCACGCCGCGCCTGTCGAGCCGAACCCGCCGCTGCCGCGCGCGGTGTCGTCGAGGCTGGCCACCTCGGCCCAGCGCGCCTGCGCCACGGGGGCGATCACCAGCTGTGCGATGCGGTCGCCCCGGCGGATAGTGAAGTCCTCCGAGCCATGGTTGATCAGGATCACCTTCACCTCGCCGCGGTAATCGGCGTCGATGGTGCCGGGCGTATTGAGACAGGTGACCCCGTGCTTGAACGCCAGCCCCGAGCGAGGCCGCACCTGGCCCTCGAAGCCCTCCGGCAGGGCGAAGGCCAGGCCGGTCGGCACCGGATGGCGGTCGCCCGGCCGCAACACCAGCGGTTCGGCTTCCGGCACGGCGGCGCGCAGGTCCATCCCCGCGGCCTGGGCGGTCTCATAGGCGGGAAGCGGGATCCCCGCGCCGTGCGGCAGGCGGGCGATCGGGACGATCGGGGTCACGGCAATTCCCTCAAGCGAACTGGGCGGCGATGCGGGCGGCGAGCTTGCGGGCCACCTCGCCCTTCGCCATGCGGTTCCATCGCTCGATTCCCCCCGCCGAGACTATCGCCACGGCGTTGTCGTCCCCGCCCATGGTCCCGTCGACGCTGACGTCGTTGGCGACGATCCAGTCGCAGCCCTTGCGGGCCAGCTTGGCGACGGCATGGGCTTCGACATCGTCGGTCTCCGCCGCGAAGCCGATCACCAGCTTCGGCCGCGCCTTGGCCTTCGACAGGGTCGCCAGGATGTCCGGGTTCTCCACCAGGCCGATGGCTGGCGGGCCGCCCGGACCCTTCTTGATCTTGCTGGCGCCGAGGCTCTCCGGCCGCCAGTCGGCCACCGCCGCCACGCAGACGGCGATGTCCGCGGGCAACGCGGCCTCGCAGGCCGCCAGCATCTCCCGCGCCGTCTCCACGTCGACCCGGTTCACGCCGGCGGGCGCGGGCAGCGCGGTGGGCCCGCTGACCAGCGTCACCTCCGCCCCCAGGGCCGCCAGGGCCGAGGCGATCGCATAGCCCTGCTTGCCGGACGACCGGTTGGTGAGCAGCCGCACCGGGTCGATCGGCTCGACGGTCGGCCCCGCCGTCACCACCGCGCGCCGTCCTGTCAGCGGCCGCGCCGCGCCGCCGCCCAGCGCCGCCATGACCGCCTCGAAGATCGCCGCCGGCTCGGCCATCCGCCCCGGCCCATATTCGCCACAGGCCATGGCCCCCTCGTCCGGGCCGACGAACAGCACGCCGTCGGCCTTCAGCCGCGCCAAGTTCCGCCGGGTGGCCGGGTGCTGCCACATCCGCACGTTCATCGCCGGGGCCATCAGCACCGGCTTGTCGGTGGCCAGCAAGGTGGTCGACGCCAGGTCCCCCGCCAGCCCGTTCGCCGCCTTGGCCATCAGGTCCGCCGTCGCCGGCGACACCACCACCAGGTCGGCCGAGCGGCTGAGCTGGATGTGGCCCATCGCCGCCTCGTCGGTGAGGCTGAACAGCTCGGAATAGACCTCGTCCTCGGCCAGCGCCGCCAGACTGAGCGGGGTGACGAATTCCGCGCCCGCCCGGGTCAGGATCGGCCGCACGCCGACCCCGGCCTTTCGCAGCAGCCGCGTCAGCTCCAGGGCCTTGTAGGCCGCGATCCCGCCGCCGACGATCAGGAGAACCCGCTTCTCGGTCAAGGCTGGAGGCCCCCGCAAATGAGGGCTTCGATTTAGTGCATCGCAAGGGACTCGACAAACCCACGCCGGTATGTTCATTCTTTGTTCTAGACGCAGTGTGTGGATGGGAGACATGAGAATGGCGGGACGGAAGATCGCGGCGCTGGCCGCGCTTTGCGGCACGGCGGCCCTGGCCCTGGCGGCCTGCGACAATGGCCCCTCGGCGGTGGCCCAGAAACAGGCGGCCGGCACGCAGATGGCCAGCAACAGCAGGCCTGACGACGCGCCGCGGTATTCGCCGTCGGACAGCGGGTCTCAGGTCGATCATCGCCAGGAGGCGGTGAAGCAGGTGGATGGCGCGCCGATCTGGTCGGCCAGCCGCAAATACTCGGCCCAGCAGAACGCCGAATATGCCTTCAAGAAGAACGGCGAGGCGTTTGGCGCCGACAGCCTCGAGGCCTTCGTCCACAAGGCCCACACCTTCGTGGCGCATCCGCCGAAGGGCACCCTGACCCTGACGCGCAAGAACGGCGACACCCTGTTCTACGATCCCAAGGCCAATGTATTCGCCGTGGCGACCAAGGAGGGCGCCCCGCGCACCATGTTCCACCCCGACGACGGCCGCGCATACTGGGACGAACAGAAGACCCGCGAAGCCAAGCGCCAGACCGCCCGCCGCAAGCAAGGCAGCGACGACGAGGCGTAGAGCGCTCCGCTCCCGCTCGCGTCGCGGGGGAAAGGAGATGGCTACCGCAGCAGCGCGCCGGCAAAAAACGCCCCGCCCGCCGCCAGGGCGCCGAGCGCGAACCACAGCAGGCGGCCGCTCCTTGGGGCGGGAACCGGCTCCGGCGTCGCCGGCGGCGCCGTCATGCGGGCGATGTTGCGGAGCGCCGTCTCGGCCTCGCCGGCCAGCTGCTTCACCCGGCTGAGCGGGGACAGTTCGCGGGCGATCCAGCGGCGGACCACCGGTTCGGCGGCGGTCCAGATGTCGTGGGTCGGGTCGATGCGGCGGGCGACGCCCTCGACGGTGACCATGGTCTTCTGCAGCAGCACCAACTCAGGGCGCAGGCGCATCTCGTAGAGGGCGGTGATCTCAAACAGCTGGGTCAGCACGCGGCTCATCGCCACCGCATTGGCGTTGCGCCCGAACACCGGCTCACCCACCGCCCGCAGCGCCTGGGCGAAGGCCGCGACGCTGTGATGGGCCGGCACGTAGCCGGCGTCGAAGTGCACCTGGGCCACCCGCGGATAGTCGCGCCGCAGGAAGCCCCAGAGAATCTCCGCCAGGTAGCGCCGCTCGCCGGCCCCCAGCCGCCCGATGATCCCGAAGTCCACCGCGTGGAGCCGGGCCGGCGCCGAGACGAACAGGTTCCCCTCGTGCAGGTCGGCGTGGAACACCCCGTGGTCCAAAGCCTGGGCCAGGAACGCCCGCGTCAGGTTGTCGGCCAGGGCCTTGCGGTCGAGGCCGGGCTGCTCCAGCGCCGCTGCGTCGGAGAGCGGCAGCCCGGCCGACCACTCCATGGTCAGCACCCGCTTACCGACCCCGTCCCAGACCACCTTGGGCGCGGTCATGTAGCCGTCGGCGGCCATCACCTCGCTGAGCTCGTCGGCCCCGGCCGCCTCCAGCCGCAGGTCCAGCTCCAGCTCGGTCGCCCGGATCACCGTCTGCGCGAACGGCACCGGCTGCAGCCGGCGCGCCAGCGGCGCCCAGCGCTCGATCAGCCGCGCCGCCAGGTCGAGGGCCGCGGAGTCCGCCGCCACCTGCCGCTCGATCCCGGGCCGCAGCACCTTCACCGCGACGCGGCGGCCGTCCAGCAGCATGGCCTCATGCGCCTGGGCCAGGGAGGCGGCGGCCACCGGCTCGCCGAACGCGGCGAAGATCGCCTCCACCGGCTGGCCCAGCTCGCGCTCCACCTCGGCCCGCGCGATCGCCATCGGGAACGGTGGCAGACGGTCTTTCAGGTGACCCAGGTCCTCTGCGAAGGTGCGGCCGAAGATGTCGGCCCGGGTCGAGAGCAGCTGCCCCAGCTTGATCGCCACCGGCCCCAGAACCTGCAGCGAGCGCGCCATCCGCTCGCCCGGCCGCCCGTCCCGCCGCGAGGCGAACAGGCGCAGGCCGTTGGCCAGGGTCCGCACGCCCGGCGAATAGAAGCCGTCCAGCTCGCGCGGCAGCAGGGCGTCGTTGAGGACCAGCGTCCACCCGGCCCCCAACAGCCGCACATAGGCGCCCATCGAGGCCATGCGGCGCTAGATCGCCCGCCCGGTGTGCAGCGCCGCAACCCCGGCGGTGAAGTTGGTCCAGCCCACCTGGCCGAACCCCGCCTCGCCGATCATCGCCGCGAAAGTCCGCTGGTCGGGGAACCGCCGGATGCTCTCCACCAGGTACCGATAGCTGTCGCGGTCGCCCGCCACCCGCGCCCCGATCTCCGGGATCACCGCGAAGGAATAGGCGTCATAGGCCTTGCGCAGGGCCTCGGTGACCGGGCGCGAGAACTCCAGGCACAGGAACCGTCCGCCGGGCTTCAGCACCCGGCGCGCTTCCCTGAGCGCGACCGGGATGTCGGTGACGTTGCGGATGCCGAAGCTGATCGCATAGGCGTCGGCTGTCGCGTCCGGCAGCGGCAGGCGCTGGGCGTCGCCGACCGCCCAGGCGATCTCCGGCAGGCCGCCGCGCTCGCGGCCGGCGGCGATCATCTCGGCGTTGTAGTCGACCACGAAGATCTGTGCGTCCGCCCCGCCCCGGCGCAGCTGAGCGCGCCGCGCCAGCCGGGCGAACCGCCGGGCCATGTCGCCGGTGCCGCCGGCGCAGTCGACGATGGTCTCGCCGGGCTGCGGGTTCAGCCGCGACGCCACCGCGTCCTTCCAGAGCCGGTGCACGCCCGCGCTCATCAGGTCGTTCATCAGGTCGTAGCGCGACGCCACCCGGTCGAACACGCCCCGAACCAGGCCGGGCTTTTCCGAGGCGTCGACATCGCGGAAGCCGAAGGTGGCGGAAGGTCCCGTCATGCGCGGCGTTCTAACTGCAGAGGCCTTGGCGCGCCAGCGATGGCGTGCCAAGCCAGCGCCCGATGCCCGAATTGCCCGAAGTCGAGACCGTTCGCGGCGGCCTGGCCCCCGTCCTGGAAGGCCACAGACTGGCCCGCGTCGAGGCCCGGCGGCCGGACCTGCGCTTCCCGCTGCCGGCGAATTTCGTGCAGTTGCTGACCGGGGCCACGATCACCCGCCTGGAACGCCGGGCGAAGTACCTGCTCGCCCGCCTCGACCGCGAGGACACCCTGGTGATGCACCTGGGCATGAGCGGCCGCTTCGAGATCAGCCATCCCGATGGCGAGGCGCGACCCGGCCTGTTCCACTACGCCCCGGAGCCGGACGCCAAGCACGCCCACATCGTGTTCACCACCGAGGCCGGGGTCCGGGTGACGTATTACGACCCGCGGCGGTTCGGCTACATGGCGCTGGTCAACACCGCGACCCTCGAGCTGCACCCCTGGTTCGCCGGCCTGGGGCCCGAGCCGCTGTCCGGCGATTTCGACGGGGCGCACCTGAAGGCCGCCTTCGCCGGACGCAGGCAGGGGCCCAAGACCCTGCTGCTGGACCAGCGGATCGTGGCGGGCCTGGGCAACATCTATGTCTGCGAGGCGCTGAACCGCGCCCGCCTCTCGCCCTTCAAGCCAGCCGGGACGATCTCCGCCGCCCGGCTGGGCAAGCTGGTCCCGGAGATCAAGGCCGTGCTGGCCGAGGCCATCGCGGCGGGCGGCTCCACCCTGCGCGACTTCGCCAGGACCGACGGCGCCCTGGGCTATTTCCAGCACCGGTTCCGCACCTATGACCGCGAGGGCCAGCCGTGCCGCAATTCCGGCTGCAAGGGCGTGATCGACCGCGAGATCCAGGCCGGGCGTTCCACCTTCTTCTGCCCCTTGTGCCAGAAGTGAGAGCCCTGCTCGTCGGCCTCGCCGCCGCCCTGGCCGTGGCGGCCCCCGCCCGCGCCGAGCCGCCGGTCTGGGTGGTCCGGGACGCTGATTCCGAGCTGGTGTTGTTCGGCTCCATCCACGTCCTGCCACCGGGCCTCGCCTGGCGGCCGGCGGCGCTGGATGCGGCCCTGGCCGGCGCCGACGACGTCTGGTTCGAACTGCCCATGGGCCCGCAGGCCCAGCAGGAGGTCGCGCGCCTGGCCGGAACCCTGGGCGTCCTCCCGACCGGCCAGTCGCTGTTCACCCTGCTGCCGCCCAGGGACGCCGCGCGCCTGGTCAAGGTCGCCGACGCCTATGGGGTCGACAAGGTCACCCTGGATCGGCTGAAGCCCTGGCTGGCCGAGGTCGTCCTGGCGGGCGGCGCCTATCGCAAAGCCGGCGCCGACACCGACCATGGGGTCGAGGAGACCCTGGCCGCCGCCGCGCCGCCCACCGCGCGGCGTGAGGCCCTGGAGACCGCCGCCGAACAGCTGGCCCTGTTCGACGAGGAGTCGATGGCCGACCAGATCGGCTCCCTGCACGAGACCCTGGGCGAGCTGGACCGGGATCCGGCCGCCTTCATGAAACTGGTCCGCGCCTGGGTGGCCGGCAACGTCGCCGGCCTCGACCGCGAGGCGCTGGAGCCGCTGCGCAAGGCCACGCCGAGCGTCTTCCGCCGGCTGGTCACCGAGCGCAACGAACGCTGGGTGAAGGCCCTGGACGCGCGCCTGAAGGGCCACGGCCGCACCGTGGTGATCGTCGGCGTCGGCCACCTGATCGGCCAAGGCGGCGTCCCGGCCCGCCTGCGCGCGCTTGGCTATTCGGTCACGGGGCCGTAAGTCGCGTTCCGAAGCCCGGAGCGCGCGCCATGAGCTATGAGACCCTGATCGTCGAGACCCCCAGCGCGGGGGTCACCCTGATCCGCCTCAACCGGCCGGAGGCGCTGAACGCGCTCAACAGCCAGCTCCTGAGCGAGCTGTCGGTCGCATTGGACGCCGCCGAGACCGACGAGAGCGTCCGCTGCGTCGTCCTGACCGGGTCGGAGCGCGCCTTCGCCGCCGGCGCCGAC
>NZ_JANXWD010000034.1 GCF_025351295.1 Phenylobacterium sp.
GCCCGCCTGCGCGCGCTTGGCTATTCGGTCACGGGGCCGTAAGTCGCGTTCCAAAGCCCGGAGCGCGCCCCATGAGCTATGAGACCCTGATCGTCGAGAGCCCCAGCGCGGGCGTCACCCTGATCCGCCTCAACCGGCCGGAGGCGCTGAACGCGCTGAACAGCCAGCTCCTGAGCGAGCTGTCGGCCGCATTGGACGCCGCCGAGGCCGACGACGGCGTCCGCTGCGTGGTCCTGACCGGGTCGGAGCGCGCCTTCGCCGCCGGCGCCGACATCAAGGAGATGTCGGAGAAATCCTACGCCCAGATGTTCGCCGCCGACTTCTTCGGCGCGGCGGCGCGGCGGATCGAGCAGTTCAGGAAGCCGATCGTCGCCGCGGTCGCCGGCTATGCGCTGGGCGGCGGCTGCGAGCTGGCCATGCTGTGCGATTTCATCATCGCCGCCGAGAGCGCGAAGTTCGGCCAGCCGGAGATCAACCTGGGCGTCATGCCGGGCATCGGCGGCACCCAGCGCCTGCCCCGCGCGGTGGGAAAGGCCAAGGCCATGGAGATGGTGCTGACCGGCCGGATGATGGACGCCGCCGAGGCCGAGCGGGCGGGCCTGGTCTCCCGCGTGGTCGCCGCCGACAAGCTGCTGGACGAGGCCCTCGCCGCGGCCGCCAAGATCGCCGGCCAATCGCCCCTGGCCGTGGCCATGAACAAGGAGCTGGTCAACACAGCCTTCGAGACCACCCTGGCCACCGGCGTGGCCGTTGAACGCCGCCTGTTCCACTCGCTGTTCGCCTTCGAGGACCAGAAGGAGGGCATGGCCGCCTTCGTCGAAAAGCGGAAGCCGGACTTCAAAGGTCGATAGGCCGCGAGATACAGGTACGCGCGCCATTGACCCGCCGGGCCCCTTTCAGTATATCCGCGCCTCCAATTTCGCCTGCCCGGCAACGGGCGGGACCTATCCGTATTGAGAGCAGTTCCGAATGGCCAACACGCCCGGCTCCAAGAAGGCGGTCCGCAAGATCGCCCGCCGCACCGAAGTGAACACCGCCCGCCGCTCGCGGGTGCGCACCTTCCTGCGCAAGTTCGACGAAGCCGTGTCCTCGGGCGACGCGGGCGCGGCCAAGGACGCCTTCGTGAAGGCCCAGTCCGAACTGATGCGCGCGGTCACCAAGGGTGTCGTGCACAAGAACACCGGCTCGCGGAAGGTCTCGCGCCTAGCCGCCCAGCTGAAGAAGATGCCCGCCGCCTGAACCGCCTCGGCGGGGGATCCATCCCCCTCGGGTTTCGGCCGCGGGCCGATGGGGTCTCCACCCCCTCTTCGCCTCTAGGAATTCGACCCCAGCGCCCTTCGGGGCGCTGCTTTTTTATGCGCGCTTGCGAAGCCGCATTGCGGCGCCTGCGACCAAAAACCTCAGCCTCCAAAACCGCAGTTTGGGCTTTCCCCTTGGCCGAAAAGGGGACCCGGCGAGTCAACACAAATATGTCTTGGCGGCGCGAAGAATCACCGTTGACCCCCCCATGGCCGACAGTAGTGTCGGGCTTCCAACAGGTTCATTCCTTGTGATCCCGGCTCAAACCGGGGCGGCGGCGGGACACATGTGTTCGCTGCGTAAGGGTTTGTTTGTGTTGAATAATATGCGTGGTCGGGGGGTTCGGGGCCCTGGCTGTCGATGGTGGATCGATGGGGTTTCGAAGTATGACGAGCGGGGGGGTTGCCGGAGCTATGGCAAGCGCGCCGGCATTGGCCGTGTGGAGCAAGACGTGCCTGGTTCTCAAGCGCGAACTCGGCGATGCGACCTTCGGGTCGTGGCTGGGCCAGGCGTCCCTGCGCGAGAGCGGCGACGAGGTCTGCGTGGTCGCCGCGACCGGGATCGCGCGCGACTGGATCCGGCACAATGCGTGGCGCCGGATCGGCGAGCTTTGGGCGCAGAACGACCCCCTGGGCCGGCGCCTGGACCTGAAGTCGCGGATGGAGGCGGACGCCGCCCCGTCGCCGGCCGGCGGGCCCGTCGCCAAGGCGCCGACACCGGGGCCCGCGACGGCCCACGGGGTCGCCAAGGTCTTCGAGATCGACGCCGAGGCGGTGGCCCCGATCGTGGCCCGGCAGGGACGCCAACAGGGCCTGCAGGAGCGCTACAGCTTCGACACCTTCGTCTCCGGCCCGGCCAATGAGTTCGCCTTCGCGGTTGCCCGCCGGGTGGCCTCCTGGGCCGACGGCCACTTCAACCCGGTGCTGTTCCATGGCCCCTACGGCTTCGGGAAGACCCACCTGCTGAACGCGCTCGCCTGGGAGGCCATGCGCGCCGAGCCCACCAAGCGCGTGGTCTATCTCTCGGCCGAGCGGTTCACCTCGACCTTCGTCAAGGCGCTGCAGGACAAGCAGACCCAGGCGTTCAAGGAGGACCTGCGCAACGCCGACCTGCTGCTGATCGACGACGTCCACTTCGTGGCCGGCAAGACCCAGACCCAGGAAGAGCTGTTCCACACCCTGATCGCCCTGGTCGAGGACGGCCGCCGCGTGGTGCTGACCGCCGACCGCTCGCCGACCGAGCTTTCGGAGATGGAACCGCGGCTGCGCTCGCACCTGCAGGCCGGCCTGGTCTGCGGCATCGAGCCGGCCGACCGCACGCTTCGCCTGGGCATCCTGGAACGCAAGCTGCACACCCTGGCCCACCAGGGCGGATTCGTACCGGCCGCGCGGGCCGAGGTGCTGCAATTCCTGGCCGATCGCTTCACCGACAGCGTCCGCGAGCTGGAGGGGGCGCTGAACACCCTGGTGGCCCGGGTGAGCGGTGACATCGCCCGTCTGACCCTGGACGAGGCCCAGGCGATCCTGCGGCCCCACCTTTCGGTCAACGAGCGCAAGGTCACGGTGGACATGATCCAGAAGATGGTCGCCGAGCACTTCGGTCTGAAGCAGGCCGACCTGATCTCCGAGCGCCGCGCCCGCGCCGTGGCCCGTCCGCGGCAGGTGGCGATGTGGCTGGCCAAGCAGATCACCACCCGGTCGCTGCCCGACATCGGCCGCCGGTTCGGCGGGCGCGACCACACCACCGTGCTGCACGCCGTGCGCCGCATCGAGGCGCTGAAGGCCGACGATCCCGCCCTGGCCCGCGACTGCGACGTCCTGCTGCGCAAACTGCGCGGCTGACCAACGCGTTTGTGGGGAGCGGCGAGGGGCCCGTCGAGCGGCGGACCCTTTGTCGTGCAGGCCCCGCGGGACCTTGGGCGCGAAAGGGCGTAAGCTGCGTGTACCCGCGCAACCGCGGCCCCTCCAGAAAAGCTGCCCATGAGAGATCTTAAAGGCTCCAGCCATACCGACCGCCAGACCGCCGCGGCGGAGGCCAAGGCGGCCCTGCTGGCGAAGCTGAAGCCAAAGCCCACCGTCATCGACCCGCTGTTTGCCGAACGCGAGGCGATGAAGGCCGATGAGCTGAAGGCGGTCCGCGCCGCCCGTGAGATCGAGAAGGCCGAAGCCAAGCAGGCGGCCGCCGACAAGGCCGCCGCCGCCCAGGCCGCCATCGAGGCCGACGAAGAGGCCGCCCTCGCCGAGAAGCGCGGGGCGCGCAAGGAGCGCAAGCAGCTCAGCAAGGACGAAGCGAAGGCGAAACGCGACGCCAAATACGCGGCGCGCAAGGCCCGCTGAGCCGCCGCGCCAGACCCCTCCCGGCGGGCGGCTTTTGAGAGAAAGCCTGTCCGCCGCGAGGAAATATGATGACCATCATACTATGGCGCGGCGTAGCCGCACCCGCCGCGACCCACCCCGAGTGTCATCCCGGTATTCGCGGTACGCGAAAGACCGGGACCCATATGTGGACGGCCCCGGCTTGCAAGGCGGAAGTTCGGAGGGCGACGGATCGCTTGCATCCATATGTCCGGCCTATGATCGGGCGTGAGCCCTGGCCAAGATGGGTTCCGCGGCGCGAGGTCCAGACACCATCGCGGGTCTGTTGGCCCATTGGGTCCCACGGAGTGTCTCGCGTCTTGGAGCGATGGCGGCCACGGACGGCTCCTTCGTTTGAGATCTCCACCACGGTGCGGTGCGCCTCGGTCGGCTGGCTGATTGTGGACGGCGAGGATTTCAAGGCGCTGGCGCCAAACATGGGCGGTCACGAAAATAGCGCGCAGGTTTCTGGAGTGATCCAGATCCCCACGCGCTGCGTCGTAAGAATCAGCCCGCTACAGGAGCCGCCTATTTCTTCTTGGGTGCGTCCTGAGACAGCACGGAAGCCGCCAGGGACTTGGATTGCGCCAGGGTAGGCTTGACCGATCCAGAGAGGACGCGGGAGGCGAGGGTAGCTTCTTTGGGCGTCGTGTGACGTGAGGGGGCCTTGGCCATGATCGTATTCCTTCGTTTCAGGGGTGACGGATTCCTCGGAATCCGCTAAAACGAAGCCGTGACGGAACGCTTAGGCGCCTGTCACGGCGCACCGTCTAACAAGGCGGTTTGCCACATGGGATACTCCTCTCTCCTGCGCCTTTCCGGGCTGGGGTTGGCGGTCCTAGGCGAGCTGACTGACGTCATACTCG
>NZ_JANXWD010000079.1 GCF_025351295.1 Phenylobacterium sp.
CCCCGGGCATGACAAAGCCGCCGGCCTTGCGGCGGGCGGCTTGTCGGCGTTCGAGGTCGGTCGGCCTAGACGGCGGCGACCGCGAGGCGGCGACGCGAGCGGAGCATCATGCCCGCACCGCCGAAGCCGCCGATCATCAGCGCCCAGGTGGCCGGCTCGGGCACCGCGGCGATGTTCAGGGTCCCGGAGTAGCTGGCGGCATTGGTGCCGGAGCCCGAGGTGACGACCTTGCCCGCCAGGTTGATGTGGTGCGTGCCGGGGGCGAGCAGGGCCGTGGTCAGGTCCCAGGTCTCGGCGCCCGGGTCGAAGCCGGTGTGGGTGAAGGCGAAGCCATCCAGCTTCACCGAGGTGAAGTTGATGTTCTTCTTGCCGTTCTTCAGCTCGATGGTGACCACCGAGGAGCTGGCGTCGTTGAAGCCGGTCGTCTTGAAGGCGAACGAGTGGCTGAACAGGCCCGTGGTGGTGATCGTCGCGCCGAAGGTGGCGGTGCCGAACAGGTCCAGCATCGACTGGTTGATCGGAGTAAAGATGGTGGCGGCGCTGGCCGAACTCGCGGTCGTCATGACGGCGATCGCCGCGACCGCGCCAAGAAGTTTCGTCATCGAACGCATGTTGGAAGCCCTCACATCTATGCACTGGGGCATCCGCCCCGCTGGCGCCACGACCGTGACCTCAGGTTGAGCTGACCATACATGCGCTTTGTGCGCCGCAGCAATCCCGGCTGACGGCCAGGGTCGACCCCTAACTTTCGATCGGGTGTCGCCGCCCGGTCCGTTCTGGAAGACTTCACGTTTGCGCGCGCATGATCCCCTCGCAGGCGCCCCGGCAGGGCGAAGGGGAGTTCGTGAAAGGGGAACAGCTGCTTTCGGTCCGCAGCGGGCGCGTCGTCGCCGTCGGCCGTGGGGTCCTGGCGGTGTTCCTGGTGCTCTCGTTCCTGCTGGCCCCGCCCACCACGCCGTTCGCGGACCGCGCGTCGTCCCTGCTGCTGGTCGGCAACCTGGTCTGGGCGGTGCTGCTGCTGGCCACCAGCCGCCACCACCTGTTCGCCTACCGCCTGCTCCGGTTCCCGGCCGTGCTGCCGGCCGTCGACCTGACGATCTTCACGACGCTGCTCTATCTCACCAGCGGCGCCAACAGCCCGTTCTTCAGTCCCTTCGTGGTGCTGATGCTGGCCGCCACCATCCAGTGGGGCTCGCGCGGGGCGACGATCATGGGCCTGCTGACCCTGCTGGTCTTCGCACCGGCCGGCTGGCAGGTGTTTTTCGGCCAGGATCAAGACCAGCAGGCGGCCATGTCGTTCGTGCTGCGCACCGGCTACACGGCGGTGATATCAGTCATGCTGGTGGCCTTCGGACGGCACGTGGAGCGGGTGGTGGACGAGCTGTCGCGCCTCTCCGATCCCCTGTCCGTTGACGACGGCGACGCCGGCCCGCCGATCGCCGAATGCCTGCGCCATGCGCTCTGGGTGTTCGGCGCGGCGCGCGGGATCTTCCTGTGGGAGGACGCCGACGAGCCCAACGCCTCGATCGGGATCCTGGACGGCGGCCGGTTCGAGACCCGCCTGCTCGCCCCCGGCGGCGAGGACTGGGTGGCCCCCGAGGCGGCCGAGGCGGTCTTCCTCTACCATCGCGGCAGCAACGCCAGCGTGATCCGCAACGGCCGCGGCGTGATGGCCGGCCCGGTGGCGCCGCTCGCCCGCGACCTCGTGGCGCAGGCCGACTTCGAGCGGGCCCTGGTGATCCCCGCCTCGACCCGCAGCCTCACCGGCTGGGTCTTCGTCTTCGATCACGACGGGCCGGCGAACGAGGACCTGGCGGTCGGCGCCATGGTTAGCGCCCAGGTGTCCGTCGCCCTCGAGCGCTGGGAATCCGCGCGGACCCGACGCGCCGCCGTGGCGGCCGAGGACCGGGTGCGGCTGGCCCGCGACCTGCACGACGGGGTGTTGCAGTTCCTGGCCGGCGCGCGCCTGCACCTGGACAGCCTGGCCGGAGCGCGCGCCTTGCCTGAGGACGCCCAGGCGCGCATCGCCATCCTGCGCGAGGCCGTCGCCGACGAACAGCGCGAGCTGCGCGGCTTCATCTCCACCCTGCGCCCGGCGCGCGGCGACAGCGCCCGGGTGATGCGGCCGCTGGGCGAGGAGCTGGACCAGCTGGCCGAGCGGCTGTCGCGCTACTGGACCATCGAGGTCACCGCCGCGGTCGAGCCCGCCGGCCTCAGCGTCTCCGACAGCGTCAGCTACGACCTGGGCCGCATCGTGCGCGAGTCGGTGGCCAACGCCGTGCGCCACGGCGGCGCCCGCAACGTCCGCGTCGCCGCCACCGCCGCCGCCGAGCGCCTCACCATCCGCATCGACGACGACGGGCGCGGCTTCGCCTTCGACGGCGAGTTCGTCGCCGACCAGTTCGATCCCGACGGCACGTCGCCGCGCTCGCTGCACGAGCGGGTGCGCGCCCTCGACGGCCGCATGCAGCTGAGCTCCAGCTCGAAGGGCGCCAGCGTCATGATCGACATGCCCCTGAAGGCCGCATGACGTCAGGGGCCGCATGACATCCAGGGCCGCCTGATGGCCAGCGTGGTGGTGGCCGACGACCATCCGCTGATGCTGGAGGCGGTCTGCCGGCTGTTCACCGGCGACGCCTTCGCCATCGTCGCGCGCTGCAAGGACGGCGCCCAGGCCCGCGCCGCCATTCTCGAGCACTGGCCGGACCTCGCCATCCTCGATGTCCAGATGCCCTACCTGACCGGCCTGCAGCTGCTGGCCGAGGCCCGTCGCGACGCCTGGCCCACCCGGATCGTCCTGCTCACCGCCAACATCGAGCCCGGGCCGATCGTCGAGGCCCTGCGCCTCAAGGTCGACGGGCTGATCCTCAAGGGCGCGGCGGCCGACACCCTGGTCCGCGCCGCCGAGGCGGTGCTGTCCGGCGTCCAGTGGATCGACAAGGAGGCCATGCAGCAGGCCCTGGGCCTGCTGACCGAGCCGGCCAAGCCCGACCACGTCCCGCTCACCCCGCGCGAGACCGACGTGGTCCGCCACGTCGCCCAGGGCCGCCGCAACAAGGAGATCGCCCGCGACCTCGGCATCTCCGAGGGCACGGTGAAGATGCACCTGCACAATATCTACGAAAAGCTGTCGGTCGGCACCCGCACCGAACTGGCCATCCTGGCCCGCGACCTCAACCTGAGCTGAACCCCGGCCGTGCCCAGACCGCCGGTCACCGCCAACCCGCATCCTGGCCGCGAACCCCGGCTTGTCCGCGCACCACTTCACCACCCCGCGGACCGAAGGCATCGCGTCCCGCGCTGCGATCTGGCGCAGCGTCTCCGCCAGATTGCCAGGAAAAGCAGCCGCCTCAAGTTCCTCCCCCGTCAAAACGGGGGAGGGGGACCACGACGTGGTGGAGGGGGCGCTGCCGCCGCCCAGCGCCAAACGCCCGCCCTCAAGGCGCGACGATCAACGCTACCCTTTCCCTGCCAAATCCGCGCGCGAATGCGAAGACAAACCATGAACATCTCGCTAGGGCCGTCCTTGAGCGAGCGCCTGAGGCAGATAGACTCCGAGCGTGGGGTTCGGTTTTACCGCCCGGCAGCCGCCCGAGCCTGATTGAGCGCGAACAGCCGCTCCAGCACGTCGTCGTCCGGCAGGTCGGCAGGCCGCATTCGGCTTGCGGATGCGGCCACCGCTCGACCCGTCCCCCCTACCGTCCCTTCAAACTCCCCGCTAACGTCGCTCCAACGCCACCGCCCAAGCGGTGAGTCACACGGCCCGGGGAAACGCACGCACTCATGACCGCCACGACAGCCGACGCCGCGGCTCCCGCCCGCCCGACGTTTTCCGATCGCTATAAGCGTCTCGTCCTGGTCCTGCTGGTGGTCGCCTACACGCTGAACTTCATCGACCGCACGATCATCGCCACCATCGGCCAGGCGATCAAAGTCGACCTGAAGATCTCCGACACCCAGCTGGGCCTGCTGGGTGGGCTGTATTTCGCCCTGCTCTACACCCTGCTGGCGATCCCGATCGCGCGCTTCGCCGAGCGGGTCAGCCGGGTCAACATCATCGCCGTCGCCATCGTCGTCTGGTCGGCCTTCACCGCGCTCTGCGGCACGGCGGGCAGCTTCGCGACCCTGGCGGCCTACCGGTTCGGCGTCGGCGTCGGCGAGGCGGGGCTGTCGCCGCCGGCCCACTCCCTGGTCAGCGACTATTTCGAGCCCAAGAAACGCGCCTCGGCGCTGGCGGTCTATGCGTTCGGCATTCCCCTGGGCTCGATGCTGGGGGCGGTGATCGGCGGCCAGATGCTGGACCACTTCACCTGGCGCACCGCCTTCATGCTGGTGGGCCTGCCGGGCGTCGCCGTGGCCGTGCTGATCAGGCTGCTGATCAAGGAGCCGCCGCGCGGCCATTCCGAGGCCGACGGCGGGGTCGCCGCCCGCGCGGCCGCGGCCGCCAAGCCCTATTCCCTGAGCGAGGAGGTCAGGGAGATCGGCGGGGTGGTCGCCACCCTGTTCGGCAACTGGCCGGTCCTGAACATCGTGCTGGGCATGACCCTGGTCTCGTTCGCCGGCTATGGCGGGGGCCAGTTCGCGCCGCCCTATTTCATCCGCACCTTCCACTTGAGCTATGGCGAGGTGGGGCTGATCACCGGGCTGGTGGCGGGCCTGTCCCAGGGGATCGGCACCCTGGCCGGCGGGCCGCTCACCGACCGGCTGTCGCGGGTGGGGACGCGCTGGTACGCCCTGGTGCCGGCGATCGGCATCGCGCTGGCCTATCCGTTCATCGTCGCGGTCTATACCGCCGCCACCTGGCAGACGGCAGCGTTCTTCCTGCTGCTGCCGGGCCTGTTCTCCTATGTCTACCTCGGCCCCAGCTTCGGCGTGGTGCAGAACATGGTCCCGACCCACCGGCGCGCCACCGCCTCGGCGATCTTCCTGTTCTTCGTCAACCTGATCGCGCTGGGCGGCGGCCCGCCCTTCGCCGGCTGGGTGATCGACCATTTCGCGGCCTTCCACTTCGCCAATCCCGCCCAGACCGGGCTGTGGGACGCGGCCGGCCACTTCTTCGCCGTCGACCCGGCGACCTTCCAGACCGCCTGCCCGGGCGGCGTGGCGCCCAAGGGCGCGCCGGCCGATGCGGCGGCGGCCTGTGGCGGCGCCCTGGTGCTGGCCACCCGCCACGGGATCCTGGTGGCCTATGCCGTCAGCCTGTGGGGCGCGCTGCACTACCTGCTGGGTTCGTTCGGCCTGAAGCAGGCCATGGCGAAGGCCCGCGCCGACCGCGGGGAAGCCTAGCGGCCCCCGCAACGCGGTCCCGCCATGGCGGCGGGAACCTCCGCCCCCGTCGCCAGTTATCCGCACGCTCCAGGCCGCCGCGCGCTGAGCCCTGCCGGAAATACCCGCATCAGGCGAAAAATATCGCTCACCTACACTAATAACTTGCAACCGGCCTGGCCGGTGACGAATTAGGAGCCGTGTCGGGGGCCGCACACAAGGACGTGGGGCTGACAAATGTTGAGACTTGGCGCGATCGCGCTCGCCGCTGCCGTGGTCACGGCAGCGCCCGCGGCTCAGGCCGCGACCTATCTGGCGGCGGGCCTCTCCGGCCTCTGCAGCGCCAGCGGCTGTTTCGCCGGCCAGCAGACCACCTATCGCCAGGTGTTCTCGTCGGGCCGCTTCTCCGGCGCCCTCGACATCGCCAACCTGGCGCTGGACCGCAGCATCCTGGGGGCCAGCCAGGACCGGCTGTTCAAGGTCAGTTTCCAGCTGGCCGACGGCACGACGGTGGGCGACTGGGGCTCGTTCATGATCGCCGGCCTCGGCGGCCAGGTGGTGACCCTGGGCGGCAAGGCCTTCACCTGGGACACCTCAAAGGGCGACCTGGTCATGACCCTGGCCCTGGTAGTTCCGCAGACGGGCGGCGGCGGGTTCGGCGGCGACGGGTTCGGCGGCGGGGGCCAGCCCGCGGCGTTCGGGGACGACGCCGTCGCCATGATCGGTGGCCTGGGCGCCCGTCCTGGCGTCGATCCCTATCGCCATCTCGACGCCGACGAAATCACCGGCCTGATGACCGGCGTCACCTTGGTTCCCGAGCCTGCGGCCTGGGCGCTGATGCTCGGCGGTTTCGGCGCTGCGGGCGCCGTGCTGCGCAACCGGCGAAAAATTCGCTATGGTTAATAAACGCTTAGCACGGGAATCGGGCTCGCCCGTCGGGGGCGAACGCTTGAGATTCGATCTCTAGGCAGGCAACCGTCACTCAGGATTTCATCGGGTGGTGGTTATGCGCAGAGTTTGGATCGCGGTTTCGGCCCTGGCGACGGCGGCGGTGCTGGCGGCTTCGCCGGCCGCGTCGGCCACCCTGCTGAACGCCAACTGGAACCCCGGTTGCGGCAAGGCCAACTGCTTCGACGAGCACGGCGTGTTCAAGAAGGTCTGGTCCGCCGCCGACTTCCACGGCCCGATGACCATCGGCCAGCTGCTGCTGGATCACAACATCCTGGGCGACCTCGACAGCTCTATGTTCAGCATCGGCTTCTCGCTCAACGGCGTGCAGGTCGGCAACTGGGGCCACTACAGGATGGCCGGCTTCGCGGCCGAGCAGCTTGGCTTCTCCGGCGAGAACTTCGTCTGGAATCCCAGCGACGGCGACCTCGTGCTGACGCTCACCATCGACCTCTACCCGAAGTTCGGTGGCGGCGGCGGCGGCGGTGGCTTCCACGCCTCCGCCGTGGAGCCCGACGGCGACGTCACCCCCAGCGGCGGCCCGACCACGGGCCCCACCGGCCCGACCGGCGGCACGCCGGACCCGACGCCGCCCGGCCCGAGCGGCGCTCCCCCCAGCCCGGCCGCCGCGGTTCCGGAACCCGCCGCCTGGACCCTGATGATCGGCGGCTTCGGTCTGGCCGGCGTCGCCCTGCGCCAGCGCCGCAGCCGCGCCGCCAAGGCCTGATCGCCTTCCGAACCGCGCACTTAGAATTTGACTTCGGCGGGGGTCAGGCCAGATACCCGGCCGCATGATACCCCGCTACGCCCGCAAGGAAGCCGCCGACATCTGGAGCCCCCAGACGCGCTTCAAAATAATGTTCGCCATAGAGGCCCACGCCGCCGACGCCATGGCCGAGCTGGGCGTGATCCCGAAGGAAGCCGCGCGGGTCATCTGGGAAAAGGGCCGCGACGCGATCTGGAACCCCGACCGCATCGACGAGATCGAGCGCGAGGTGAAACACGACGTCATCGCCTTCCTGACCCACGTCACCGAGATCGTCGGGCCCGAGGCGCGGTTCCTGCACCAGGGGATGACCTCGTCCGACGTCAACGACACCGCCCTGGCGGTCCAGCTCTGCCGCGCCACGGACCTGTTGCTGGAAGACGTTGACCTCGTCCTGGCCGCCCTCAAGCGCCGCGCCTACGAACACCGCATGACGCCGACCGTCGGGCGCAGCCACGCGATCCACGCCGAGCCCACCACCTTCGGCCTCAAGCTCGCCGGCCACTACGCCGAGTTCCAGCGCGCCAAGGAGCGGCTGGCGATGGCGAAGTTCGAGATCGCCACCTGCGCCATCTCCGGCGCGGTCGGCACCTTCGCGAACGTGGCCCCCGAGGTTGAGGCCTATGTGGCCGAACAGCTGGGCCTGGTCGTCGAGCCGGTCTCGACCCAGGTGATCCCGCGCGACCGCCACGCCGCCTATTTCGCCGCCCTGGCCGTGGTGGCGAGCTCCATCGAGCGGCTGGCGATCGAGATCCGCCACCTGCAGCGCACCGAGGTGCTGGAGGCCGAGGAGCCGTTCGACCCGGGCCAGAAGGGCTCGAGCGCCATGCCGCACAAGCGCAACCCGATCCTGACCGAGAACCTCACCGGCCTGGCGCGGCTGATTCGCTCGGCTGTGACCCCGGCGCTGGAGAACGTCGCGCTGTGGCACGAGCGCGACATCAGCCATTCGTCGGTCGAGCGCGCCATCGCCCCGGACACCTGCATCCACTTGGATTTCGCGCTTCGCCGCCTTGCCGGGGTGGTGGAGCGGCTGGTGATCTACCCCGACAACATGGCCAGGAACCTCGACCGGCTGGGCGGCCTGGTGCACTCCCAGCGCATCCTGCTGGGCCTGACCCAGAAGGGCCTCAGCCGCGAGGCCTCATACGCCGCGGTCCAGCGCAACGCCATGAAGGTCTGGCGCGGCGAGGGGAACTTCCTGGAGTTCCTGAAAGCCGACCCCGAGGTCACCCTTTCGGACGCTGAACTGGGCGAGCTGTTCGACCTCGCCTACCACTTCAAGAACGTCGACCGCATCTTCGCCCGCGTCTTCGGCGAACAGGAAGAGGCGAAGGCAACTTCGACCCTCGCGGCGTCGGCAGCGTAGAAACCTGTGGTATAGGCGCAACCTTGCCTAGAAATCTTCGCCTGTGACGCGTGTTACAACCTTGACAACATCTGTCGCAAATCCGTGATCTCCCCCGCACAGGCGCCCGACACGTGTCGGGCGCGGGGAGACTTGCATATGAAATCCAATCTTGCGGCGGCCGCCTCGTGGGCGGTCCTGCTGACCCTCGGCGCGGGCGTGTCCCAGGTCGCGGCGCAGACGAAGACGACGACGGCGACGCCGACGACGGAAGTCGGCGAGGTGGTGGTCACCGGCTCGCGCATCCGCGTCAGCCCCCTGGATCGCGATCAGCCGATCGTCCAGATCGATGACGCCGTGATCGCCAAACAGGGCCTGACCTCGACGGTCGACGTCCTGCAGCGCATCCCGTCGGCGGGCGGCGGCCTGAACGGCAAGTTCAACAACTCCGGCAACTTCGGCAATCCGCCGGACGGGGGCGGCGTGGGCGCCGGCTCGGCCGAGATCGACCTGCGCTACCTGTCCAGCCGTCGCGTGCTGGTGCTGGTGGACGGCCTGCGCTGGGTGCCCGGCGCCGCGGCCTCCGGGGTTCCCGGCGCGGTGGACCTGAACACCATCCCGACCGCCATGATCAGCCGCCTCGAGGTGCTGCAGGAAGGCGCCTCGCCGATCTACGGCTCCGACGCCATCGCCGGCGTCGTCAACATCATCACCAAGGAGCGCCAGGACGGCTTCGTCGCCAACGCCCAGATCGGCCAGACCAACCACAGCGACGGGTTCCAGCAGGACTTCAACGTCTCCTGGGGCGTCAGCGCGGGTTCGACCCACATGGTGCTCGGCGGCGGCTACTTCAAACAGGACCCGGTGCTCGCAGCAGACCGCGCGATCAGCCGCTATCCGGCCCCGTTCGCAACCTCCTGCCTCGCGGGCGGGTGCAGTTCGGGCACGCCGCTGGGCCGCTTCATCATCGCCGACCCGAACACCGGCATGGGCCTCAACCTGACCCTGAAGCAGGCGCTCGCCGTCGGCCAGCGCCCCACCTATATCCCCGGCGACCCGACCGGCGCGGCCAGCAGCTTCAAGGGCTTCACCACCGCCGACCGGTTCGACTTCCAGCCTTACAACTACATCCAGACCCCGCTGGAACGGATCAGCCTGTTCGGTTCGGTCACCCAGGACATCACCGACAAGATCCATTTCCGGGGCCGGGCCAGCTACGTCCAGCGCAAGTCGGCCAACCAGGCCGCGCCGCTGCCGCTGTTCGTCGGACCGGACGCCGGCAACGGCAACCTGCTGGACACCGTCAACGTCGACGCCACCAACCCCTTCAACCCGTTCGGCTTCACCCTGGGGTCCAACACCTATTCCTTCATCGGCCGCCGGCTGATCGAGGCCGGCCCCCGCCACTACGAGCAGCAGGTCGACACCTGGAACGTCACGGGCGTGCTGTCCGGGGAGTTCGCGGTGGCCAGCCGCACCTGGAACTGGGACGTCAACGCCCTCTATTCGCGTAACCACGCCGACCAGAGCTTCACCGGCAACGTCAACGCCCAGCGCGTGCAACAGGCGCTTGGCCCCCTCTCCCAGTGCACCGGCGCCTGCACCCCGCTGAACATCTTCGGCGGCGTCGGCACCATCACCCCGGCGATGCTGCAGTTCATCGGCTTCACCCAGCACGATGTGTCGCAACAGGAGCTGACCGACTTCTCGGCCAACCTGACCGGCGACCTCATCGACCTTCCGGCCGGCCCACTGGCCTTCGCGGCCGGTGTGGAACGGCGGCGCAACACGGGCTACTTCGCGCCCGACGCCATCGTCGCCGCCGGCCTGTCGTCCGATATCCCGGCCCAGCCGGCGAGCGGCAAGATCACGGTCAAGGAAGCCTACGGCGAACTGCGCATCCCGCTGCTGGCGGACATGCCGTTCTTCGACAGCCTGGACGCCTCGGTGGCCGGCCGCTGGTTCGACTATTCGACCTCCGGCACCGATTCGACCTTCAAGGTCGGGGGCACCTGGCGGCCGATCCACGAGGTCCTGTTCCGCGGCTCATACGGCGAGGGCTTCCGCAGCCCCTCGATCGGCGAACTGTTCGGCTCGGCCTCGCGCTTCGACCAGGAAGTCACCGACCCCTGCTCGGGCTTCTCCGCGGCCACACCGGCCAACGTCCGGGCCAACTGCATCGCCCGCGGCGTCCCGGCCAACGGCAGCTACAGCCAGCTCAACCCGCAGGTCTCGGTGATCACCAGCGGCAATCGCAGCCTGAAGCCGGAGACCTCCAAGAGCTATAACTTCAGCGGCGTCTGGGAGCCGACCTTCCTGAAGGACACGCCCTGGTCCAGCGGCGGCTCGATCGAGCTGGCCTATTCGCGCATCAAGCTGGACAAGGCGATCCAGGCCCAGAACGGCCAGTCCCTGCTGGACCGCTGCGCCCAGACCGCCGACGCCCTGGCCTGCGCCACCATCACCCGCACGGCCTCCGGCGCGGTTGTCGGCATCGCCAACCCGCTAATCAACATCGGCGGCATCAAGACCCGGGCGCTGGACCTCAACGTGACCTGGATCTCGCCAGCCTGGGATATCGGCCAGTTCCAGGCCCACTGGTACTCGACCCGCCTGCTGGAGTTCACCGAGTACGTGCCCGCCGCGGGCGGCCTCCTGGCCATCTCGCGCGAAGGCACCGAGCGCGGCAGCCCCGACCAGGCCTATCCGAAGACCAAGTCGACCCTGATGGTCGACTGGGACAAGGCCGACTTCGGCGCCACCGTGACCGGACGCTACCTGTCGAAGGTCCAGGAAGCCGGCGATCCGAACAAGCTCTCCGCCCGACTCTACGTCGACGCCCAGGTCCGCTGGTCTCCGTCCTTCATCGACGACGGCCTGTCCTTCGCGCTCGGAGTGAACAACCTGTTCGACAAGGACCCGCCGGGTTGCGTCACCTGCGGCCTGAACAACTACGACCCGAACGCCTACGACGCGCCGGGGCGTTTCATGTACCTGCGCCTGAGCTACCGCCACTAACCGGCGAGGCGTCCGGGCGCGCTTGCGTCCGGACGCCACCGCTGAGAGCATCCTCGAGAAGCTTGGGGAGGCGAACCATCGCGACCTTTGACGATCTCCGCCGCCTGGCGGTCGCCCTGCCCGGGGCCGAGGAGCTCACCTACCGCGGCGAGCCCTGGTTCAACGTGGGCAGGAAGACCTTCGCGCTCGGCCAGCGCGACCGCACGATCCTCAAGCTCGAGAGGGGCCACCAGGACTTCCTATTCGAGGTGCGGCCCGACACCTTCCAGAAATTCACCTTCGGGCCGAACGTCTGGAGCTACGTGGTCCTGGAGGATCTCGACGAGGCGGAACTCGCCGACCTCGTCCGAGAGGCCTGGGCCATGGTCGTTCCCAAAAGGATCAGCCGCCCGGTGCTGGCCCAATACAACCCGCTCATCCCGGTGAATGCCGGGACCCAGATGGAATGACGGGATTGTGGGTTCGGGAGGCGCTGGGCTGATCCAATCAGCCGCCGAGCTATCCGATCTGGCTCCCGGCCTTCGCCGGGATGAGCGGATCGAGCCTAGTTCCCGGCCTTCACGCTCTCGCGGGCCTGGGCCAGCATTTCGGCCATCTTCATGCGCACTTCGCCCTCGGACACGGCCACGCCGGAGCCCTTCAGGTCCTCGAACACCTTGCGCAGCACGTCTTCTTCGCCGGGCAGTTCAATCTCCGACTTCACGACCGCCTTGGCGTAGTCTTCGACGTGCTGGCCCTCCAGACCCATCAGCCCGGCCGCCCATTGGCCCAGGGTCCGGTTGCGACGCGCGTGGGCCTTGAACTCCTGCTCCTGGTCGAGGGCGAACTTGCGCTCAAAGCCTTGTTCGCGGTCGTCGAAGGTGGTCATCGGGTCCTAGGGGTAAACTGCACGGAGCGGGCGATCCCATATCGCGGGCTGAACGGAGCCGCAATCGAAAGCGGCCGCAGCCAGCCAGTTTGCGCCAAGGCGCCGCATTCGCTAAAATTGCTCCGCCTGAATAGGGTGAGAGGCCGAGTCGGACCCGCGCGCGCAATCTGTCCGCGCGCGTTTTTCTTTCCGCCGACCGGATAATCCTCGCCATGGAGAAGGCCTGAAGATGACCCGCCGTAAGAAGATCTACGAGGGCAAGGCCAAGATTCTTTACGAGGGCCCCGAACCCGGAACTCTGATCCAGTACTTCAAGGATGACACCACCGCCTTCGACGCGACCAAGAAGGCCGTTCTTGAAGGCAAGGGGGTGATCAACAACCGGATCAGCGAGTACATCATGACGAAGCTGAACTCGATTGGGGTTCAGAACCATTTCATCAAGCGCCTGAACCTGCGCGAGCAGCTGATCAAGGAGGTCGAGATCATCCCGCTGGAGGTGGTCTGCCGCAACGTGGCGGCCGGGTCGCTCTCCACCCGCTACGGCCTGCCCGAGGGCCAGGCCCTGCCGCGGTCGATCATCGAGTTCTACCTGAAGGACGACAAGCTGCACGATCCGATGGTCTCGGAGGAGCACATCACCGCGTTCAACTGGGCCTCGACCCAGGAGATCGACGACATGATGGCCATCACCCTGCGGATCAACGACTTCCTCACCGGGCTCTTTGGGGGGGTTGGGATCACCCTCGTGGACTTCAAGGTCGAATATGGCCGGATCTACGAGAACGAGTTCGCTCGGGTGATCCTGGCCGACGAGATCAGCCCCGACAGCTGCCGCCTGTGGGACTCGATCACCAACGAGAAGCTCGACAAGGACCGCTTCCGCCGCGACCTGGGCAATGTCATCGAGAGCTACACCGAGGTTGCCCGCCGCCTCGGGATCATGAAGGAGATGCCCACCGTGATTCAGGGGGGCCTCCACTGACGCGTGTGACGCCAAATCCCTCTCTCCTGACCCGTAGGGCGAGGAGACTTGAGCCGGCCACCAACCTGACGAGGTCTCGATCCTAGTGCGCGCCAAGGTCCACGTGTTCCTCAAGCCCGGCGTCCTCGACGTCCAGGGCAAGGCGGTCGAACAGGCCCTGCACGGCCTGGGCTGGGGCGGCGTGGACCACGTCCGCGTCGGCCGCACCATCGAGTTCGACCTCGCCGCCGCCGACGCCGCGACCGCGGAGGCCGAGGTCAAGGCGATGTGCGAGAAGCTCTTGGCCAATACGGTGATCGAAAGCTACCGGGTGGAGCTGGCGTGAGGGGCCTGCCCTTTCCTCTCCCGCGAAGCGGAGAGGGAGAGGAGGCGCGGGCCTTGACACCGGGGGCCCGGGTCTTCGCTCTACTGATGCTGCTTTGCGCCTGTACGCCGAAGCCCGGAGAGCAGACGGTCACCTATCTCGACCTCGACTGCGCCAAGCCCTTCAAGGACCAGGTCGCCGCGATCGTCGCCCAGCCGCAACTCGTGCCCGCAGGCACGGTTGGCTCCGAGCCCTACAGCTACTATTCCAGCGCCGACGGCCACACCTCGTACCTGATCACCCGGCCGGGCTCCCCGGCCCACCCGGCGATCATGATCCAGCGGGCCCACAATGGCGTCACCACCACCGGCTGCGCCTATGGCAGCCGCAAGGGCTACGACGAGCTGCTGGCCTACCTGGAAAGCCTGAAGACCTGGACGCGCAAGGCAGGGATCAAGAAATGACCGGCTATCATCTCGCGCAGATCAACGTCGGTCGGCTGCGGGCGCCCGTCGATCACCCGACGATCGCCGACTTCGTGGCCAACCTCGACCGGATCAATGCGCTCGCCGACGGCCTGCCAGGCTTCGTCTGGCGCCTGAAGGGCGAGGGCAACAACGCCACCGACCTGCAGCCGAAGCCGGACGATCCGCTATTCGCCATCAACATGTCGCTCTGGGCCGATCTCGACGCCCTGGCCGCTTTCGTCTACCGCACCGCGCATCGCGAGATCATGCGCCGTCGCCGCGAATGGTTCGAGGCGTTGGAGACCTACATGTGCCTGTGGTGGGTCCCCGTCGGCCATACCCCCACCATCGCCGAGGGCATGGCGAAACTGGCCCGCTTCGAGGCTCACGGCCCCACCGCCGACGCGTTCAGCTTCAAGACCCCCTTCCCCGCCCCCGACGGTCAGCCCGCCACGCCGGTCCTGGACGAATGCGCGTAAACCTCCACAACGGGTGTCATCCCGGTTTTGGCGCAGCCAAAGACCGGGACCCACGATCGAGCTCGGCTTTGCCGCCGGCCGGCATCGGCGCCCGGTCGTGGGTCCCGGTCTTCGCCTGTGGCGAAACCGGGATGACACTGGATGGTCTGCCGCGAACAATGCTAAGCGCGCGCCGATGAAAGCCGCCGTCGTCGTCTTCCCCGGCTCCAACTGCGACCGCGACTGCAAGGTCGCCATCGAGCGCTCGACCGGCGCCCACGTGGACCTGGTCTGGCACGCCGAGACCGCCCTGCCCGACGGCGTCGACCTGGTGGTCCTGCCCGGCGGGTTCGCGCATGGCGACTACCTGCGCTGCGGGGCCATGGCCGCGCTCTCGCCGATCATGGCCGAGGTCAAGGCGGCCGCCGAGCGCGGCGTCGCCACGGTCGGCATCTGCAACGGCTTCCAGGTGCTGTGCGAGGCCCGCCTGCTGCCCGGCGCCCTGCTGCGCAACGCCCGGCTGAAGTACGTCTGCAAGGCCGTCGACCTGGAGATCGCCAACGCCCAGACCCGCTTCACCGCCGCCTACGCCGGCCGCCGCAAGGCGGTGATGACGGTCGGCAACGGCGAGGGCAATTTCTTCGCCGACGATGCCACCCTCGACCGGCTGGAGGGCGAGGGCCAGGTGGTCTTCCGCTACCTCGACAACCCCAACGGCT
>NZ_JANXWD010000082.1 GCF_025351295.1 Phenylobacterium sp.
CATGCCCACCTGGGTCGCCTGCGCCGCCCGCGTGCGGGTCGACCCGGCCACCGGCGTGGCGAAGGTGGAGAAGCTGACCCTGGTGGCCGACGCCGGCACCGTCGTGAGCCCGGACGGCGCCCTGGCCCAGATGCAGGGCGCCTCGCTTTGGGGCCTGAGCCTGGCCCTGTTCGAGGGCACGACCTTCGAGAACGGCCAGGTCAAGGACCGCAACCTCGACACCTATACCCCGCTGCGGATGAGCGACGTGCCGGACCTCGACATCGAGTTCATGCCCTCGACCGAGCCGCCGGTGGGCCTGGGCGAACCGGCGACAACCGTCGTCGGCCCCGCCATCGGCAACGCCATCTTCCGCGCCTGCGGCGCCCGCGTCCGCGACCTCCCGATCCGCCCTGCGGCGGTGAAGGCGGCGATAAAGGCGTGATCTTTTCCCTCCCCTTCATGGGGAGGGACAGCTCACCGCAGGCAAGCCGGGTGGGGAAATCAGGCCAAGCTCAGCGCTCGGTCGTGAGATCCCCACCCGTCTCGCGCCTGCGGCGCGATCCACCCTACCCATGACGGGGAGGGAAAGGACCTACTCCGCCGCGACCTTCGGCGCGTAGCCGAGGACGGCCTTGGTTTCGAGGAACTCGTGGAAGGCGTAGTCGCCCCACTCGCGCCCGTTGCCGCTCATCTTGTAGCCGCCGAACGGGGCGGTCATGTCGCCGCCACCGCCGTTGATCGACACCTGGCCGGCGCGCAGCTTCGAGGCCACCTTGCGGGCCGCGTCGAGGTCGGCCGCCTGGACATAGGCGGCCAGGCCGTACTCGGTGTCGTTGCCGATGGCGATGGCCTGCTCGACGGTGTCGTAGCCCAGGATCGACAGCACCGGGCCGAAGATCTCTTCCTTGGCGATGGTCATCTCGTTGGTCACATTGGCGAACACCGTGGGCTTCACGAAGTAGCCCTTGTCGAGGCCTTCGGGTCGACCCACGCCGCCGATCACCAGGGTGGCGCCTTCGTCGATGCCGGCCTGGATCAGCTTCTGGATCTTGTCGAACTGCACCCTGGAGACCACCGGGCCCAGCTGGCTGTTGCCGTTCGGGTCGCCGACCGTGACCTGGGCGGCGGCTTCGCGGGCGACGGTGATCGCCTCGTCCATCCGCGTCCTCGGCACCAGCATCCGGGTGGGCGCGTTACAGGATTGGCCGGAGTTGGTCATCATGGTCGCCACGCCGCGGCCGACGCCCTTGGCGAAGGCACTGTCGTCCAGGACGATGTTCGGGCTCTTGCCGCCCAGTTCCTGGGCCACGCGCTTGACGGTGGGCGCGGCGGCCTTGGCCACCTCGATCCCGGCGCGGGTGGATCCCGTGAAGGAGACCATGTCCACGTCCGGATGGCTCGACATCGCCGAGCCGACGGTCGGACCGTCGCCCTGGATCATGTTGAACACGCCGGCCGGCACGCCCGCCGCATGCATGATCTCGGCGAAGATCTGGCCGGTGAACGGCGCCACTTCCGACGGCTTCAGCACCATGGTGCAGCCGGTGGCGATGGCCGGGGCCACCTTGCAGACGATCTGGTTGAGCGGCCAGTTCCAGGGGGTGATGAAGGCGCAGACGCCGATCGGCTCCTTGACGATCATCGTCGGGCCGCGGTCTTCCTCGAACTTGAAGGTCTTCAGGATCTCGACGGCGGTGGCCAGGTGGCCCATGCCGATGGGCACCTGGGCGCGCTGGGCCAGCGAGGCCGGGGCGCCCATTTCCTCGGTCACCGCCGTGGCCAGGTCGCCGAAGCGCTTCTGGTACTCGGCCAGGATGCGGCCCAGCACTTCCAGGCGCTCTTCGCGGCTGGTCTGCGACCAGTCGCCGAAGGCCTTGCGGGCGGCCTTGACCGCCTTGTCGACGTCGGCCGCCGAGCCCATGGCGATCTTGCCGGCCACCTGCTCGGTGGCAGGGTTCTCGACGTCGAGGGTCTTGAGGCCCTCCGCGGGATCGACCCACGCACCGTCGATATAGAATTTGAGATATTCGCGCATGACGTCCTCCTGGGGCGTTTTTCGTTGCCGTGGGGGCCGTCTCGCCCCGCCGTTCAAACAACCATTTTAGTGATCGGCGATCAGGAGGAAAGCCCCGACGCCGCGTCAGAACTGGGGAACTTGCCGACAAAGCGCAACGGATGCGCGACATCGACTTGCCCGGCCGCATGGGCGCGTCTAAAGCCGCAGGCGTCAAGCCTTGGAGTTCCCATGCTCGCCATCCTGATGATCGTCGTCTTCATCGTCGTGATGGGCGCGCTGAATCTGTACGAATTCGGCCGTCTCGACTGATCGACCGCCATGGCCGGCCGCGGAGCTGCGCTGGTGACCGGCGCAGCCGGGCGGGTTGGCCGGGCCCTGGCCCGCGCGGCGGCGGACGCCGGCTTCGATGTCGCCATCCATGTGCGCAGCGAGGGCGATGACGCCGAGGCCGCCGCCGGCGAGGTGCGGGGCCGCGGACGCAAGGCCGTCATCCTCCCCTGCGACCTGCGCAAGGAATCCGCCGTGGTCGCCCTGGTCGGCGAAGCCGAGGCGGAGCTGGGCGCCATCACCCTGCTGGTCAACGCCGCCGCCGCCTTCGAGCCCGACCGGTTCGGCGACATGAACCGCGCCACCTGGGACCTGCACATGGAGACCAACCTGCGCGCGCCCCTGGTCCTGGCCCAGGCCTTCGCGCGCCGGCTGCCCGCCGACCGCGACGGCCTGATCGTCAATGTCGTGGACGCTCATCCAGGCGAGGGCTTCAGCCATGCGCTCAGCCAAGCGGCCCTGGAGCGGGCAGGAGCGCTGCTGGCGGACAGGGTCGGACCCCGCCTGACCGTCCGCACCCTCTCCGCCGCCGAGGGCGCCGCCCCGGCGGCCCGGGCGTTCGGCGCGCTGCTGGCGGCCGCCTTGCCGGGCTCGGGCGGCCACGCCTAAAGTCGCGACCAGGAGACCGAGGCGACCATGGACTGGCGAGACGAACCGGAGAGCCAGACCTCGATCCTCGAGGACGTCGAACTGCTGGTCCGGTGCGGCCTGCATCCCTGGGAGCGCCACCCCGAGCGGCCGAACCGGCTCAAGGTCAGCGTGCGACTCTACACCACCACCGCCTTCGACCCGGCGACCAATGCCGGCTACCTGGACTACGACCGCATCCGCGACCGGCTGATGAGCTGGCCCGCCCGGCCGCATGTGGATCTGCTGGAAAGCCTGCTCAGCGAACTGGCCGACTTCGCCTTCGAGGACCCCCGCGTCGAGGCCTGCCGGCTGAAGATCTTCAAGCCCGACATCTTCAACGAGACCGCCGGCGCGGGCGTCGAGTGGTTCCGCAAGAGGCGCGCTTGAAGACCGCCCTGATCACCGGGGCTGCGCGCCGTGTCGGCGCGGGCCTGGCGCTGGAACTGGCGGCCATGGGCTATGCCGTCGCCATCCACCATCGCAGCGATGCGGAGGCCGCCAAGGCCCTGGCGGCCGCCATCGTGGCCGCGGGCGGACGCGCCGTGGCGCTGCAGGCCGACCTCTCTACGCCGCAGGCCTGCGGCGCGCTGATGGACGCCGCCGCCCGCGCGCTGGGGCCGGTCGACACCCTGGTGAACAACGCCTCCCACTTCGCCCACGACACCGTCCAGACCATGACCCCGGCGACCTGGGCCGATGCCATCGCCGCCAACCTGACCGCGCCGATGTTCCTGATCCAGGCGCTGGCGCGCCAGCTGCCGGCCGACGCCTCCGGGGTGGTGGTGAACATTCTCGACCAGAAGGTCGGCCGGCCGAACCCCGACCACTTCTCCTACACCGCCGGCAAGGTGGGGCTGGCCCAGATGATCCCCGCCCTGGCCCTGGCGCTGGCGCCGCACATCCGGGTCTGCGGCATCTCGCCGGGCATCACCCTGCCCAGTGGGCCGCAGAGCGACGAGGACTACCGCCGCGCCGTCGCCGCTACGCCGCTGGGCGTCTCGAGCAGCGTCGAGGCGCTGCGCCGCGCGCTGCGGTTCGTGCTGGAGAGCGATGCCTTCACCGGCCAGATCCTCACCCTAGACGGCGGCGAGAGCCTGCTCGGCCGGCCGCGCGACGTGGCTTACGACGAGAGCGTCTGAACGGAATCCCTTTCGGAACCCGCGGCGGGGCGCTATTGGGGCGCCCGCTAAGGAGACCCGCCTTCCCCATGGTCCGGCTGAACTTCTCGCGCCGGTACTCGATGGCGCACCGTCTCCTGCAAGACCCGTCGTCCAAGTGCCTGACGCCGCACGGCCACGACGAGGTGGTGACCATCCGGCTGCGTCCCACCGGCCCCCTGGACCTGGGCGGGGCGAACATGACCGCCTCGTTCGCCCAGGCCAAGGGCGCCTGGCACGCCTGGATCGACGCCTGGGTGGACCACGCCCTGCAGCTGAACGCCGAGGACCCGCTGCTGGGCTACTTCCAGGCCAACGAGCCCAACCAGCTGACCCGGATCATGGTGTTCCGCGGCGATCCCACCACCGAGGCCCTGGCGATCGCCTTCTTCCGCAAGCTCTCGGCCCTGCTGGCCGTCGAGGCCCGCTTCGTCGTCGAGGAGCTCTCCGTGCAGGAGACGCCCACCAACGCCGTGACGGTGAGCGCCGAAGACATGGCCACGCTCGGCGACTGGACCCCAGGCGACTGGGCGACCCGCCCGGACGCCAGTCTGAACGACCTGCTGCCCGCCGCCGCCTGGGCCCGTCCATGAGCGCGCCGACCCGCACCGTCACCTCCAGGGTGTTCGTCACCGGCGTCAAGGTGCAGGCCGAGATCGGCGTCTACCGCCATGAAATCGGCAGAGTGCAGCCCTTGATCGTCGATGTGGAGGTGGACGTCGCCACCGACGGCTCCGACCGGCTGGCCGATACCCTCAACTACGAGACCATCCTGGCCGCCGCCCAGGCCGTGGCCGCGGAGGGTCATATGCACCTGGTGGAAACCTTCGCCCACCGCCTGGCCAGGCGCTGCCTCGCCGACCCGCGGGTCAGCCGGGCCCGCGTCCGAGTTGAGAAGCCCCTGGCCCTGGCGCCCGACGCGGTCGGCGCCGGCGTCGAGATCGTCCTCAGCCGCGACTGAGCCCAGGTGAACGCGATGTAACGATGTTACCGCTTCCGCCCAGCCTTCAGCTGTCCCATTTTACCGATTGTGATCGCCCGATGATGGGCAGGGATGGAGGATCACCCGATGACCTACGAGGATCGCGTCGAGGACAAGACCATGGCGGTCGTCTGCTACGCCCTCTACCTGCTGGCCTTCACCAACGGGCTCACGGCGATCATCGGCCTGATCATCGCCATGTCGCAGCAGTCGACGGCTGGACCCGTGATGCACAGCCACTATACCTTCCTGATCCGCACCTTCTGGATCGGGCTGGCGCTGATGGTGGCCGGCGGCATCGTCTGCGGCATCGGCGCGGTGCTGACCTTCATCCTGATCGGCTTCCCGATCATGGCCTTCGGCGGCCTCATCCTGGGCGTCGCCAGCATCTGGTTCGGCATCCGCTGCATCCTGGGCCTGGTGTACCTGAGCCGCGACGAACCCCACCCGCGACCCTACGCGCTGCTGGCGTGATCGCGTTCCCTCCCCCTTATGGCGAGGGCCGACTCGCCGCAGGCGAGCGGGTTGGGGAAATAAGATCCAGGCGCTGAGCCCGGTCGCGACTTCCCCACCCGGCTCGCTTCGCGAGCTTTCCCTCCCCATGAAGGGGAGGGAAAGGGCGCTTACGCCGCCACCAGTTGCCGGCGCACCAGCTTGGCGTAGTCGTCCATCAGGCTCAGCGAGATGTTCCCCGGCCGGAAGCTGTACTCGCCGATCTGGGCCACCGGGGTGACTTCGGCCGCGGAGCCCACCACGAAGCACTCCGAAAAGCCCGAAAGCTCCTCCGGCTTGATGTGGCGCTCCACCACCTCGAAGCCCTTTTCGCGGGCCAGCCGGATCACCGTCTGCCGGGTGATGCCGTTCAGGAAGCAGTCCGGATCCGGCGTGTGGATCACCCCGTCGCGGACGAAGAACACGTTCGACCCGGTGCTCTCCGCCACATAGCCGCGGTAGTCGAGCATCATGGCGTCGTTGAAACCGTCCTTCTCCGCGGCGTGCTTGGAGATGGTGCAGATCATGTAGAGGCCGGTGGCCTTGGCGTGGACCGGCTCGGTCTCGGGCGACGGACGCTTGTACTTGGCCCAGCACATCCGCAGGCCCTTGGCCTTCTCCTCGGGCGAGAAATAGCTGGGCCAGTCCCACACGGCGATCGCCACGTGGATCTTGGTGTTCTGGGCCGAGACCCCGATCATCTCCGAGCCGCGCCAGGCGATCGGGCGGATGTAGGCGTCGGTCAGGCCGTTCCTGGCGCAGGTGTCCTTGCAGGCCTGGTCGATCTGGGCCACCGTGAATGGGATTTCGAAGTCCAGGATCTCCGCGGACTTGAACAGACGCTCCGTATGCGCCGTCAGCTCGAAGATCTCGCCCCCATACATCCGCTCTCCCTCGAACACGGCCGACGCGTAATGCAGGCCGTGGGTGAGTACGTGCACCGTCGCCTCGCGCCAGGGCACGAACTGGCCGTCCAGCCAGATCCATCCATCGCGGTCGTCGAAGGGAACCAGAGCCATGAGGGTGAAACCTCCTTTCGGAAGCGTCCCTTGAACCGCCCAGACCGCCGCGCGTCAAACGAATTGGGCCGCGCGCGAGCCACCGCGGCATGAGTGGCGTCCCCGATCCGCGGCTGATCCTGCGCGAGGATGAGCTCGACGCCGGGCTGGAGCTGATGCTGCTCGCCGAGGCCGCGCTGTGGTCCGCCGTCGACCAGGGGCTGGCCGCCGAGGGCCTGGGCCTCGGCCGATCGCACTGGCGCGCCGCCTTCCTGCTGCGCCGCCGGCCGGGCATCGGCGTGCAGGAGCTGGCCCACCTCACCAGCCTGTCGAAGCAGGCGGCCAGCCGGATCCTGGTGGACCTGGCCGGCAAGGGCCTGGTCGAGAAACAGGCCGGCGACCTGGACGGTCGGCGCCGCAGCGCCGCGCTCACCGAACGCGGCCAGGCCTTCGAGGCTGCGATCAGCGAGCGGCTGCGCAGCCACCTCGCCCACGCCTATCGCACCGGCGGGCTGGACGGGGTGGCCGGCGCGCGCGCCATACTGGCGGCCATGGCCGGCGGTCGGACCCGCAGCCCTGGCGGAGGACGGCCATGAGCTTCTCGGACGGTCCGGCGCGGGCCCGCCATCTGCTGGTGGTCGACGACGACGACCGCATCCGGGAGCTGCTGAAGGAATATCTGACCCGCGCGGGTTTCCGGGTGACCGGGGCGGCGGGCGGCGCATCGGCGCGGCGGCTGCTGGCCACGCTCGACTTCGACCTCGCGGTGTTCGACGTGATGATGCCGGGCGAGGACGGCTTCTCGCTCACCAAGTGGCTGCGCGAGCAGCGCGGCACTCCCGGCCGCACACCGGTGCTGATGCTGACCGCCCGCAGCGAGCCCGGCGACCGGATCGAGGGGCTGAAGCTGGGGGCCGACGACTATCTGGGCAAGCCGTTCGAGCCGGAGGAGCTGCTGCTGCGCATCGAGGCGATCCTGCGCCGCGCCAGCGACCGACCGCAGGCCGGCGGCGCCCTGTCGCTGGGTCGCTGCGCCTTCGAGCCCGACCGCGGCGAGCTCACTTGCGCCGGTGAGGCGGTGCGCTTGACCGAGGCCGAGGTGGCCCTGCTGCGCCAGCTGGCCCGCACGCCGCACGAGCCGGTGGACCGCCTGGAACTGGCCCGCGGCTCGGTCGACCCCTCCGGCCGCGCGGTGGACGTGCAGGTGACGCGGCTTCGGCGTAAGATCGAGAACGACCCCAAGGCGCCGCGCTACCTCCAGACCGTGCGCGGAGTGGGTTACAGACTGGCTCCGGATTGATGAGACGCGTTGTTCCAACACCGGCCGCTCCTCCCCCGTCCCGAAGAGGACGGGGGAGGTGGCGCGAAGCGTCGAAGGGGGCGCGAAGCCTCAAGCTCCGGGCCAGCTGCCTTGCGCCCCCTCCGTCTCGCCGTTCCGCGCCGTGCCACCTCCCCCGGCGTCTTCGCGACGGGGGAGGAGCGGCGCAGTGAAACTCCCCTCGTCCTTCAAGGTCCTGATCCGCTGGCTGAAGCGGCGGCTGCCCGGCACCCTGTTCGGGCGGTCGATGCTGATCATCATCCTGCCCGTGGCCCTGATGCAGATCGCGGTCACCTACGTGTTCTTTGACGCCCACTGGCAGACAGTGACCGCGCGGCTGTCCGAGGGGCTGGCCGGCGACATCGCCTGGGCTGTCGAGAGCTACAAGGAGGACCCCAGCCCCGAGAGCTTCGCCCGGCTCGCGCAGCGGGCCGAGGAGTCCATGAGCCTGTCGGTGGCCCTGCAGCCGGGGCGCAGCCTGCCGCTGACCCGCCGCGACCCGCCGGTGCTGTTCGAGCCGTTCTTCGCCCCCATCGACCGCTCGCTGAACCGGGCGCTGACCGAGCGGCTGGACGACCCGTTCTGGTTCGATACCACCCGCTATCCCGCCTACGTCGACGTCCGGGTGGCGGTGAACGGGGGGGTGCTGCGGGTGCTGGCGCCGCGCGAGCGGGCCTTCGCCACCCAGGGCCATATCTTCGTGCTGTGGATGACCGTGGCGACGGTGCTGCTGACCGCCATCGCGCTCTTGTTCATCCGCAACCAGGTGCGCGCCATCGAACGGCTGGCCAGCGCGGCGGAGGCGTTCGGGCGCGGCGCCGACAGCCCGGCCTTCAAGCCGCACGGGGCCAAGGAGGTGCGCCAGGCCGCCACCGCCTTCCTGGACATGCGGGGCCGCATCCAGCGCCACATCGAACAGCGCACCGCCCTGCTGGCTTCGGTCAGCCACGACCTGCGCACGCCGCTGACCCGCCTGAAGCTGAGCCTGGCCCTGGCCGAGCCCAACAGCCGCACTGCCGACATGAAGCGCGACCTGGCCGAGATGGAGCACATGGTCGACGAGTACCTGGCCTTCGCCCGCGGCGAGGGCGGCGAGGGCGCCGAGCCGGTCCGGGTGCTGCCGCTGATCGAAACGGTGAGCGAAGGCGCGCGGCGGGTCGGCGCAAAGGTCAAGATGACCGTCGACCCCGACCTCACCGCCATCGTTCGCCCCAACGCCCTGAAGCGCGCTCTCGCCAACCTGGTGATGAACGCCGCCGCGCATGGCGAGCATGTCGAGATCGCCGCGCTCCGCACCCCGGGCGGCGGCCTGGAGATCGTGGTCGACGACGACGGCCCCGGCATTCCGGCCGAGCACTACGAGGACGCCTTCAAGGCCTTCGCCCGCCTGGACGAGAGCCGCAACCAGAATACCAAGGGGGTCGGCCTGGGCCTGGCCATCGCCCGCGACGTCGCCCGGGGCCACGGCGGCGACATCGCCCTGGAGCGCTCGCCGCTCGGCGGCCTGCGCGCCGTGGTGAGGTTGCCGGGATAGCGACGTTCATCCAGGGCTCAACCGCCAAGGCCAAGCTTTGCCGAACTGACCCCTGGGGAGATCTGAATGCGCGCCCTTGTCCTCGCCGCCGGCCTGCTGTTCGCCGCCGCCGCACCGGCTTTCGCCGCCGATCTGGTGGAGGGCGAATGGCTCACCCAGGACGGCTCGGCCAAGGTCAGGATCGGCCCCTGCGCGGGGCGGCCCGACCGGATGTGCGGCCTGATCAGCTGGTTCAGGGACCCGGCTAACGCCAGGGCCAGGGACACCCACAATCCCGACCCCAAGCTGCAGGTCCGCCCGCTGATGGGCCTGCTGATGATCCGCGACTTCAAGGCGGCCGGGGCGGGCCGCTGGACCGGCGGCAGGATCTACGATCCCGGCGAGGGCAAGACCTACGACTCGAAGATGCGGATCAATCCGGACGGCACGCTGAAAGTCGAAGGCTGTATCCTGATCGTCTGCCAGGCCCAGACCTGGAAGCACGGCTAGACGCCCAGCTCCTTAGACCGCCGAACGGCCGCCGCGACCGCCTCGCGCAGCAGCGGCGGCAGGCCGGTGTCGCTCAAGAGCACGTTCAGCGCCGCCTCGGTGGTGCCGCCGGGCGAGGTGACCTGCCGGCGCAGCTCGGACGGCTCCTCGCCGCTGCGGGCCAGCAGCGCCGCGGCTCCGGTCAGCGTCGAGCGGGCCAACCACCGGGCGTCCCGGGGCGCCAGGCCGGCCGCGACGCCCGCCCCCTCCAAGGCCTCGATGAACGCGTAGAGATAGGCCGGCGCGGACCCGGACACCGCCGTCGCCGCATGCATCAGGGTCTCGTCGACGAGGTCAACCACCGCGCCCAGCGGCTCGAACAGGGCATGCGCGCGGGCCAGGGCGGCGGGGTCGTCGGCATAGAGGCTGGCGGTCCCCTGCCCGATCGCCGCCGCCGTGGTCGGCATGACCCGGGCCACACAGCGGCCGCCGAACGCTTTGCCGATGTCCTGGGACTTCACCCCGGCGGCGATGGAGACGATCACCGCGCTGGCGTGCAGCCACGGCGCGGCCTCCGCCGCCGCCTCGCGCCACAGCTGCGGCTTCACCGCCAGGATCACGGTGCGCGCCCGCGCCAGCTCGGCGTCCGGCGGATTGAGCACCGCGCCGGCCTGCTCCGCCGCCAGGGCCGCCGGGCCCGGCTGTGGGTCGCGGATCATCAGCTCGGCGCCCGCGAAGGCGGCCGAAGCCAGCCACCCCTCGACCATGGCTCCGCCCATGCGCCCGGCGCCCAGCATCAGGATTGGCGTGATCATGCGACCAAACTAACCGCCCGCCTTCCCGGCGTCATCCCACGGTCGCGCGCGAGCGCGATCCGGGGGCGAAGAGCGGTAGGTGATCAGGCCTCGCCGACCGTCTCGAACATGCAGGCGGCGATGGCTTCCTGCGGGGTCTTGGCGCCGCGCAGGAGGAAGTCGTAGGCCGGGAAGAAGCGGTCGGCGGCCTCGACAGCAACATCGATCATCGCCGCGGCCTGGGCCAGGCTGGGCTGTTCGCCGGTCATCAGGGCCATGCCGTGGCGGAAGATGATCTCACCCTCTTCCCACAGCTCGAAATGGCCCAGCCAGACGCGGGGATTGATGGTGGCGATCAGTTCCTGGGCGGTCTGGCGCTGGCCCTCGGGCACCGCGAGGTCCATCGACAGGCACAGCTGCAAGGTGTCGCCCTCGGGCCGCCAGGCGAACCAGAGTTCGTAGTCCTTCCAGTCGCCCGCCAGGGTGAAGGCCAGGTCGCCGTCATCCGTGCGGTCGAAGGGCAGGTTCTCCGCGGTGAGCACATGCTCCACCACGTCGAGCGGGTCGTTCGTCAGGACGACGCTGTCGTCCGTCTGCGAGGTGTCCATCACGACCCCTTTTGACTCGGACGGGGAGCGCAACGTCGCCCCCGATTCGTCCGCAAAGCTGACCCTAAACCCATTCTCGATCCCGATGTCACCGAGTTCTTGTCAGGGGCGAGCCGCTTTCGCGTGGCGTGCGCTGTGGTCACGACGGCTTGGGGCTTTTGCGGGCGGGTTTGGCCGCGCGCAGGGCTTCGACCTCGGCGCGCAGGGCCGCGACCTCGGCCTTGAGCGCGTCGTGATCCTCGCGCCGGACCAGGTCCATTTCCGCCACCAGGCGGTCGGTCTGGCTGCGAAAGGCGGCCTTGGCTTCCTCGCCCGCGGCCTGAGCGATGCCCATGGCGGCGGTGGTCAGCTTAGCGATCTCGTCGAGGAGGGGATTCTGGGTCTGCATTCTCAGTCTTCTGGGGCCGAAATGGCCCGTTCAGCCCCACATATGGCGCGCCAGGGGATGAAAGCGAAGGCCTTCTCGTCTACATCGCCTGCACAACGCTGGAGTCGAGCGCCAAGTGCCCTTTCCCGAAATCGACCCGATTCTCGTTCATCTCGGGCCGCTGGCGATCCGCTGGTACGCGCTGGCCTATGTGGCGGGCATCCTGCTGGGGTGGCGCTATGCCACGGGCCTGCTGAAGAACGGCAAGCTTTGGACCCACCGCCCCGCCCCCTTCACGCCGGAGCAGATGGACGACCTGATCCTGTGGATCGCCATGGGCATCATCGGCGGCGGCCGGCTGGGCCACGTGATCTTCTACACGCCGTGGTCGAAGATCGCGGCCGACCCCTTGAGCATCTTTCGCGTCTGGGAAGGCGGCATGAGCTTCCACGGCGGGGTGATCGGCGTCTCGATCGCCATGATCGTCTTCGCCTGGCGCAACAAGCTGGACCTGCTGCGGGTGGCCGACGTGGTGGTGGCGGCCTATCCGATCGGCCACTTCCTCGGCCGCATCGCCAACTTCATCAACGGCGAGCTCTGGGGCCGGGTCACCGACGTCCCGTGGGCGATGGTGTTCTGCAACGACCAGATCCGGAAGACCTACGGCGGCTACTGCCCCGCGGGCTCGCTGCCGCGCCATCCCAGTCAGCTGTATGAGGCGGCCTTCGAGGGCCTGGTCCTGTTCCTGATCCTGCGCTGGGCGACCCATGGGGCGAAGCTGGGCAACCGCCGCGGCGTCATTGTCGGCATCTTCCTGCTGTTTTACGGCCTGTTCCGGATCGCCATCGAGAACCTGCGCCAGCCCGACGAGGGGATGCCCGACTTCCCCTACGGCCTGACCATGGGGATGATCCTGTCCGTGCCGATGGTGGTGGGCGGGGTCTTCCTGATCTGGCGCGGCCTGCGCGAACCGATGCCGCCGCGGCTGCCCGCGCAGGACGCCGCGCCGGCCCTCGTGGAACGCATCGCCGATGAGCCTGCGTGAGCCTGCTTGAGAGACTGGCGGCGCAGATCGCCCAGACCGGGCCGCTCACCGTCGCCCAGTACATGACCGCCTGCCTGCATGACCCGCGGCACGGCTACTACGCCACCCGCCCGGCGATCGGCGCGGCCGGGGACTTTCTCACCGCCCCGATGGTCAGCCAGATGTTCGGCGAGCTGATCGGCGTCTGGGCCGCGTCGGCCTGGCGGCTGATGGGCGAGCCGGCGACCTTCCGGCTGGTGGAGATGGGACCCGGCGACGGGACCCTGATGACCGACCTGCTGCGCGCCGTGCGGCTGGCAGACGGCTTCATAGACGCCGCCGACATCTGGCTGGTGGAGACCTCGGCGCCGCTGGCGGCACAGCAGGTCCGCAATCTGGGCGATAATGTGAGATGGGCACAATCCCTGGACGAAGTCCCTGACGGAGCGCCGTTGATCCTGGTGGCCAACGAGCTGCTGGACTGCCTGCCCGCCCGCCAGTTCGTGCGCACCTCCGCCGGCTGGGCCGAGCAGGTCGTCGGCCTGGACGGCGAGGGGGGCCTGCGTTTCGGCCTCGTGCCGGCCGGCCTGCCGCTGCCCGACGCCCGCGAGGGTTCGGTCCATGAGCACTCCGCGATGCAGGCGGCCCTGGGGTCGACCCTGGGCGAGCGCCTGGTCCGCGACGGCGGCGCGGCGCTGCTGATCGACTACGGCCGCGACCGGCCGGGCTTCGGCGACACCCTGCAGGCGCTGCGCCGCCACCAGAAGGTCGATCCCCTGGCCTGCCCCGGCGAGGCGGACCTGACCGTGCACGCCGACTTCCCGGCGGTGATGGCCGCCGCCGAGCGGGAGGGCGCGGCCAGCGCCATCCTCACCCAGGCCGCCTTCCTGGCCCGGCTGGGCATCGGCGAGCGCGCCGAGGCCCTGGTCCGCGCCCGGCCGGACAAGGCGCCCTCGATCGGCCGCCAGCTGCACCGCCTGGTGGGCGGCGACCAGATGGGCGAGCTGTTCAAGGCCTGCTGCCTGCATTCCCCCGACTGGACACCGCCGGCGTTCGAGGAAGACTGAGCCGCCATGGCCGACCTCCCCGTCCTGACCTCGCCGTTGCTGGACCTGCCCGGCATTCGCCACGCGTTCTTCACCCGCCAGGGCGGCGTCTCGCAGGGGATCTACGCCAGCCTGAACGTCGGCGTCGGCTCCAGCGATGACGCCGCGGCGGTGCAGGAGAACCGCCGGCGCGCCGCCGCCCACCTGGGCGCGACGAGCCTGGTCACCGCCTACCAGATCCATTCCGCCACCGTGCTGGCCGCCGACGGCGCGTGGCCCGCCGACCCTCCCCAGGCCGACGGCGTCGCCAGCGCCACGCTGGGCGTGGTCTGCGGCGCGCTGGCCGCCGACTGCGCCCCGATCCTGCTGGCCGACCCCGAGGCGCGCGTGGTCGCCGCCGCCCACGCCGGCTGGAAGGGCGCCCTGACCGGCGTGGCCGAGGCCGCCATCGAGCGCATGGAGAAGCTGGGCGCGCGCCGGGACCGCATCGTCGCCGCCGTCGGCCCCTGCATCGGCCCGGCCTCCTATGAGGTCGGCCTGGAATACCTCCAACGCTTCACTGACGTCGACCGCGCCTACGAGCGCTTCTTCTCCGCCGGCGCCGGCCCGGACAAGCGCCATTTCGACCTGCCGGCGTTCGTCCTCGCCCGCCTCCAGGCCGCCGGGATCGGGGCCTGCGACTGGATCGGCCGCGACACCCGCGCCGAGCCCGACCTGTTCTTCTCCAACCGCCGCGCCTTCAAGCTGGCGGAACCGGACTACGGCCGCCTGCTGTCGGCGATCGTGCTCGTCTAGCCGCGAAGGGTGGACTCAGCCCAAGCCCCTGCCTACAAGCCCGCGCATCAAAACCCTGGGGGATCCGATGAAGCTGCTCGCCGGCAACTCGAATCGTACGCTGGCCCAGGCCGTCGCCTCCCACCTCGATCTGCCGCTGACCCGGGCCCAGGTGAAGCGGTTCGCGGACAACGAGGTCTGGGTGACCATCGACGAGAATGTCCGCGGCGAGGACGTCTTCGTGATCCAGTCCACCAGCTACCCCGCCAACGACAACCTGATGGAGCTGCTGATCTGCATCGACGCGCTCAAGCGGGCGTCGGCGCGGCGGATCACGGCGGTGATGCCCTACTTCGGCTACGCCCGGCAGGATCGCAAGACCGGCGGCCGCACCCCGATCTCGGCCAAGCTGGTGGCCAATCTGATCACCCGCTCGGGCGCCGACCGGGTGCTGACCATGGACCTGCACTCGGGCCAGATTCAGGGCTTCTTCGACATCCCCACCGACAACCTGCTGTCGGCGCCGATCCTGGCCGCCGACATCCGGCAGAAACACGCCAAGACCAACGAGCTGATGATCGTCTCGCCCGACGTCGGCGGGGTGGTCCGCGCCCTGGCCGTCGCGACCCGGCTCAACGCCGAACTCGCCATCGTCGACAAGCGCCGCACCGGCCCCGGCAAGAGCGAGGTGGCCAATATCATCGGCGACGTCTCGGGTCGCCGCTGCATCCTGTTCGACGACATGATCGACGGCGGCGGCACGCTGACCAACGCCGCCCAGGCTCTGGTGGACAACGGCGCCCTGGAGGTCTCGGCCTATGTCACCCACGGCGTGCTGTCGGGGGCCGCGGTCGAGCGGGTGAACAGCTCCATCCTCAAGGAGCTGGTGATGACCGATTCCATCTCCGCCCCGGACCGCGCCGGGGACGGTGGCAAGATCCGCTATGTCAGCTGCGACCGGCTGATCGGCGAGGCGATCCGCCGCATCGCCAACGAAGAGAGCGTGTCGAAACTCTTCGACTAGGCTGGGCCCGGCCCGACGCCCGTTCTCCCGGTCACGCTTGCCCGCGGCGCATGGACCCGGCTAAGGCAGGGTCGCTTCGGGGGCAGACGAACGATTCGACCACGTCATCAGTGGGGAAAGCCGCCTCATGCCGCTCCGCCTTCCGGTCCGCCTCGCCCTTCCGGCGCTGTTCGCCGCCGCCCTGCTGGCGAGTTGCAGCGCCGCCCCGCCGCCGGTGATCGCCCCGCCGCCACCACCGCCGGCGCCGGCGCCCACCGTGTCGCTGTCGCCGAAGCTGGTCGGCATGGCCAGCGCCTACCGCCACTACATGGTCCGCACCACCGGGATCGCCGCCGACTTCGCCGACGGCCAGGGGGTGGCCCGCTCGCTGCAGACCGGCGCGGCCTATGAGCCCGCCCAGATGGTGCGCGGGGCGATGGCCTATGCCGCCGTCGTGGCCCTGCAGGACAAGAGCTTCGTGGACGGCGTGCGGACCTATGCCAAGGACCGCACCCAGCGCCAGCAGGTGGCCTATGAGATCCTCAAGGACCCCGCCTACGCCCTGGGCCTGCCGGGCGCCGCCAGCGCCGCCGGCCTGGTGAGCGCGGCGATCGGCGGCGACGGCCAGCGGCTCTATGACCAGGGCAAGGCGGTCAAGCAGGCCGCCTACGACATCCAGCGCCAGCCCTGGTCCAAGGTCGACGTGGCCGACCGCGACGACCGCCTGGCCGGCGCCAAGACCCTGTCCTCGGCGGCCATGCTGGGCGATGTCGCGGAGACCACCCGGCTGCAGCAGGCCGCCCAGGGGGCGGGGGGTCTGGACCTGACGCCCGCCGCCGCGGCCGCCCCCTACACGCCAACCGTGGTCCGCGGCCTGGCCATTGCCGCCCTGGCCGCGCTGGGCGAAGCGGGCGACGCCAATGTCGAGACGGTGCTGGGCCTGATGAACGAGCCCAACGTCGGCCGCTGCATGAACATGTCGAAGCTGAACCTCTACCAGTGCCTGGCGGTGGCGCGGCCGAACTACGAGGATGTGTTCTGCCTGGGCCAGCACGCGATGATGGACACCGGCCGCTGCATGATCAAAGCCGCCGGCCTGACGGAGCCCGTCGAGGCGCACTTCGTGCCCGACGCCAAGTCGATCGCCAGGGGCTATCCGGCGCCCAAGCCGCCGGCCAAGAAGAAAGCCAACCGCAAGAGCTGACGGTCCGGCGCCCAGGGCGTTGCGCCGGGAGAGCCTTTTGTGTATCTACGCGCACCTTTCGACCCTGACGGGGACGACCTTTGACGCCGCGCGCGCTCGCGCGGCGATTTCGTTTTGAGGCAAGGCCATGGCCGAGATCGTACTGAACGTTGAAGTCCGCGAGAAAACCGGCACCGGCGGCGCCCGCGACAGCCGCCGCGCCGGCATGGTGCCCGGCGTGCTGTATGGCGGCGCCAAGGACCCCGTGGCCATCGCCGTGAAGTCCAACGAGTTCCGCAAGGCGCTCCACACCGGCAAGCTGCTGGGCCACCTGGTGACCCTGAAATATGGCGACGAGACCCAGCCGGTGATCGCCAAGGCCATCGACATGCATCCGGTGACGGACGAGCCGTGGCACTTCGACCTCTACCGGGTGAACGCCGACCAGCAGATCAAGATCGAGGTGCCCGTGCACTTCGCCAACCAGGAAGCCTCGCCGGGCCTGAAGCGCGGCGGCACCCTGGGGATCATCCTGCACACGGTCACCGTCGCCTGCCACGCCGACTCGATCCCGGAAGAGATCGTGATCGACCTGACCGGCCTCGACATCGGCGACGCGGTCCGCATCTCCGACCTGAAGCTGCCGCCCAAGGTGGAAGCCGCCATGGACGGCGACGTCGTGGTGGCCTCGGTCAGCATGTCCAAGGCCGGGACCGAAGCCGCCGAAGGCGACGCCGCGGCCGAGGGCGGCGAGGCCTAAGGCCCCGCCCGCCCCGCTCATCGGGGGCGCGACATGCTGCTCATCGCCGGCCTGGGCAATCCCGGGCCGACCTACGCGAAGAACCGCCACAACATCGGCTTCATGGCCGTGGATGCGATTGCGCGCCGCTGGGGCTTCCCCGCGGCGCGGTCGCGTTTTCACGCCGCGGTGTCCGAGGGCGCCATCGACACGCCCGATGGCCCGGTCCGCACCCTGATCCTAAAGCCTCAGGGCTATTACAACGAGAGCGGCCGCGCGGTGGGCGAGGCGTTGAAGTACCTCAAGATCGACCCGGCCGACCTGGTGGTCTTCTACGACGAGATCGACCTGGCCCCCGGCCGGTTCAGGATGAAGGCCGGCGGCGGAGCGGCCGGCAACAACGGCGTGCGCTCGATCACCGCCGCCGTGGGGCCCTATTTCCGCCGCGCCCGGCTCGGCACCGGCCATCCGGGCGACAAGGATCTGGTCCACGGTCACGTGCTGTCGGATTTCCACAAGGCCGAGATGAAGTGGATCGAACCCCTGCTGAGCGCCTGCGCCGACGCCGCCCCCTTGCTGGCGGCCGGCGAGGACGAGAAATATCAGACCGAGGTGATGCGCCTCGCGCCCGCCGAGAAGCTGGATCCGCGCAAGCTGGCGCGCGGCGAATAGTCGGAGACTGCCGTGCCCCTTGGCCTCCTGGGACTGTCCCTGCTGCTCGCGGTGCTGCTGGCCGTGCACGTCGTGCGCACCGGGCGCGAGATGTACTGGCTGTGGATCATCCTGATGTTCCAGCCGGTGGGCGGGATCGTCTACCTGATCGTCCACGTCCTGCCCGACGTGTTCGGCGGGACCACCGCGCGGCGGATCAAGACCGCGGCGCGCGAGACCCTGGACCCGCACCGCGAGTACCGCGAGGCCAAGGCCGCCTGCGACGACACGCCGACCGTGCGCAACCAGTCGCGCCTGGCGCAGGCCGCCATCGCCATGGGGCGCTACGACGAGGCCGAGCGCCTCTACTTCGACGCCGCGCACGGCATCCACGCCGAGGACCCGGCCCTGCTCCTGGGTCGGGCTAACGCGCTGCTGGAACTGAACCGGCCCAAGGACGCGCTGGAGGTCCTGGAGACGCTGGGCCGCGACGCGGCCAACGGGCGCACGCCGCCGGTCGCCGTGGCGCTGGGCCGGGCCAACGAGGCCCTGGGCCGGATCGCCGAGGCCGACACCGCCTATCAGTGGGCCGCCGAGCGCATGCCGGGCTTCGAGGGGCTGGCCCGCTACGCCGCCTTCATGGCCCGCCACGGCCGCCGTCCGGAGGCCCAGGAGGCGCTTGAGGAGATCGACAAGCGGCTGCTCAAGCTGCGTGGCCCGTTCGCCAAGGAAGGCCGCCGCTGGCGCGACCTGGCCGCCAAGGCGCTGGCGGAGGGCTAGGTCTTAGGGACGATTTAGTCATTTGAGCCAGAGCATGATGCTGGCGAGGGTGACGAAGCCCATGAAGGTCTGGGCGAGCTTGTCGTAGCGTGTGGCGATGCGGCGGCATTGCTTGATGCGGCTGAAGAAGCGCTCGA
>NZ_JANXWD010000115.1 GCF_025351295.1 Phenylobacterium sp.
ACCCGGCGGAAGAGCAGGTTCTGGTCCGCGGCCGACAGGCTGTCGAACGACGCCTGCGCCGCCTTCAGGCCCGCCGCCGCGCCGCCCGCCTGGGCGGCGGCGTTCACCGACTGGATGAAGCCGGACGACAGCTGCTGGGCGCGCTGGCCGATGTCGCTGTCGAAGGTGGCCTGGTCGAGGACCTTGCGGCGGTCGTCCTCGATGCCGATCAGCTGGCCGGTGACGCTCATGGTCTGCAGGCTCTGATAGGCCTGGACGCGCTGGTCGTCGGTCGACTTGCCGTTGGCGTCGAGCACCGTGCCCGACAGGTCGTCGAAGCGCGTCATCCGGTCGGCGAAGTCCGGCTGGGTGCGGCCCAGGGCGGCGCGCGCGCTGACATAGGCGGCGGCGCTAGCGGCGGTGTTTGGGGAGGTCGCGTCCATGATCGGCTCAGAGGCGATACGCGCCGGCAGGCCGACACTCATAGGACCCAGGACTTAAGAAATTGTCCCAAACCCGGCGCCGGCGCGCCGCGGCCCCTGGATTACAAAGGTTTAATCGCCGCCGCCGCATCCGCCGAACCGACCCCGCGCCTCTCTGTAACGAGCGCATTTCGTCGCCTCGGAGCCCTGTCCGGTCGTCTCGCCTTACCGCGATTTAACTGGTTCCCCGGGGTCCGGACGACGACACCCGACGCTCACAGGCGAGGGCGTTAAGTCAAGATGTCACTGGCATTGGCAACATTGCTCTACGAGTGGCGGCGCTACACGGCGGCCGTCGTGGCGCTGGCCTTTTCGGGCCTGCTGATCCTGGCCCAGGTGGGCATGTTCACCGGCATCGTGAAGGGGGCCACGGCCACCATCGACCGCTCCCGCGCGGACATCATGATCCTGCCGAAGAAGATGGAGAGCCTGATCAACTCCGGCGGCGGCTCGCTGCCCGCGCGCCTGCAGCCGCAGCTCTACATGAACCCCGAAGTGCTCGAGGTGGCCTCGTTCGACGGCGACGGCGGGCGGTGGGTGAACCATCCCAAGGACGGCAAGAAGGCCGTCACCACCTACATCAACATCAACATGGTCGATACCCGGCCGGGCGCGGTGAACCTGCCGGTGGACTTCACCGACGAGATCCGCACGGCGCTGCTGGAGCCCTATTCGGTGGTCATCGACGAGACGCAGCTGAAGCGCCTCGGGGTCAAGCTGGGCGATGACGCCTCGCTGAACGGCCGCACCGTGCACGTGCGCGGCGTCCTGCAAGGCTATCCGGACATCAACAACGCCTCGGTGACCATGTCGCGCGACACCCTGCGGCTGATGGGCATGCTCGCCCACAACGGCAAGACCGGCCCCCTGATGGTGCGCATCCGCGACCCGCGCCAGGCCGAGGCGGTGCGCGACCAGTTGAACAGGACGGCCGGCGACAGCTACCGCGCCTGGACCCGCCAGGAGCTGGCCGACGCCAACCAGAGAGCGATCATGAGCGAACAGATCATCGGCATCTTCCTGGGCTTCTCCGTCTTCCTGGGCTTCCTGATCGGGGTGGGGATCACGTCGCAGACCCTGCGCGGCGCCATCCTCTCCAGCATCAAGGAATTCGCCTCCCTGCGCGCGCTCGGCGTCGGCATGGGCTCGCTGCGGATCATCGTGATGGAACTCAGCTTCTGGGTCGGGATCGCCGGTCTGATCGCCACCGCCCTGTTCACCTACGGCGTCTATCTGCTCGCCACCCACGGCGGCCTGCCCATGGGTTTCCCCCTGCCCTGGGTGATCGGCGTTTCCATCCTCCTGCTCGTCATCTCGGGCGCCTCGGGCCTGCTGGCCCTGGGCATCCTGAAGAAGAGCCAGCCTGCGGACCTGCTGCGATGAGCTCGAACCCGACCGCCATCCAGGCGCATGGCGTCTACAAGCGCTTCAAGACCGGCCGCACGCACATCGAGGTGCTGAAGCGGGTCGACTTCGACGCCAGCCACGGCGAGGTGACCATGGTCATGGGTCCCTCCGGCTCCGGTAAGTCGACCCTGGTCGCCGCGCTCTCCGGCCTGCTGAAGCCCGACGAGGGCAAGGTCCGGGCGCTGGACCAGGACGTCTGGGGCCTGCGCTCGGGCAGGCTGGACCGCTTCCGCCTGGACCACTGCGGCTTCATCTTCCAGGGCTTCAACCTGTTCTCGGCGCTGACCGCCCTGCAGCAGGTCGAGATCATCCTGAAGTACCAGGGCCACTCCAAGAAGGTCGCCCGCGAGAAGGCCGCCAACGCCCTGATGGAAGTCGGGCTGGAGACCAAGCTGAACCAGCGCCCCTCCGAGCTGTCCGGCGGCGAGAAGCAGCGGGTGGCCATCGCCCGCGCGCTCGCCAAGGACCCGCGGCTGCTGTTCGCTGACGAACCCACCAGCGCGCTGGACGGCGAGAACGGCCAGATCGTCATTAAGCTGATCCAGCGGGCGGCCAAGCAGTACGGCGCCGCGGTGATCTGCGTGACCCACGACCCGCGCCTGGAAGCCTATGCCGACCGGGTCATCCACCTGGAGGACGGCCGCATCCTGGACGACCGCCGGGTGGATCACACACCCGCAGACCCTGGGCCACACGCCAACGCCGACGCCGACCACCGCCAACCCGCGCTCATCGGAGCCTGAAGACCATGCTCGCCCTGTTCCGCAACCGTTTCGTCTGGATCGCCCTGGTGATCGTCGCCCTCGCCGGCGGCGGCGGCCTGTTCCTGCAGAGCCAGGCCAAGGCCAGGAAGGCCGAGGAGACCAAGGCGGCGGCGAGCGTGAAGCCAAGCCCCTACGCCGCCATCGCCAACGGCAAGGCCGACGTAGAAGGCGGGATCATCCAGGTGGCCGCCCGCCGCGCCGGGGTGATCGACGAGGTGGTGGCCCAGGAAGGCGACATGGTCACCAAGGGCCAGGTGCTGGCCCGGCTGGAGGACGACGAACCCCGCCTCGCGGCGGCGCGCGCCCAGGCCGAGGTGCGCCAGGCCCATGCCGCCCTGGCGCTGCTGCAGGTGCAGCTCGCGACGGCCCAGCGCGAGCTGAAGCGGCTGGAAACCCTGGCCCCGTCCAACTTCGTGGCGGCCCAGAAGCTCGACCAGGCCCGCGACGCGGTGCGCGAGGCCGACGCCCGCATCGAGGCCCAGCAGGCCTCGGTCGAGACCGCCCAGGCCGCCGCCAACGTCGCCCGCTACGACCAGGAGCTGAGCATCATCCGCGCGCCGGCCGACGGCCGCATCGTGCGCCGCTACGCCAACCCGGGCGCCGGCGCCTCGACCTTGAACGTCTCCAACATGTTCGACCTGGAGCCGAAGGCCGGCCGCATCGTCCGCGCCGAGATCGCCGAGGGCTCGCTGAGCTTCGTGGACATCGGCCAGACCGTGCAGATGTCGCCGGAAAGCGACCCTACCAAGGTCTATCCCGGCAAGGTGCTGCGCCGCGCCGCCGTGTTCGGCGCCCGCAAGCTGCAGTCCGACGATCCCGGCGAGAAGACCGACGACCGCGTGGTCGAGGTGGTGGTGGACAGCTCCGGCGCCCCGTTCCTGATCGGCCAGCGCGTCCTGGTGAAGTTCGTCCGCGGCCAGCAGACGGCCCAGGCGGTCGTCGCCCCGAAGAGCTGAGTTCTTTTCCCTCCCCTTCATGGGGAGGGAAAGGCGCGTCCTTGACGCCACCCTTTCCGCGCCGCAAAACCGCCGCCGATTTGGTTCCCAGGGGGCTCACATGGCGGACATCCGCTTCGACGGCAAAGTGGCGATCGTGACGGGGGCCGGCGGCGGGCTGGGCCGGGCGCATGCCCTGGAACTGGCCAAACGCGGCGCGAAGGTGGTGGTCAACGACCTCGGCGGGTCGATGGACGGCGCGGGCGGGCACTCCGAGGCCTCGCTGAAGGTCGTCGAGGAGATCAAGGCGGTCGGCGGCGAAGCCATCGCCAACGGCTCCTCGGTGACCGACGACGCCGGCGTGGCGCGCATGGTGGCCGACGCCATGGACGCCTGGGGCCGCATCGACATCCTGATCGCCAACGCCGGCATCCTGCGCGACAAATCCTTCGCCAAGATGGAGTTCGGCGACTTCCAGGTGGTGGTCGACGTCCATCTGTTCGGCACCGTGAAGCCGGCCAAGGCGGTCTGGGAGATCATGCGCGCCCAGAACTATGGGCGGATCGTGGTGACCACCTCCTCGTCCGGCCTCTACGGCAACTTCGGCCAGTCGAACTATGGCGCGGCCAAGCTGGGCCTGATCGGCTTCATGAACACGCTGAAGCTGGAGGGCCAGAAGAACAACATCCACGTCAACGCCATCGCCCCGGTGGCCGCCACCCGGATGACCGAGAACCTGATGCCGCCCGCGGTGCTGGAGCAGCTGAAGCCGGAGTTCGTGACCCCCGGCGTGGTGTTCCTGTGCTCGGAGGAGGCCCCCACCGGCAGTATCCTGACCGCCGGCGCCGGCGCCTTCGCGCTCGCCCGCATCGTCGAGACCGAGGGGGTCTTCCTGGGCCACGAGGCCAGCGTCGAAAGCGTCCGCGACAGCTGGGCCAAGATCTCCGACGAGACCGGCGCCAAGGCCTATTTCAACGGCGGCGAACAGACCCAGAAGGTCTTCCGGAAGATGCAGGGCGGGTAGTCCGGGGGAGGAACTACTCACGGTTTCCTTTTTGTAATCCAATTCCGCTTGCCCCTTTCGCGGGGCTCGCGCCTAACCTTGGGGCTTGCGTCCGCGAGAGGCGCGTTCGGAGGACAGTTTGGCAGCCCAAGGCAATCCGGCCGCATCCGCGCGCTCGCTCTCGCTTCCGGCCATCCTGGCCTTCGCCGCGGCCTATATGCCCTTCGCGGCCCTGCAGCTGTCGGCGGCGGTGCAACTGCCGCGGTTCTTCGCCACCTCGCTGGGGATGGGCGCCACGGCCGGGGCGATCTTCGGCCTGGTGCGCCTGATCGACATTCCGGTGGACCCGGCGCTGGGCCTGACGATGGACCGCTCGCGGAGCCGGATGGGCCGCTACCGCCCGTGGCTGATCCTGGCGGCGCCGGTGCTGATCCTCGCCATCTACATGACCTACCAGGCCGAGCCGGGGGTCAGCCGGAGCTACCTCGTGCTCTGGCTGCTGGTCCTCTACCTCGGCATGTCGTTCCTGCTGGTGGCCGGCAACGCCTGGGCCTCGACCCTGGCCACCACCTACAAGGCGCGCTCGCGGATCTTCGGCGCGCAGACCGGGATGGGCGTGCTGGGCGCGGCCATGGTGCTGGCGATCCCGATCTTCACCGACAGCCGGCATCTGAGCGAGGCCGAGGGCGTGCACGCCATCGGCTGGTTCCTGATGGGCCTGGCGCCGGTCAGCATCCTGATCGCGTTGCTGCGCACGCCCGAGCGGATCGTGGAGGACAACCACGCCCAGCGGTTCAAGGCCTCGGACTACGCGGCCCTGCTGGTGCGTCCCAATGTGCTGCGCCTGATGGCGGCCGACTTCTGCGTCACCCTGGGGCCCGGCTGGATGGCGGCGCTCTACCTGTTCTTCTTCGAAGACAGCCGCGGCTTCAGCGTCTCGGCGGCCAATATCCTGCTGGCGATCTACATCCTGGCCGGGCTGGCCGGGGCGCCGGCGGCGGCCTGGCTGGCCAACCGGATTTCCAAGCACCGGGCGCTGATGGTCCAGACCACCGGCTATTCGCTGACCCTGATCGTGCTGTTCCTGCTGCCGAAAGGCCAGTTCCTGCCCGCCGCCCCGGCGATGTTCGTGGCCGGGTCCTTCGCCGCCGGCTTCGTGGTGCTGATCCGCTCGCTGACCGCCGACATCGGCGACGAGATCCGGCTGGAAAAGGGCCGCAACCTGGTGGGCCTGCTCTATGCCCTGACCAGCGGCACCACCAAGGCGGCGGCGGCCATGGCGGCGGTCATCACCTTCGCGGTGCTGGGCGCGGTGGGCTACAACTTCAAGCCGGGCGCGGTGAACGGGCCCGACCAGATTCGCGGCCTGGAGCTGGCCTATATCATCGGCCCGATCGTCTTCGTGATGATCGCCGGCGCCTGTTTCATCGGCTACCGGCTGACCGCCGAGCGGCATGCCGACATCCGCCGGCAGCTGGACGATCGCGACGCCATGGACGATCCGGCCGCGGCGCTGGAGAGCCTGATCGGCGACACCGACCTGGCGGCGGCCGGCCGGCCCCAATAGCTCCGCGCACCGGCCGGTAAGCGCCGCAGCCATACCCCCCGTTCGAAATGGCTTGCGCGGCGGCGCGCGTGGGCCTCACCTGACCGCATGACGCCCCGCAAGAGGGCGACCGGGACTTGATGGGAGGACGTCTTGAGCCACGCCGCGGGCACACCCCCACCGACTCGATTGCCCCTGCCCCGGGTCTGGGCCTTCGCCACCGGCAGCATCCCGGTCTACATGCTGCTCCTGGTGCTCGGCACCTACATCACCCCGTTCTATGCGGGTACGGTGGGGATCAAGCTGGGCGTGCTGGGCGCGACGCTGAGTTCCCTGCGGCTCATCGACGTCGGCTTCGACTTCGCCCTGGGCTGGGTCATGGACCGGTTCGAGACCCCGTTCGGGCGCTTCAAGCCGTGGTTCGTGCTGTCGCTGCCGGTCTTCTGGCTGGGCATCTATATGTTGCTGAACCCGCCGCCGGGGGCGGGGCTGGAGCACCTCGTGCCCTGGCTGCTGGTCTGCTACCTGGCCTATTCCCTGCTGGGCCTCAGCCACGCGGCCTGGGCGGCGAACCTGGCCACCGACTACCATGAGCGGTCGCGGATCTTCGGCTGGACCCAGGGCATCGCGGTCATCGGGTCGGTGGGCCTGCTGGCGGCGCCGATCCTCACCCACGGCTGGGTGAAGCCCGGCGACGGCGACTCCATGCCCCGGCTGGCCCTGCTGCTGATCGCCGTGGCCACCGTCACCATCCCGATCAACGCCATTTTCACGCCGGAGCGGGTGGTGCGCGGCGTCAAGGGCGCCGGGACGTCGTTCAAGGACCTGGCCGCCATCTTCACCACCGGCTCGATGTCGCGGCTGGTGCTGGCCGACCTGCTGCTGACCCTGGGCGCGAACACCACCGCGCCGATGTACGTGTTCTTCTTCCACACCGCGAAGGGCTTCGAGATCAGCCAGGTCAGCTACCTGCTGATCCCCTATGTCGGCGCCGGAATCCTGGGCGCGCCGACCTGGGCGCACATCGCCAACCGGTTCGGCAAGCACCGGGCGATCCAGATCGCCTGCGTCGCCTACGCCATCACCCAGTCGGTGCTGATGGCGATTCCGGCCGGGCTGCTGGCCGCCACGGCGGTGGGCATGTTCTTCGTCGGCTTTTCCGCCAGCGCCTTCATCCCGATGATGCGGTCGATGGTGGCGGACGTCACCGACGAGCTGCGGCTGACCACCGGCAAGGAACGCGCCGGGGTGCTCTATTCGCTGGTGATCCTGGTGCAGAAGGTGGGCACGTCGGTCACCGCGATCATCGTGCTGCCGATCCTGGAATACGTCGGCTTCAACCCCAAGCCGCATGCCTACAACACGCCCGAGGCGATCTTCGGCCTGCAGATGTGCTACCTGTTCGCGCCGGTGATCTTCGTGCTGATCGGAGGCCTGGTGTTCTTCGGCTACAAGCTCACCCCCGAACGGCACAGCGAGATCGCCGCGGCGCTGAAGGCGCAACAGCCGGCGTCGCTGGCCAGCGCTGAGGAAAGCTTCGCCGGGCCCGGCGAAGCGCCGCTGAGGCCGGCCGAATAGCTCAGATCAGCTTGGCGGCAAGGTCGAGGAAGGCCCGGGCCGCAGGGCTGTCGGGGTGGGTGGCGACCAGCGGGCGGCCGGCGTCGCAGCCTTCGCGCAGCGCCACCTCGATGGGGATCTCGGCCAGCAGCGGCACGCCCAGGCGCTCGGCCTCGGTCTTCGCCCCGCCGGTCCCGAAGATCGGAATGCGCGCGCCGGAGCTGTCGGCGAAATACGCCATGTTCTCGACCACGCCCAGGATCGGCGCGCCGGTCTTCTCGAACATCTGGGCGGCGCGGCGCGCGTCGATCAGGGCTATCTCCTGCGGGGTGGAGACGATGACCACGCCGTCCATCTTCAGCTTCTGGACGAGGGTCAGCTGGATATCGCCGGTGCCGGGCGGCAGGTCGATGACCAGCACGTCCAGCGGTTCCTCGGCGGTTCCCCAGTTGGAGTTGATCAGGCTGCGCAGGGCCGAGGACGCCATCGGCCCGCGCCAGATGTTGGCCGTGCCCGGCTCGACGATGAAGCCGATCGACATCACCTTGATCCCCCAGGCCACCATGGGGTTGAGCCGCTTCTCCTCGTCGAAGGTGGGGTCGCCGCCGACCCCCAGCATGGTGGGGGCGGAGGGGCCGTAGATGTCGGCGTCCAGCAGGCCCACACGCTGGCCCAGGGCCGCGAAGGCGGCGGCCAGGTTGACCGCGACGGTGGACTTGCCCACCCCGCCCTTGCCGCTGGCGACGGCGATGACCTTGTTCACATGCGGCGGCTTCACCGCATCGACCATCGGATGCAGCTGGGCGCCCGGGTCGTCGGCGATACGGGCCCGCCGCTGGGGCGCGGACTCCGGCAGCGCCGCGCGATGGGCGCCGGGCGGCGGAGGCAGGCCGCCGCGGCGTGGGGCCACCGTGAACTGCTGGGCGCTGGGCGCCTGCAGCTCGGAGGTCAGCACCACCTGGGCGGTCTCCACCCCGTCGGTGTCGGCGATCGCCGCCTCGGCCTGGTCGCGCACCCGGCGATAGAGCTCGATGTCGGCGGGCGCGACCTCCAGCATGAACGCCACCCGGCCGCTGCGCAGCACCAGCCCACGCACCAGGCCGGCGGCGGTCAGCCCCTTGCCGGACTTCGGGTCGATCACCCGATCCAGGGCCGTGAGGATCGCGGAGCGGTCGGGGCCTGCCGGTTCGCTCATGCCGCTTTGTCTTGCCTTGCCGTGGGAGGGACCTCATATCCGGCTGACAGCGCCGGTTTACAAGCCCGCAGGGGGTTTGGGGAACGACGCCGCTTCAGGATCGTGCGCACCGCCTCATGCCGTGGAACGACAACGCCAACCCGGGCCCCTGGGGTACGCCTCCGGGCGGCGACGGCGACAAGCGCGATCCACCCGCCAGACGACCGCCGGGCGGCGGCCCGCGCGGACCGGGCGGCCCCGACCTCAACGCCGGCTTCGAGCGCCTCATCCGGCGGCTGCGCGACCTGATGGGCGGCCCCGGCGGCATCAGGCCGGGGATCGTCGCCGGCGTCGCGGGCGTGGCCTTCGCCGCCTGGGCGCTGTCCGGCATCTATCTGGTACAGCCCAGCGAGCAGGCGGTGGTCCTGACCTTCGGGCGCTACTCGGGCTGGTCCGGGCCGGGGATGAACTACCACCTGCCCGCCCCGTTCCAGAGTGTCGAGAAGGTGGCGATCACCACCCTGAACTACGCCGACATCGGGGGTTCGCAGACCGCCGACGCCCCGGCCGAGAGCCTGATGCTGACCGGCGACGAGCAGATCATCGACCTCGACTTCCGCGTCACCTGGCGGATCGCCGACCCGGTGAAGTATCTGTTCGCCACGCGCGACCCCGCCCAGGCGGTGAAGGCCGTGGCCGAGAGCGCCATGCGCGAGGTGGTCGGCCGCACCCCGCTGCAGCCGATCATCTCCACCGGCCGCGGCGAAGTGCAGCGCCAGACCGCCGACCTGATGCAGAAGACCCTGGATTCCTGGGACGCCGGCATCAGCATCGTCGAGGTGCAGATCCGCTCGGCCAACCCGCCGGCCGAGGTGGTCGCCGCCTTCCGCGATGTGAACAACGCCACCCAGGACGCCGACGGCGCCGTCAACGAGGCCAACATCTACCGCAACCGGGTGATCAACGAGGCCAAGGGCGACGCGGCCACCATCACCAACCGCGCCCAGGGCTATCGCGAACAGGCCGTGCGCGACGCGACCGGCGAGGCGGCGCGGTTCAACCAGGTGCTGACCGAGTATCGCCGCGCGCCCGGCGTGACCCGCGACCGGCTCTACATCGAGACCATGCAGCAGGTGCTGCAGTCCTCGAACAAGGTGGTGATCGACGCCAAGGGCGCCTCCGCCCCGATCATCCTGCCGCCCGACGCCTTCCGGCCCAAAGCCCAGCCGCAGGTCGAGGTCGGCCCCGCCCAGCCGCAGGCCGCCCAGCCGCAACCCAAGGCCGCCCAATGAACCCGCGCAGCCTGATCCTCGCCGTGATCGCCGCCGTGGTCCTGATGACCCTGTGGCAGACCTTCTTCATCGTCGACCAGCGCGAGCAGGTGATCGTGGTCGCGCTGGGCAAGCCCGTCGGCGTGATCAATCCGCCGGGCAAGAGCGAAGCCGGCCTGCACATGAAGATCCCCTTCACCCAGCAGCTGGTGCGCCTGGACCGGCGCAACGTGCCGCTGCTGATCGAGCAGGAGGAGATCATCGGCGCCAAGCAGGAGCGCCTCGTGGTGGACGCCTTCATCCGCTACCAGATCGTCCGGCCGCTGGAGTTCTACACCACCCTGCGCGACGAGGAGCAGGGCAAGGACCGCATCGAGCGGCTGGTCAGTTCGTCGCTGCGCCAGGTGCTCGGCACCGCCACCCAGGACGAGATCGTCTCCGGCCGCCGCGCCCAGTTGATGCAGCAGGCCCGCGCCGACGTGCAGCTGGGCGCCACCGCCTCGCGCATGGGGATCCGGGTCATCGACCTGCGCATCCGCCGCACCGACCTGCCGGCCCAGAACCGCGATTCCGTCTACAAGCGCATGGCCAGCTCGCGCAAGCAGGAGGCCACCCGCCTGCGCGCGCTCGGCGAACAGCAGAAGCGCGAGATCATGGCCGGGGCCGACAAGGAGGTGGCGATCACGCTGGCCACCGCGCGCGAACAGTCCGGCCAGATCACCGGTGAGGGCGACGCCCAGCGCACCCGGATCTTCGCCCAGAGCTTCGGCAAGGACCCGTCGTTCGCCGCCTTCTTCCGCTCGATGCAGGCCTACCAGGCCAGCTTCTCGGACGGCCAGACGACCCTGGTGCTGTCCCCGGACAGCGCCTTCTTCCGCTACTTCGAGCACGGACCGACCGGGAAGAAGTGAGCCCGTCCTCTCCCGCCAGCGGCGGGAAAGGAATCAGCGACGCTCCAGCCAGCCGCGCACCTCGTGCAGGTCGCGGGCGATGCGGACGCACAGGGTGTGCATCTCCTCGGTGGGGTCCAGCATGTCGGGGACCATCACGGTCATCATCCCGGCCGCGGAGGCGGAACGCACGCCGTTGTGGCTGTCCTCCAGGGCCAGGCAGTCGGCGGGGTCGACGCCCAGCGCCTGCGCAGCCTTCAGGAACGGCTCCGGGTGGGGTTTGCCGCGGGTCTGGATGTCGCGGGTGATCAGGGCGTCGAAGCGGTCGACCAGGTCGTGGGCGCCCAGGCTCTCGTGCACGGCGGCCAGGCTGGACGAGGTGGCTATGGCGCGCGGCAGGCCGGCGGCGTCCAGAGCGTCGAGGATCTCCACCACGCCTGACTTCAGGGCGATCCCGGCGGCGGCCTCGGCGTGGAAGTGCCGGCTGACCGCGGCGGCCCAGGCCTCCAGGTCGAGGCAGGGGCCGAAGTGCTCCACCAGAATCAGGTCGGAGTGGGCGTGCTGCAGGCCGACCATCCGCTGGAAGGTGGCGAACGGCATCTCGCGCCCGATCTCGCCGGCCGCTCGCTGCAGGGCGGCGAACACCACGGTCTCGGTGTCGACCAGCAGGCCGTCCATGTCGAACACGACGGCTTTGATTTGGCGGGGGAATGGCATCAGTCCGTCACGAACTCGTCCGCGCGGTAGCCCTGGAAGTACAGCAAGGCCGTGAGGTCGGCGTGGTCGACCTTGGCGTGGGCTTGCGCCGCAACGATCGGCTTGGCGCGGTAGGCGACGCCCAGGCCCGAGGCGGCGATCATCGCCAGGTCGTTGGCCCCGTCGCCGACCGCCAGGGTGGCGGAGAGCGGGACGCCCAGGGCGGCGGCCTCCTCGCACAGCGCGGCGAGCTTGGCCTCCCGGCCGAGGATCGGCTCGCCGACCGTCCCGGCCAGGACGCCGTCGGCCTCGACCAGGGTGTTGGCGCGGTTGGCGTCGAAGCCGGCCGCCTCGGCCACTCGGCGGGTGAAGAAACTGAAGCCGCCGGAGACCAGGAACGCCTTGGCGCCGTGGGCGGTCATCGTGCGCACCAGGGTCCGCGCGCCGGGGTTCAGCCGCACCCGCTCGTCATAGGCCCGCTGCAGGTCGGCCAGCGGCAGGCCCTTCAGCATCGCCACGCGTTCCCGCAGCGCCGCCTCGAAGTCCAGGTCGCCGCGCATGGCGCGCTCGGTGATGGCGGCGACCTTGTCCTTCACCCCGGCGAAGTCGGCCAGTTCGTCGATGCACTCGACGTTGATGATGGTGGAGTCCATGTCGGCGATCAGCAGGCGCTTGCGGCGGCCCTCGGCCGGCTGGACACAGTAGTCGGCAGGCTTGCCGGCCATGAGGCCGCTCACGGCCTTGCGGACGGCGCCCAGGTCATCGGCCTCGATGAAGGTGTCCTGTGCTACGAGCGCGTCGGACCCGAGATCCTCGGTCTGGCCCAGGCGCGCGCCGATCGCGGCCAGCGGCTCGAGGCTGAAGTCCACGCCGTCGTTGGCGGCGTCCAGGGGAATGACGGTGGTGAGGACGAGCAGCATGACCGGCCGCATCTGGCTGATCGCCGGACCCACGGCAAGCGGCAAGTCGGCGCTGGCGCTGCGGCTGGCGCAGGCGGTGGGCGGCGAGATCGTGGGGGCGGACTCCATGCAGCTCTACGCGGGCCTGCGCGTGCTGACCGCCGGCCCGACGCCGGAGGAGACCGCGCGGGCGCCGCACCACCTGCTGGGGACGGTCGACCCCGCCGACGGCTGGTCGGTCGGCCGCTGGCTGCGGGCGGCGACGGAGACGATCGGCGCGATCCAGGCGCGCGGGCGCGACGTCATCGTGGTCGGCGGCACGGGCCTATACGTCCGCGCCCTGACCGCGGGCCTGGCCGAGATTCCGCCGATCCCGCCCTTCGTGCGCCGCGCCGCCGAGGCGGAGCTCGCGACCCTGGGCGAGGACGCTTTCCGCGGCCGGCTGGCCAAGGCCGACCCGGCGGCGGCGAACCGCATCGCGCCGGGCGACCGCCAGCGGCTGGTGCGCGCCTGGGAGGTCTATTCCACCACCGGCAAGGCGCTCTCCGAATGGCAGGCGGCCGACGAGCCGCCGCTGGCGCCCGGGAGCTGGACCGCTGTCGCCCTGGAGCCGCCGCGCGACGCGCTCTACGCCCGCTGCGACGCCCGCCTGGCGGCCATGGCGGCCGATGGCGCGCTGGACGAGGTCGCGGCGCTGGTGGCCCGCGACCTCGACCCCAACCTGCCGGCCATGAAGGCGGTGGGCGTCCGCGAGTTCGCCGCCCACCTGCGCGGCGAGACGAGCCTGGAGGCCGCACTCGCGGCGGCCCAGCAGGAGACCCGCCGCTACGCCAAGCGCCAGACCACCTGGATGCGCGGGCAGATGGGGGACTGGCCGCGCCTGACCGGCTTGGATCACCGCGACCATTGGAGGCAGTTTCTTGCCCTTCACCCGACCTTGACGGCCTGAGCACGGCATGCGACACGGCCATTCGTATCTTTCGCGGGACATCTCGTGCGCAGCATTCTCGTACTCGTAAGGCGACCGTAACCGGACTGACATTTCGTCAGGACCGAACGGTCGCTTGCACCAGGCCCTCCGCGGGCCTTTTTTAATGCCCAAACCAGAGCCCAGCCCATGACCGCCCACCAGACCATCCAGGCCGAACAGATCACCCTCTCCGGCGCGGAGATCGTGGTCCGCGCGCTCATCGACCAGGGCGTGGACGTGCTGTTCGGCTATCCGGGCGGGGCGGTGCTGCCGATCTATGACGCGCTCTACGCCGAGCCGCGGCTGCAGCACGTGCTGGTCCGCCACGAGCAGGGCGCGACCCACGCGGCGGAGGGTTATGCCCGCTCCACCGGCCGGCCCGGCGTGGTGCTGGTCACCTCGGGCCCCGGCGCCACCAACGCCGTCACCGGCATCGTCGACGCGCTGATGGACTCGATCCCGCTGGTGGTGATCACCGGCCAGGTGGCCACCCACCTGATCGGCACCGACGCCTTCCAGGAGTGCGACACCGTCGGCATCACCCGGCCCTGCACCAAGCAGAACTACCTGGTGAAGTCGGTGGAGGAGCTGCCGCGGATCATCCACGAGGCGTTCCACATCGCCACCTCCGGCCGCCCCGGCCCGGTGGTCATCGACATCCCCAAGGACGTCCAGTTCGCGCGCGGCCCCTACTTCGGCCCGAACGAGGTTAAGCACGCCCACAACTACAGCCCGCGCACCAAGGGCGACGCCGGCAAGATCGCCGAGGCGGTGGCGCTGATCGCCCGGGCGAAGAAGCCGATCCTCTATACCGGCGGCGGGATCATCAATTCCGGCCCCCGCGCCTCGGCGCTGCTGCGTGAGTTCGCGGCCCTGACCGGCGCGCCGGTGACCTCGACCCTGATGGGCCTGGGCGCCTTCCCGGCGTCGAGCCCGCAGTGGCTGGGCATGCTGGGCATGCACGGCTCGTACGAGGCCAACAACGCCATGCACGACTGCGACGTGATGGTCTGCATCGGCGCGCGCTTCGACGACCGGGTCACCGGCCGCCTGGACGCCTTCGCGCCCACCTCGCGGAAGATCCACATCGACGTCGACGCCTCCTCGATCGGCAAGAACGTCCGCGTCGACATCGGCGTGGTCGGCGACGCCGCCAGCGTGCTGGAGGACATGATCGCCGCCTGGAAGCAGCGCAACCTGGCCATCGACGCCCCGGCGCTGAAGACCTGGTGGACCCAGATCGACGGCTGGCGGGCGCGCAACTCGTTCGGCTATCGCCCCGACACCAAGCTGATCAAGCCGCAGTACGCCATCCAGCGCCTGTACGAGCTGACCAAGGGCTACGACACCTACATCACCACCGAGGTCGGCCAGCACCAGATGTGGGCGGCCCAGTTCTACCACTTCGACGAACCCAACCGCTGGATGACCTCCGGCGGCCTGGGCACCATGGGCTACGGACTGCCGGCCGCCGTCGGCGTGCAGATGGCCCACCCCGACAGCCTGGTGATCGACATCGCCGGCGACGCCAGCGTGCAGATGACCATGCAGGAGATCTCGACGGCCATTCAGTACGAGCTGCCGATCAAGATCTTCATCCTCAACAACGAGTGGATGGGCATGGTCCGCCAGTGGCAGCAGCTCCTGCACGGCGAGCGGTACTCCCACACCTATTCGTCCAGCCTGCCCGACTTCGTGAAGCTGGCGGAGGCCTACGGCGGCGTCGGCTTCCGCGCCGAGACGCCGGACGAACTGGACGACAAGATCCGCGAGATGATCGCGGTGAAGAAGCCGGTGCTGTTCGACTGCCGGGTCACCAAGGAAGAGAACTGCTTCCCGATGATTCCGTCCGGCAAGGCGCACAACGAGATGATCATGGCCGACGAGACCCGCGACCTGGGCACGATCATCGACGACGAGGGCAAGGGCCTGGTGTGACCGTGACGCACGGCGGCGGATGCCTCTGCGGCGCCGTCCGCTATGAGATCGAAGGGCCGTTCGCGCCCATCCAGTTCTGCCACTGTGCCCAATGCCGCAAGGCGCAGGGTTCGGCGTTCGGCGCCAACGTGCCGGTGGCGAGCGCCGACTTCCGGCTGGTGCAGGGCGCGGAGAGCCTACGCGAATACCGCGCCTCGCCGGGCAAGCGGCGGGTGTTCTGCGGAACCTGCGGCAGCCCGTTGTTCAGCCAACGCGACGATACGCCCGCGAGCCTGCGCCTGCGGGCCGGCACGCTCGACGACGGCGCCGAGCTGATGCCGGGCGTCCACCTGCAGGCGGCGTCGAAGGCGCCCTGGTGGACGATCGACAACGACCTGCCCCGCTATCCGGGCGTCGCGCCGGATTGACGTTCCGGCGGGGGCGATCTTCTATGGCGAGGTCTTCGGCTGGAAAGCCGGCGAGATCGACGTGGGCTCGATCATCGACGACGCGGGCAAGGAGCCGGTGTGACCCTGCCGCTCTCGCCCGACCTGACCAAGTGGGCGACCGCGTCGCTGGTCGGACTCGCGGGCCTGACGTTCACCATCGTCAGCTGGTTCATCAACCGGCGGACCGAGCGCGAGCGGCGCGACGACCAGCTGCTGACCTGGGGCGCCCAATGCCTGGCGGCCATGGCGAATATCGAGGCGCTGTGCCTGCACGGCGCGTACTGGCCGGACGCAGAGTTCAACAAGCGGCGGGTCGAGCTGGCGGCGCAGGCATCGGCGCTTCTCGACCAGGGCCGGATCTTCTTTCCAAACGTGGCTCGCGAAGGCCGAAGCGAACAGAGCGGTGATAAAGGGCTCCGGCCAAAGATCCTGGATGAGCTTCGCTTGGCCTATCTGATCGCCGAGGACCTGCTCCCCGGACGCACAGGTCACAATCGACAGCGCCGGGACGAGCTGTGGGACGGTCGAGGGCGGTTCGTCGGTTACCTTCGCGTCGCGGTCGGAGACAAGCGAAAGCGGCGAGGGCCGGCCGGAGAGCCGGGCCGCTCCGTCGAGCTTGCGCCCTTGACGCTAGACGGACCGCCGACCCGCGCACATCGTCGTTGAGGCGCCCTCGACTGTAGGATCGACGTCTGCCGCTGCGTCTTCCAGACTGCGCCCTGGGACGTTCGGGCCGCCAATCGAAGGGAGACCCGCCATGTCCGACCACGGCCGCTTCATCTGGTACGAACTGCTCACCCCCGACATGGACGGGGCGAAGCGCTTCTACGGCGAGGTCGTCGGCTGGGCGGCGCAGGACATGCCGATGCCCGACCGCGGCGGTGAGCCCTATTCGGTGCTGAGCGCCGACGGGAACGGCGTCGCGGGCATGATGAACCTGGGCGCGCCGATGAAGGCCCAGGGCATGGCGGCCAACTGGACGGGCTATGTCTGCGTGGACGACTGCGACGCGGCGGCGGCCAAGGTCACGAGCCTCGGCGGTGTAGTCATGGGCCCGCCCCTCGACATCCCCGGCATCGGCCGCTTCGCCATCGTCGCCGACCCGGCCGGCGCGGTGTTCGCGATCATGAAGCCGATCCCGCCGCAGGGTGGTCGGCCGCAGGTGGCGCCCGGAACCTTGGGCCACGCCGGCTGGCGCGAGCTCCATGGCGGCAGGCCGCAGGACACCTTCGGCTTCTATGCGGACATGTTCGGCTGGACGAAGGACGAGGCCATGCCGATGGGCGAGATGGGGGTCTATCAGCTGTTCAGCAACCAGGACGGCCAGGTCGGCGGCATGATGGCCAAGCCGCCGCAGATCCCCGCCCCAAGCTGGCTCTACTACTTCCAGGTCGGCGACATCGAAGCCGCCAAGGCACGGATCGCCGGCGCCGGAGGCCAGGCGACGAACGGGCCGATGGAAGTCCCGGGCGGCCAATGGATCGTTCAGGCCATGGACCCGCAGGGCGCCATGTTTGCCGTGGTCGGCGGCAAGGCCGGCTAGGCGCGCGCCAGGCATGTCGAAGACCACGCCGGCGACCCTGGCCCTGGACCGCGCCGGCGTGGCGTACACGCTGGCCACCTACGGCTACGACCCGGGCTCGGAGCGGGTCGGCCTTCAGGCGGCGCAGGCGCTGGGCGTCCCGGCCGGCGAGGTGCTGAAGACCCTGATGATCCTGGCCGACGGCAAGCCGGCCTGCGTGGTGCTGGCCTCGGACCGTGAGGTGGCGATGAAGAAGCTGGCCGCCGCCCTGGGCGCGAAGTCCGCCGAGATGATGAAACCGGCCGACGCCGAGCGCCTGACCGGCTACCGGGTCGGCGGGGTCAGCCCGTTCGGCCAGAAGCGGGCTGTGCGCACGGTGGTGGACGCCGACGCGGCAGCGCTGGCGGAGGCCTTCGTGAACGCCGGCCAGCGGGGGTTGCAGGCGCGGCTCGCGCCGGCGGACCTGGTGCGGGCGCTGGGGGCGGTGGTGGCGGTGGTCACCTAGGTCGGCGCGGCGGCAGCGCCCGCACAGGTGACCGGGGCGCCTAGACCTTCATGCGCATGGCGCCCAGGTAGTCGCGCTTGCCCAGCGGCACGCCCTTCTGGCGCAGGATGTCGTATCCGGTGGTGGCGTGGAAATGGAAGTTGGGCAGGGAGAAGGACAGGATGAAATCCTTCACCACGAACGGCAGCTTCCGCTCGCCGAGCTGGAAGGCCATGTCCTGGCCCTCCAGGGCGTTGATCTCGTCGGGGCTCAGCGCCTTCAGCTCGACGATGGCGGCCGCCACCATGGCCTGGAGGCCGGCGTAGTCCGCGTCCGATGCGCCGGGCGGGCTGAATACTCCCGACTTGGCGCCGGCGATCGCACCGCGCGAGTGGTGGCAGACCGAGACGATCTGGAACCGGAACGGCAGCATGTCGCCGTGCAGCCGCGTCTCGACCAGGTCGCCCAGGGCGTGGCCGCCCTCGGTGGCCCAGGTCAGGCCCTTGGCGAGGTAGCCGGAGACCGCGTTCAGGGTCTGCAGGTAGGAGGAGACGCTGACGTCGTAGAGGGAAATCGCCATGGGTTGGGGGTCCGTCCGGGGGGTTCGAGAATGACCCAGCTTGGCCCGGATCCCCCCGCGAACGCCAACCCGATTTTCTGACAGCCTCAGCGGACGCCCAGGCGCGCCAGGACCTCGCGCTGGATGGCGTACTGGGCGATCACCTGGCCCCGGTCGCGCAGGCCCATCACCTCGCGCTGGACCAGGAAGCCCCAGACCGCGTCAGCGGCGGCCTTCAGCAGCTCCGCGCGGTCCTCGCCGCCCGGATGGTCGCGCAGCGCGGCCAGCGCCGCCTCGACCTTGCGGCCGGCGCGGCCGAGCGAATAGGCCTGCTCGCCCAGCAGTTCGTGGTGGAGCACGGCGTCGCCGGTCTCGGCCTTGAGGCGCGCCGTGAGCGCCTGGGGCATGCGCAGGGAGGACATGGCCGGAATGTTGGGGCGCTTTTCCAGCGACGCAAGGGTCAGCCCGGACTGGCGCCGATCCCGCCGTCGATGGTCACCACCACGCCGGTGGTGTAGGCGCTGCGGTCCGACGCCAGGAAGGCCATCATGTCGGCGATCTCGCGGGGCTTGGCGGGACGACCCAGGGGGTAGTTCGCCATCAGTTCGGGGTAACGGCTGGCGTCGCCGAAGCGGCGTTCGGCGGCGGTCTGCATCAGGGTGACGATGCGGTCGGTCTCCACCGGGCCGGGGCTGACGCCGACCACGCGCACGCCGTCCTTCAGGCTCTTGCCGCCCAGGGCGCGGGTGAAGGCGTAGAGCGCCGCGTTGCCGGTGGAGCCGGCGATGTAGCCCGCGTCCATCCGCTCGCCGGCCGCGCCGATGTCGTTGATGATGACGCCTGAGCCCCGGGCCTTCATGTGGGCGTAGATGGCGCGGGTAAGGTTGATGTAGCCGAACACCTTCAGCTCCCAGGCGTGACGCCAGCGCGCCTCGTCGACGGCCTCCAGCGCGCCGCCCGGGATGTCGCCGGCGTTGTTGACCAGGACGTCGGCGTCGCGGCCGGCCTCGGCCAGGGCGGCGAGTTGGACCGGGTCGCGCAGGTCGGTGGGGACGGCGCGGGCCTGGATCTGGTGTGCCGATCGCAGCCGCTGGCACAGCGCCTCCAGCGCCTCCCCGCTGCGGACCGCCAGGATCAAATGACACCCCTCCTGCGCGAACGCCTCCGCCGCCGCCGCGCCGATGCCCTTGGAGGCGCCGGTGATCAGCACCGTGCGGCCGGTGAGGTCGAGGTCCATGGTGTTCTCCGGCCCGATGGTTGCGATGGGGGCCATCCTGTGACACCTGACGCCCGACCGCCAGGAACTCACCATGACCGAAACCCAGCCCGCCTCCGTCTACGACCTCGCCCATGCCGAGCAGGAGGAGAGCCGCGCCACCTTCGCCGTACTGGTGGACAACGAGCCGGGCGTGCTGCACCGGGTGGTCGGGCTGTTCGCGGCGCGGGGCTACAATATCGACAGCCTGACGGTGGCCGAGACCGACGGGGCGTCGCACACCAGCCGCATCACCATCGTCACCCGCGGCACCCTGCAGGTGCTGGGCCAGATCGAGGCTCAGCTGCAGAAGATGGTCTCCACCCGCCACGTGCAGGACGTGACCCGCGACCCCAACGGCATCGAGCGCGAACTGGCCCTGGTCAAGGTGCGCGGCACGGGGTCGGAGCGGGTCGAGGCGCTGCGCGTCTCCGACATCTTCCGCGCCAAGGTGGTGGACACCACCCACGAGAGCTTCGTGTTCGAGCTGACCGGAGCCTCGTCGAAGATCGACAAATACGTGGACCTGATGCGCGGCTTGGGCCTGGTCGAGGTGTCGCGCACCGGGGTGCTGTCCCTGTCGCGTGGCGTGGACGTGTTTTAGGTATCCGCGCATCCCGGCGAAGGCCGGGAGATCGATCGGAAAGCGCCGATGGGGGCCGGCTGTCCGCCGCGCCCTTCGAGCCCGCCCCTGAGCCATTCCATCTGGGTCCCGGTCTTCGTCGGGATGAGCGGATGATGAAAAGGGGAACTGCCCTCCCCCGCCGATCCTTTCATGGCGTGTCCCCGCGCCTTGCCCTCCTCGCCCTGGCGGCCGCTGTCCTGGCGGGGCCCGCGCATGGGCAGCCGCTCAGGCTGACGCCCAAGGACGCCGGCCCGCCGCGGGGGACCTCGCCGCTGGCGGCGGAGATCTGGCCGTTCCCGGCGCCGGACCCCGGGAGCTGGTGGGACGACAAGCGGCCGCAGCCCTCCGAGGCGGCCGATCCGCTGGGCGGACGGCGGGTGCGCAAGGGCGAGCGGCTGGTCGAGCCGGACAATGGCGTGGACGCCGCCACCTACCGGCTGTGGGGCCTGATGCCGTTGCAATGGCAGCTGCTGCGCGGCGAGGAGATGGTGCTGGAGGTCTGGGTGCGGCCGGCCAACAGCGTGCGCCAGAGCGTGGCGCGGGTGATCGTGCGGGGGAGCGGCGACGCCTTCGTCCAGGGCCGGGCGGGCCTGGCCTGCTGCGAGGCGGGGATCGGGCGGCGGGTGGGGTTCGACGCGCGGCTGCCGGCCGGCACGGCGGCGCGGTTCCTGGCGCTGCGTTCCCTGCCGCTCTGGGGCGCGCCGCGCGACGTGCGGGTCGAGGAGGCCGGGGCCGCCGACACGCTTTGCCTGCAGGGCACGGCCTACGACCTGACCCTGGCGACGCCCGGCCGCGCGGTCACCCTGCGCCGGGCGTGCGACCCGGCCGAGGTCGGCGAGGCGGCGGAGGTGCTGGAGGCGGTGCTGGGCGCGGCCCTGGGCCACGATCCACGCTTCGACGTGATCGTCCCGGGCGGGGCGGGGTTCGGCAGCGCGCGCAAAGCCTATCGCGAACTCATCGCGGGCGGCGGGCGGCTGAAGCCCAACCCGGAGGCCCGCCGCGCACCGCCGGGCTCCGAGCCGAAGCCGGAGCCCGAAGACGCTTCGCCTACGCCGCCTGCGGCTGGGTCGCCTGCGCCTGGGCCGCCCGCGCCTGGGCCGCCTGTTCCGCATGATGCTGGCGGATCGCGAAGTGGCGGACCGTCAGATAGGTGATGGCGAACAGCACGAGCTTCGACGCCACCGGGAAGATCGCCAGGAACGCCGGCCAAAGGGCGGGAAACCGGATGGCGAACAGCAGGTTGAGCGCCCCGGTCACGAACATCAGCCCGGCCCAGGCGTAGCCGAAGCCGGTCAGCACGTTCGCGCCGCGGCCCTCGGCGACCGGCGGCATGTAGCGCAGCATCCAGCCGCGCTTCAGCATCACCGTGCCGATGATCGCGTAGATCAGGGTGGGCTTTGCCATCAGGAAGCGCGCGTCGTTGGTCAGGACGCCGGCGGCGCCAAACACCAGCACCAGGCCCAGGCTGGCCCACTGCAGCGGGGCGATCGGGCGCTTCAGCAGCTTGTAGAGCGCGATCTGCGCGACGCTGACCGCCACCGAGGCGCCGGTGGCGATGCGGATGTCCACATGCAGCGCCACCAGGACCGCGAAGACGAGGGTCGGCAGCAGGTCCTGGATGAGGGCGCGGCCGGCGAAGATCAGGTTACCCATTGGAAAAACTCCCGAAAAATCCGATGCCCTGAACTTAGGCCCTGGGGCCGGACACCCGTGAGTCCGCCCACGACGCGGCGGTGGTGATCCGCGAAATCCACGGCGCGGCTGGCGCTTCGCCAATGGCGCGGCGCGTGTCAGTCCTTTGAATCTCTATCCATCTCGCCTATATGTCAGTCGTCGGGTTCGCCCGACTATGGAGATAAACGCGCACGTCATAAGCGGACTGGACCCGGGTGCGATTCCCGGCGGCTCCACCAATCCTTCTTCCGGGTTATCGCCGGGACGCCCATGTCTTGGGTGGAAGCACGGGGCCGATCAGCATCGACAGACGTCTAAAGGTGTTGCTTTCTTCCGGCCTGACCCACCGTTCCGGGTCTTAAACTAACTGCGAACGATAACTTCGCTGGGGAAATCCGTCTCGCCGCGTAAGCAGCGCGATAGAATTCCAACCTAAAGCCCTAGGGGTTCAGATCCTTAGGCGGGGCCCGGAGGGCGCCTGCCAACAGAAGCCCTCCACCTTCCTCGGAAGACGCGCCCTCCTTCTTCGGCAAGAGTCCGGGGGCGCCTGCCAACAGAAGCCCTCCACCTTCCTCGGAAGACGCGCCCTCCTGCTTCGGCAAGAGTCCGGAGGGCGCCTGCCAAGAGAAGCCCTCCACCTTCCCCTCTCCACCTTTCCCCCTTCAAGCCTTGCGCCCACCTCGGCAAACGTTACCTTCGATGAGGTTCGTTTCCGCTTCGGAGTATGCGTGTGGCCCAGGATCCGCCGGTCCAGGATCTGATGAATTACGAAGCCATGGCGCAGGACGCGCTGCGGGGCGTGGCAAAGGCTGCGCTGAAGCGCGCCGCCGTGCCCGAGGGCCTGCCCGGGTCGCATCATTTCTACATCACCTTCAAGACCGACGCGGCAGGGGTCTCCGGACCCAACGACCTGCTGTCGAAATATCCCGACGAGATGACCATCGTCCTGCAGCACCAGTACTGGGACCTGGCGCCGGGCGAGACCTTCTTCTCGGTGACGCTGCAGTTCGGCGGCCAGCCCAAGCGGCTGTCGGTGCCCTATGCGGCGATCACCCGGTTCTACGACCCCTCGGTGCAGTTCCTGCTGCAGTTCGAGCCGCCGCCCGCCGCACCGGCCGAGGCCAAGGCCGCGCCGGCCGCCGTCGCCGCTGCCCCGGCGGCCAAGGTCGAACCTCCGCCGCCGAAGGGCGACGCCACCATCGTCTCCCTCGACCAGTTCCGGAAGAAGTGACCGTGGCATGACCGACGTGGCGAGCCCCGTCCCAAGCGAAAGCGGGGCCCTCACCGACGAGGCCATCCTGGAGCGGTTCCTGCGGACCAAGAACCAGCCCACCGGCTCCCAGACCCTGGGCTTCCGGCTGGTCTCGGTCAGCCAGGCGACCAAGTCCGTCGAGGTCGAGTTCGACGCCAAGGCCGAGCTGCTGCTGAACCCGATGAAGCAGATTCAGGGCGGCTATCTCTGCGCCATGCTGGACGAGTGCATGAGCGTGGCCTGCATGGTGGCCTCCGGCATGACCGCCGTGGCTCCCACCCTGGAGATGAAGACCAGCTTCTTCCGCCCCGGCGCGCCTGGCAAGATCAAGGGCGTCGGCAAGGTGGTCCGCTGGGGCCGCCAGGTGGCGTTCACCGAGGGCGAGCTGTTCGATCCCGAGGGCCGCACCCTGGCCAAAGCCACCGGCACGGCGATCCCCACGCCCTTCACGACCTACAAGAAATAGATGGCCGGGCTGGCCCGCCTGCTGGCGTTGATCGCGGGCCTCTGGCTCATGACGGCGAGCGTAGCGTCGGCGTCGGCGTTTTCCGACTGGTCGGCGGTGGTGGTGGCCGGCGACTGGCACGCCCACGACGGCGGGCCCTCGGAGGCGTTCGACAACGCCCGGCGCGACGTCAGCCTGGCGCTGGCCAGGGCCGGCTTCCAGCCGCAGAACATCCGCCAGTTCTCGGTGCGGCCCGAGCGTTACAAGGACACCCACCCCGAGAAGACCGAGATCCGGGGCATCTTCAACGCCCTGGTCGACCTGGCGGGCAGGACGCCCGGCGGCTGCCTGTTCTACATCTCCTCGCACGGCGCGCCGCAGGGGGCGCTGCTGGACCAGGGGATCCTGCAACCGGGCACCCTGGCGACCATGCTGGACCAGAGCTGCGGCAAGCGGCCGACCGTGGTGGTGATCTCGGCCTGTTTCTCCGGCGTCTTCGTGCCCACCCTTGCGCAGCCCAACCGCATGGTGCTGACCGCCGCGCGGCCCGACCGTACGTCCTTCGGCTGCGGCCAGGACAACAAGTACCCCTATTTCGACGACTGCTTCCTGTCGTCGATGCCGGCCGCGCACGATTTCTCGGGGCTGGCCGGGGCGGTGAAGGAATGCGTGCGCGTGCGCGAGATCGCCGAGAAGATGAGCCCGCCGTCCGAGCCGCAGATCTGGGTGGGCGCGCAGCTGCGCCCGATGCTGCCGCTCTACACCTTCGACACGACGCCGAAGGTCAACTGAAGCGGATCAGGCCAGCGCTGAACGCCGGCGGCGCAGCATCGCGCCCAGGCCGAAAAAGCCGGCCAGCATCAGGAGCCAGGCGGCCGGCTCGGGGACTTCGGACAGGCTGAAGCTGTCGACCAGCAGGTAGCTCGGCATCGAGCCGTCCCCGACGTTGGTCGCCCCCGCCTCGACCGTGTAGCGGCCCGCGGCCAGGCGGGTCGAGAATGAGGTCCAGGGCGTGAAGCCATAGTCGCCCACCGTGCCGATGCCGGCCGCGAACAGCGAGGTCGAGAACACCCCCACGCCCGACGCGGCGTCGACGATCCGCACATAGCCGAAGTCGTTGAAGGGCGAGGTGTCCTCGCCGAGGAACGCCGCCCAGCCGCCGAACACGCCGCCCCGGGTGGTGAAGGTCTGGCGAAGCAGGGTGGTCACGTCCTGCGCGTCGGGGGTCAGCACGGCGAAGAAGTCCCCGGACACCGGGTCGTACCGATGGTCGGCCACGCCGCCCGCGTCGCGGTGGAAGGAGATGCCGGGGACCTGGACCAGGTCCTCGTTGGCGGTCCAGCCGTCGAGGTTCTCCTCGAAGCTGCCATTGACGATGCCGGCCTGGGCCAGGGCCGGGGCCAGCGCCGCCACGGCGAGCGCCGCGCACGCGACGATCGAAGCCTTGAGTCTCATGCCTGCCCTCCGGCGCCCGCGAAAGGCGTCCTCACCGCCTAGGATAGCGTTTTCAAGCTCCGCCGCCAGTTCGCTCGCCTGAGAGGCGCAAAGGCGCTTTGTCGCAGCGGCATCCAGGGACCGCCGCCGACCGCAAGACGGGCGCCGCGACTCAGCCGAGATGCTATGGTCGCAGGCTTGAAGGTGGAGTGGCCTCGACGATGCGGAGCTTCGGCAAGGCGATCCTGGCGGCCCTCGCGGTGCTGATCGCGCCCGCCGCTGTCGCCCAGCCGGCCGCGCCCCACGCCACCGCCCTGCCGCGGGCGCCGATCCCGTACGTCCAGGCCCGCCCCCGCCCCGCGCCGTCGGCCGGTGCGACGACCACGGCCAAGGTCCCGACCGCTGCGCCCAGGCCCAACCTGGCCGGCGACGCCCCGGTCGCCGCGGCCCTGCCCCGCCAGGCGAATGGCGCGCGCCTGGCGCCGGCCGAGGTGCTGGACCCGGCCGAGCTGGAAGCCTTCATGGACGGCTGGTTGGCCGACGCCATGGCCCGCGAGCATGTGGCCGGCGCCTCGGTCGCGGTGGTGCAGAACGGCCAGGTGATCCTGAAAAAGGGCTACGGCTTCGCCGACCTGGCATCGCGCCGCCGGGTGGATCCGGACCGGACCCTGTTCCGCCTGGGCTCGATCTCCAAGACCTTCACCTGGATCCTGGTGATGCGCGACGTCGAGGCCGGCCGCATGCGCCTGGACCGCCCGATCAACCTCTACCTGCCGGAGAAGGTGCGCCTGCCGCCCCGGTCGCGCGACGTCCTGGTGGCCAACCTGATGGACCACTCCGCCGGCTTCGAGGACCGCGCCCTGGGCCAGCTGTTCGAGAACGCCCCGCGGCGGATACGCCCCCTGGACCTCTACCTGCGCCAGGAACGGCCGCGCCAGGTTCGCACGGCGGGACTGCTCTCCAGCTATTCCAACTATGGCGCGGCCCTGGCGGGCGCGGCCACGGCCTATGTGTCGGGCAAGACCTTCGAGCGGCGCGTCGAGGACGAGATCGCCGGGCCGCTGGGCATGGGCCACACCACCTTCCGCGAGCCGCGCGACGAGCGGCGCGGCCTGCCCGGCGCCATGCCGGCGCGGCTGCGCGGCGACGTGGCGACCGGCTACGGCTGGCGCAGCGCCGGGTTCTCGGCCGACGACTACGAGTATATCGGCCAGATCGCGCCGGCCGGTGGGGCGTCGTCCACGGCGGCCGACATGTCGCGCTACCTGCTGATGTTGCTGGGCGACGGCCGATGGAACGGAGCGACGGTGTTCGGCCCGCAGGCGGCCCGGGCGTTCCGCACCCCGCTGCAGCGCACCGCCCCCGGCATCAACGGCTGGGCCCACGGCTTCATGACCTTTGACCTGCCGGGCGGCTATCGCGGCTATGGCCACCTGGGCCACACCCTGGCCTTCAAGTCGAACCTGACGATGGTCCCGAAGCTGGGCCTGGGCGTGTTCGTCACCACCAACAGCGAAAGCGGAGCCAAGCTCGCCGACCTCCTGCCCGCCGCGATGGTGAGACACTTTTACGCACCCCCGGCGATCTTCCCCCGCCCGGGCTCGGCGGAGCTGGCGGCGGCCGGCGACCCCTTCAGCGGCGACTACCTCACCACGCGGCGCGCCTATGGCGGGCTGGAGGCGTTCAGCGACCTGCTGAACGGGGCGGCGAAGGTCTCGGTGACCCGTGGCGGCCGGCTGATCGTCAGCCGCGACGGCGGCGACAGCGCCTGGGTCCCGGAGGGGCCGGTGAGCGAGGGCCGCTTCATCTCTGCCATCGGCGAGGAGCGGCTGGCGTTCCGGATGGTCGATGGCAGGGCGGTCAATTTCCAGCCGGCCAACAACACCGAGATCCTGCAGCGCGCGTCGTTCGCGCAGCGGCCGCTGACCCTGATCCTGCTGGCCGGCCTCACGGCGGTCGCCGCGGTGGCGACCCTGGTCGGCCTGGCGGTGCGCAACCGCCGCGAGCAGCGGCAGAACCAGGTCCAGGCCCGCGCCGGCCTGGTGCAGACCCTGCAGGCCGGCCTGTGGATCGCCGCCTTCGCCCTGTTCGGCCTGTGGGGGATGGGGGCCTCAGACGCCCAAGCGCTGATGTACGGCTGGCCGGGGCCGCTGGTGGTGACCGCCTCGGCCTGCGCCCTGGTGGCCGCGGCGCTGACCCTGGTCACCATCGCCGCCCTGCCGGCCATCTGGCAGGGCGGCCGGCGGGTCGATTCCTGGGCCGGCCTGCGCAAGCTGTTCTTCACCGCCAGCGTGGTGATCTATGCCGCCTTCGCGGTCCTGCTGGCCCTGAACGGGGCGCTGCAACCCTGGAGCGGATGACGCGCCCCGCCCGGCTCTACACCGAGCCTTAACCAAGGACTGGGAAATTCCTGCCTACCTGATGACGGAACCGCGAATGCGCGCGCCATCGGTGTCGGGGAAGGGTGTCTCGGTTGAACCAGTTCGTAGCCACTCTGCAGAGATTCGGGATCGGCCGCCTGGCCGCCATCCTCGGCGTCGCCGCAGGTCTGGCCGCGGTCCTGGCGGCGGTCTTCATGAACCTGGGGCAGCCCAAGGCCCTGCTCTATTCCAACCTGGACCTCAAGGAAGCCGGCACGATCACCCAGTCGCTGGACCAGGCCGGCGTGAAGTATGAGGTCAAGGGCGACGGCTCCACGATCATGGTGCCCCGCGACCAGGTCGCCTCCACCCGCCTGATGCTGTCCAGCAAGGGCCTGCCGACCGCCGGCTCGGTGGGCTACGAGATCTTCGACAACGCCAGCGCGCTCGGCCAGACCGACTTCGTCCAGCAGCTGAACCGCCAGCGCGCCCTGGAAGGCGAGCTGGCCCGCACCATCCAGGCCCTGGACGGCATCACCTCGGCGCGGGTCCATCTGGTCCTGCCCAAGCGCCAGCTGTTCGAGGAGGAGGCCGAACAACCGTCCGCCTCGGTGAGCATCGGGGTCGGCGGCCGCGAGCCCAGCGCCGACCAGGTCCGCGCCATGCAGAACCTGGTGGCCGGCGCCGTGCCCAGCCTGAAGGCCGACCGCGTCACCGTGGTCGATCAGCACGCCAAGACCCTGTCCGGCGGCGACACCGGCATGGCCGCCGAGGCCGACAGCCGCAAGTCCGAGGTCGAGCAGCGCATCGCCAAGCAGGTGAAGAGCCTGGTCGAAGGCATCGTCGGCGCCGGCAAGGCCCGGGTCAACGTCTCGGCCGACGTCGACATGGCCCAGGTGACCGTCCAGACGGAGAAGTACGACCCCGACGGCCAGGTCACCGTCTCGGAATCCACCACCGACGAGAACAGCAAGGAAAAGGCCGCGTCCGGCTCCGGCCAGGCCTCGGTCGCGGCGAAGATCCCCGGTGGCGACTCCAGCGGCGCCGACAGCGACAGCACCAACAGCACCGGCCACCAAGAGAGCACCACCAACTACCAGAACTCCAAGTCGGTCCGCACCGAGGTGCAGCAGCCCGGCGCCGTGAAGCGCCTGTCCGTCGCGGTCGCCGTCGACGGCGCCACGGCCATTGGCAAGGACGGCAAGCCCGGCGCCTACACCGCGCGCTCGGCCGACGAGATGAAGCGCATCGAGGAACTGGTCCGCACTTCGGTCGGCTTCAACCAGGAGCGGGGCGACCAGGTCAGCGTGATCAACGTCAAATTCCCTACGCCCGACGACGCCGGCGGCGTCACCACCACCAGCCCGCTGATGGGCTTCGACAAGAACGACATCATGCGGGCCGCCGAACTGGTCGTGCTGCTGATCGTCGGCATCCTGATGATCTTCTTCGTCGCCCGCCCGCTGCTGGGCGGCGGCGGCAAGGGCAAGGCCGGGGCCATCGGCGCGCCGCAGCAGGTCACCCGGATCGTGGTCACCCCCGACGGCCAGCAGATGCAGATCGCCGCCGACGGCTCGATCTCGCAGCTGGCCCTGGCCGGCCCCGACCAGGAGGGCAACCAGCGCGTCGAGATGGCTCGCGTCGACGGCCAGGTGCGGGTCAGCACGGTCAAGAAGGTATCCGAATTCGTGGATCAGCACCCGGACGAGTCGGTCGCGATCCTGCGCTCCTGGCTGCATGAGACCGCCTGATGGCGCGCGCGGCTTCCAAGAACGTCGTCGACGCCTCGCGCCTGAACGGTGCGGAGAAGTGCGCGGTGATCCTGCTGGCGCTGGGTGAAGAGCACGCCAAGGTCTGGTCGGCGCTGGACGAGGAGGAGATCAAGGAAATCTCCCAGGCCATGGCCAGCCTGGGCAACGTGACCTCGGCCGTGGTCGAGGACCTGCTGGTCGAGTTCGTCTCCGGCATGGCCGGGACCGGCGCGATCATGGGGTCGTTCGAACAGACCCAGAAGCTGCTGGCCTCGATCATGCCGGGCGAGAAGGTCGACAGCCTGATGGAGGAGATCCGCGGTCCGGCGGGTCGCACCATGTGGGACAAGCTGGGCAACGTGAACGAGGCGGTGCTCGCCAACTATCTGAAGAACGAATACCCGCAGACCGTCGCGGTCGTGCTCTCCAAGATCAAGGCCGAGCATGCCGCGCGCGTGCTGAGCTCGCTGCCCGAGGACTTCGCCCTGGAGTGCGTCATGCGTATGCTGCGCATGGAGCCGGTGCAGCGCGAGATCCTCGACAAGATCGAGCTGACGCTGCGCAACGAGTTCATGTCGAACCTGGCGCGCACGTCCAAGCGCGACAGCCACGAGATGATGGCCGACATCTTCAACTCGTTCGACCGCCAGACCGAGGCCCGCTTCATCACCGCCCTTGAAGAGCGCAACCGCGAGGCGGCCGAGCGCATCCGGGCCCTGATGTTCGTGTTCGAGGACCTGTCAAAGCTGGACCCGGGCGGCGTGCAGACCCTGCTGCGCACGGTCGAGAAGGACCAGCTGGCGCTGGGCATGAAGGGCGCCTCGGATGCGCTGCGCGAGATGTTCTTCTCCAACATGAGCGAACGCGCCGCGAAGATCATGCGCGAGGACATGGAAAGCATGGGCCCCGTCCGCCTGAAGGACGTCGACCAGGCGCAGATGAACATCGTCCAGGTCGCCAAGGACCTCGCCAACAAGGGCGAGATCATGCTGGTCGGCGCCGGCAACGAAGATGAGCTGATCTACTGATGTCCGAAGCCCAGGAACGATTCCGCTTCGACACCGAATTCGACGGCGCCGGCGTGGTGACGCCGGCCGCACCGCGGCCCAGGCGCCTGTTCCCGGCCGAGGAGGTCGAGTTGATCCGCGCCCGCGCCTACGCCGACGGCGAACGCGCCGCCCTGGCCGGTGTCGCCGCCCAGCAGGCCAACGCGCTCAGCCAGATCGCCGCGGCCTGCAACCAGGCCCTGCCGCGCCTGGCCGAAGTCGCCCACGAGCATCGCGAAGGCTCCGCGGCCCTGGCGCTGGCCTGCGCCCGCGCCATCGCCGATGCGGCCCTCGACAAGTTCCCCGGCGCGCCCGCCCAGGCGGCCCTGGATTCGCTGGCCCGTGAGATCGAGGCCCAGCCGCGGCTGGTGGTCACCGCCGACCCGGCCATCGCCGAGACCCTGCGCACGACGCTGGAGGACGCGGCCCGCAACCTCGGCTTCGAGGGCGCGATCGTGGTCAAGCCGGACGGCGCGTTCGGGCCCCACGCCTTCACCCTCGACTTCGGCGACGGCCAGGCGGCCTACGACCCGGCCGCCGCCGCCGAACGTGTCACCCAGGCCCTGCACGCGGCGCTCGCCGCCGAGGGCCTGCACGCCGAACCCACGATCCCCGGGACCGAAAGCTAGATTCCATGGCCGATGACGACCTGAAACTCGACGAATTCGCGGCCGACGAAGGCGTCCTCGCGGACCCCTTGTCCGAGGAGGGGCGCACCGCCACCGACCTGGCGCCGGTGTTCGATGTGCCGGTGGCGATCTCGGCGGTGCTGGGACGCTCGACCATGTCGGTGGCCCAGTTGCTGCAACTCACCCAGGGCTCGGTGCTGGAGCTGGACCGCAAGGTCGGCGAGGCGATCGACATCTACGTCAACAACCGCCTGGTGGCGCGCGGCGAGGTCGTCATCGTCGACGAACGCCTGGGCGTGACCATGACGGAAATCATCAAGGACGGCGACTCGCAGGCCTGAAGCCGGCGCGTTTGAAGGAGTAGATTTCATGCGGCTTCTGGTCGTCGGAAAATTGAGCGGGCAGTTGTCCACCGCCGTGAAGATGGCGATGAGCGCGGGCGCGAAAGTCAGCCACGTCGAGACTATCGAGGCGGCCACCCACGCGCTGCGCGCCGGCCAGGGCGCCGACCTGCTGATGGTCGACTACGATCTCGACATCGCCGGCCTGATCGCCGCCAACCAGATCGAGCGCATCCACGTGCCGGTGGTGGCCTGCGGCATCGCCGCGGACCCGCTGCGCGCGGCGGCCGCGATCCGCGCCGGGGCCAAGGAGTTCATCCCGCTGCCGCCCGAGGCGACGCTGATCGCCGCCGTCCTGGCCGCCGTCTCCGACGACAATCGCCCGATGGTGGTCCGCGACCCGAACATGCAGCTGGTCATCGATCTCGCCGATCAGGTGGCGGCCTCCGACGCCTCGATCCTGATCACCGGCGAAAGCGGCGTGGGCAAGGAAGTCGTCGCCCGCTACGTGCACCAGAAGTCGCGCCGGGCGAACCGGCCGTTCATCTCGGTCAACTGCGCCGCCATCCCCGAGAACCTGCTGGAGAGCGAGCTGTTCGGCCACGAGAAAGGGGCCTTCACCGGCGCCCTGGCGCGGCGGATCGGCAAGTTCGAGGAGGCCACCGGCGGCACCCTGCTGCTGGACGAAATCTCCGAGATGGACCACCGCCTGCAGGCCAAGCTGCTGCGCGCCGTGCAGGAGCGCGAGATCGACCGCGTCGGCGGCGCCAAGCCGGTGAAGATCGACATCCGCATCCTGGCCACCTCCAACCGTGACCTGGTCCAGGCGGTGAAGGACGGCACGTTCCGCGAAGATCTGCTCTATCGCCTTAATGTCGTGAACCTGCGCCTGCCGCCGCTGCGCGAGCGTCCCGGCGACGTGGTCGCCATGGCCGAGTTCTTCGTCAAGAAGTACGCCGCCGCCAACGGCATGGCCGAGAAGCCGCTCTCGAGCGAGGCCAAGCGCCGGCTGATCGCCCACCGCTGGCCCGGCAACGTGCGCGAGCTGGAGAACGCCATGCACCGCGCGGTGCTGCTGGCGCCCAACGCCGAGATCGACGAGACCGCCATCCGCCTGCCGGACGGCCAGCCGCTGGCCCCGGCCGACCCGCACGCCCGCACCGCCCAGGCCGCCTCCGTCGCCGCCGAGACCGCCACCCGCGGCTTCGTGGGCCAGACAGTGTCGCAGATGGAGCAGCAGCTGATCCTCGGGACGCTGGAGCACTGTTTCGGCAACCGCACCCACGCGGCCAACATCCTGGGCATCTCGATCCGGACGCTGCGCAACAAGCTGAAGGAATACACCGAGGCCGGCGTGTCGGTGCCGGCGCCGCAGATGGGCCAGAGCGCCGCGTGACCTGAATGGCTGACACCGGCTCCACCTACCGTTTCGACACCGCACCCTCGGCGAGGGACATGTGGGGCTGGATCGCGCGCGGCGAGGTGATGCTGGCGGTCGGCGTCGTCGGCATCGTCGTGCTGATGATCCTGCCGGTTCCGGCCTTCATGCTGGATGGGCTGCTGTCGATCTCGATCCTGACATCGGTCCTGATCCTGATGACCTCGCTGCTGATCAAGAAGCCGCTGGAGTTCACGTCCTTCCCGACCGTGCTGCTGGTCGCGACGCTCTATCGCCTGTCCCTGAACATCGCCACCACCCGGCTGATCCTCAGCCACGGCCACGAGGGAGCCCACGGCGCCGGAGCCGTGATCGAGACGTTCGGCAAGCTGATGATGGGCGGCAATTTCGTCATCGGGGTGATCGTCTTCGCCATCCTGGTGGTGGTGAACTTCGTGGTCATCACCAAGGGTTCCGGGCGGATCGCGGAGGTCGCGGCCCGCTTCACCCTGGACTCCATGCCCGGCAAGCAGATGGCCATCGACGCCGACCTGTCGAGCGGCCTGATCGACCAGGACGAGGCCAAGAAGCGCCGCAAGGAGCTTGAGCAGGAATCGACCTTCTTCGGGGCCATGGACGGCGCCTCCAAGTTCGTGCGCGGCGACGCCGTGGCCGGCCTGGTGATCCTGGGCATCAATGTGGTGGGCGGCATCCTGATCGGGGTGATCCAGCACAAGGTGCCGATCGGCCAGGCCTTCTCCAGCTACACGATCATGAGCATCGGCGACGGCCTGGTCAGCCAGATCCCCGCCCTGGTGATCTCCATCGCCGCCGGTTTCCTGGTCTCCAAGGCCGGGGTCGAGGGCGCGGCCGACAAGGCCCTGGTCACCCAGCTGGCCATGAACCCGATCAGCCTGGGCATGGTCTCGGCCGCGGCCGGCGTGCTGGCGGTGATCCCGGGCATGCCGATCATCCCGTTCGCGGCGCTCTCCATCGGAGCCGGGACCCTGGCCTGGCGGCGCTCGAAGACCGCGTCGCAGCCCGCGCCTATCGAGATCAAGGCGGCGCCGGCCGAGGCCGAGGATGAGCCGATCGCCAATACCCTGGCCATCGACGAGATCAAGATCGAGCTGGGCTACGGCCTGCTGCCGCTGATCAACGATCTGGAGGGCCGCCGGCTCACCGACCAGATCAAGGCGCTGCGCCGCACCCTTGCCGCCGACTTCGGATTCGTGATGCCGTCCGTGCGCATCCTCGACAACATGCGCCTGCCCTCCCAGGGCTACTGCCTGCGCATCAAGGAGATGGAGGCCGGGTCGGGCGAGGTCCGCATCGGCTCGCTGATGGCCATGGACCCGCGCGGCGGCCAGGTGGAGCTGCCCGGCGAACATATGAAGGAGCCGGCGTTCGGCCTGCCGGCCACCTGGATCGACGACGGCCTGCGCGAAGAGGCATCCTTCCGCGGTTACACCATCGTCGACCCGGCCACGGTGCTGACCACGCACCTGACCGAGATCCTCAAGGAGAACATGCCGGACCTGCTGACCTACGCCGAAGTCCAGAAACTGCTGAAGGACCTGCCGGCCGAGCAGAAGAAGCTGGCGGACGACCTGATCCCCACGGTGGTGACCGCCACCACCCTGCAACGCGTCCTGCAGGCCCTGCTGCGCGAGCGGGTCTCGGTGCGCGACCTGGGCGCCATCCTGGAAGGCATCGGCGAGGCCGCGCCGCACACCACCTCCATCACCCTGCTGGTCGAGCAGGTCCGCGGTCGCCTGGCGCGGCAGCTCTGCTACGCCTACCGCGGCGACGACGGCGCCCTGCCGATCGTCACCCTGTCGGCCGAGTGGGAGAACGCCTTCGCCGACGCCCTGGTCGGGACCGGCGACGACAAGCAGCTGGCCCTGGCCCCGTCGCGCCTGCAGGACTTCATCCGCGGCATCCGCGAGACCTTCGAGCGCGCCGCCCTGGCCGGCGACACGCCGGTGCTGCTGACCAGCCCGACGGTTCGGCCCTACGTCCGCTCGATCATCGAACGCTTCCGCGGCCAGACCCCGGTAATGAGCCAGAACGAGGTGCATCCGCGGGCCCGGCTGAAGACGGTCGGAGCGCTTTAGGGCCCGTCTGACGTCAACATGGACGGGGGTCCGCTGGAGCTCGTGAGCGTCAATGATGGGTTGACGCATCCGTCAACACCGGGTTGACAGGAACTAGGTCATGGCCGACGCCGCCGAAACCCCCGCCCGCCTGTTCCATTGTTCCTTTTGCGCCAAGTCGCAGTTCGACGTGGTGAAGATGGTCGCCGGCCCCGGGGTCCTCATCTGCAACGAATGCGTGACGCTCTGTGAAGGGATCATGGCGGCCAAGCGACGGAGCCGACCGCCATCATGGCGCCGGAACGGATGCCGACCGACCAGCTGCTGACGGTGCTGAAGGGCTACAACACCGCCGGCGAGCGGGTCGACCAGGCCATGCAGCACGTCGCCGACATCCTGCGAGAGCGCCACGTCAGCTGGGCGGCGATCGGCGAGACCCTGGGGGTCTCGCGCCAGGCGGCCTGGAAGCGGTTCGGCTAGGCGCGACCGGCCCGGGCGGGCGCGCCTGCGCCGTTGCAGGGCGCCGCCCCGGCTGATAGCGGTTCGGCCTGACGGGCGATCCGCCCGGCCCTTGAGTCTCGGATATCGGATGCGGCGACCTCTACAGCGACCCCAAGGCTCCGATGCGCAGATCGTCTGGGACCTGCTGACCTTCGAGCGGCTGATCACCGGGTCGGTCGTGCACCTGGTCTACTGGGCGGGGCTGGGCATCATCGGGATCATGGCGTTCGGCGTGCTGGGCGCGACGGTCGGCGTGGCGATCCGCGAGGGCACAATCCTGGGCATATTGCTGGCGCTGGGGGTGCTGGGGGTCGGCGTGCTGGGCGTCGGCGTGGCGGTGCTGCTGTGGCGCGCCTTCTGCGAGTTCTACGTGACCATCTTCAAGATCAGCGAGGACCTTCACGTGCTGCGCCAGGACGTCGAGGCGGAACGCGCGCGGCAGTCAAAATAGCGCCGCTCAGGGGCCTACCCCGTCCTCTCCCCCCGCGAAACGGAGAGGGAGAGGGTTGGGAGAGGGTCGGCGGGGCCTCCGAACTCTCCCGATAGTGACCCAAGGGTCAGCGGCGGCGACGTGAATGGGTCCTGGCTGGACTATCGGCGGATCTCGCTCTCACGCGCCGGCCCTCTCCCTCTCGCTTCGCGGGGGAGAGGAGATGCTACCGCGCCGCCCGGCGCAGGCCCAGTTCGTCCAGGGCCATGGTTTCGCGGCGGCCGGTTTCCTTGCGCGCGGTGAGCGCCAGGTTCTCGGCGATGTGCTCGTACTTCTTCTGGGCCTCGAAGGCTTCGGCCAGTGCGTCGCGGGCGCCCTGTTCCTCGATCAGGATCACGTCGATCTCGGACTGGGCCTTGGCCTTGCGCAGGCGCAGGCCGTCCAGGAACCCGGCGCGGTAGAGGCCGGCGGCCGCCTCCTGGGCGGAGAACTGGGCCTCGGCCACGCCCTCGGCCTCCAGCATCGCCAGTTTCAGCTCGGCGGCGACGAGGCGGTCGACGATCTCGGCCAGGCGCTTCTGCAGCACCTCGGCCTCGTAGCTCGACAGTTTGATCAGAGACTGGGCCCAACTCATCCGCCTACGCTCCTGGCGGAGCTTCGGAGGATCGTGTGAAGGCTGCGAAGCCTTTGGCGAAGCAGGCTCACGCGGCGGCTCCGTTCAGGATGTCTGCGAGGCCGGCGAACGCGGCCTCAAGGCTGGTGGCCTCCTCCTTGTCCTGGCCGAGGAACGCCTCGATGGCCGGGTTGAGGAGGATGGCGCGGTCGATCAGCGGGTCGGCGCCGGCGCGATAGGCGCCGATGCGGATCAGCTCTTCCATGTTGGCGTAGGCGCTCATCGCCTCGCGGGCGATCTTCACCACCTGCCGCTCATCCGGGTGCTGGCAGCCCGGCATGGTCCGGCTGATGGACTTCAGGACGTTGATCGCCGGGAAGCGGCCGCGCTCGGCGATGGCGCGCTCCATGACGATGTGGCCGTCCAGGATGCCGCGCACGGCGTCGGCGATCGGCTCGTTATGGTCGTCGCCGTCCACCAGCACCGTGAACAGGCCGGTGATCGGTCCCGCCGAAGTGCCGTCCGGCCGCACGGGGCCGGGACCGGCCCGTTCCAGCAGCTTGGGCAGCTCGGTGAACACGGTGGGGGTGTAGCCCTTGGTGGTAGGCGGCTCGCCGGCGGCCAGGCCGATCTCGCGCTGGGCCATGGCGAAGCGGGTCACGGAGTCCATCAGGCAGAGGACTTCCAGGTCCTGGTCGCGCAGGAACTCGGCGATGGCCATGGTCATGTAGGCGGCCTGGCGGCGCTTCAGCGCCGGCTCGTCGGAGGTGGCGACCACCACGATGGCGCGGCGCAGGCCGGCCTCGCCCAGGGTCTCCTCGATGAACTCGCGGACCTCCCGGCCCCGCTCGCCGATCAGGCCGACGACGACCGCGTCGCAATCGGCGTTCTTGGCCAGCATGGAGAGCAGCACCGACTTGCCGACCCCGGAGCCGGCGAACACGCCCAGCCGTTGCCCACGGCAGCAGGTGGTGAAGACGTTCATCGCCCGCACGCCCAGGTCCAGCCGTTCACCGACGCGGGCGCGGGAGTGGGCCGACGGCGGCGAGGCGCGCAGGGGGTAGCCGACGATCCCCTGGGGTAGCGGGCCCTTGCCGTCGATCGGGTCGCCGAAGCTGTCGATGATCCGGCCCAGCCAGGCCTTGGTCGGGCGCACGGCCGAGCCCAGCGGCTGGATGCGGATTTGCGCGCCGGGCGCCACGCCCTCGACGGGACCGAACGGCATCAGCAGGGCGCGGTTCTCACGGAAGCCCACCACCTCGGCGGCCACCGGCTTGTCGGAGAAGCGGTCGATCTCGGCGCGGGCTCCGATGGCGAGGCGAGACAGCCCGCCCCTGGCCTCGATCAGGAGGCCGTTCACGGCCGCGACGCGACCGGAAACCGTCAGGGGATCGAGCCGCTCAACCGCAGCAACCAGACTATTCACTCGCGCCCCTCGATCACGTCGCCGACCTTGGCGGCCGCACGCTTAAGGGGTGGTGAAGAGGCGGCCTCAGTGCAGGTCGGGACCGGCTGCCGGGTCCGCGGCGCCTCGACGCACGCGCGCAACCTTGTCGACCATGGCGTCGCCCTTGGCCTTGGCCTGGTCGATCAGCTCGTGGCCCTTGGCGGCGGCGTCGTGGACCAGGGCCTGGCCCTTGACCTTGGCCCCTTCGATGGCGGGCGCGGCGGCGGCGATCTTCTCGCGGTTGCGCCAGGCCAGGTAGCCGGCAACGCCCAGAACCGCGGCGCCGATCAGCAGGAGCGGGCTCCTGGGCGCACGGCGGATCGCCGGGACGCCCGCGACACGCATCCGCTTCAACATCGGCATGGCGGCATCACGCGCATGATCGAAGGCTGGCAGCGCGAAGTCGCGCGCGTGCTTAAACATCGGCGCGGCCGCGTCGCGGGCCTGCTTCAGGGTGTCGCGGCTGAGCGGCAGGCGGAACTGTTCGAGGGTCTTGGGCAGATCGGTCATGTGGGGCCTCCGACCCCTCACAACCCCTTACCACGCAAGGCGTTCCCGCCCCGCGGTTCGCACCGGCCGTCCAATCACAAAAGATTCATCGCAGGTGCGACGCCGCGACTCATCAGCCCGGGTTGAGTCGGATTCTCAAATCAGATTAACGATTCTCCGGGAACACCCAGCACCATTAACCGGTCTTAAAGAACGGCAAGGCAGGTTAACGGCGAGCCATACGGCGGGTTCGCAAGAACGGCCCGACGTATGCGGGGACCGGCAGGAGAGGCCAATGCGCGTTTTGTTGATCGAGGACGACAGCGCCACCGCGCAGAGCATCGAGCTGATGCTGAAGTCCGAAGGATTCAATGTCTATACGACCGACCTGGGTGAGGAAGGCGTCGATCTGGGGAAGATCTACGACTACGACCTGATCCTGCTCGACCTGAACCTGCCCGACATGAGCGGCATGGACGTCCTGCGGACCCTGCGGGTCGGCAAGATCAACACCCCGATCATGATCCTGTCGGGCACGGCTGAGATCGAGACCAAGGTGAAGACCTTCTCGGGCGGCGCCGACGACTACATGACCAAGCCGTTCCACAAGGATGAGCTGGTCGCGCGCATCCATGCGGTGGTGCGCCGCTCCAAGGGCCACGCCCAGTCGGTGATCAAGACCGGCGACATCGTGGTCAACCTGGACGCCAAGACGGTGGAGGTGGGCGGCATGCGCGTTCACCTGACCGGCAAGGAATACCAGATGCTGGAGCTGCTCTCGCTGCGCAAGGGCACGACGCTGACCAAGGAAATGTTCCTGAACCACCTCTACGGCGGCATGGACGAGCCCGAGCTGAAGATCATTGACGTGTTCATCTGTAAGCTCAGGAAGAAACTCGCGGCCGCGGCCGACGGCAAGCACCACATCGAAACGGTCTGGGGCCGCGGCTATGTGCTGCGTGACCCGCAAGAGGCGATGATCACCGTCGCCGCCTGATCCAGACGCTTTAAGAACCCCGAGACGCCCGCCCTCACCGGCGGGCGTTTTCGTTTGCGGCGACGCGGTCTAGCCTCACCGCAAATCGGACGGGGAAGGACGCGGACATGGGGCGACTGCTGGCGCTCTTGGCGGCGTTGATCGCCGGGGCCTGGATCGCGTTCGTCAACGAACAGCTGCCGGAGTCGCAGCCGGTCGGGGCGCCCCTGACCGAGTTCGCCGGCGAGCGGGCCTTCGCCGACGTCAACTTCATGGCCGCCGTGCCCCATCCGCTGGGGTCCCCCGACCACGACAACGTCCGCGACGCCCTGATGGGCCGGATGCTGAAACTGGGCCTGTCGCCGCAGGTGCGGCCGGGCGTCGGCGTGAACCTGCCGCGCGGCGCCACCGACCTCATCGTCGCCGGCCCGGTGGAGAACGTGGTCGGCATCCTGCCCGGCCGCGACCGCGGCGCGCCCGCCCTGGCGCTGATGGCCCACTACGACAGCGTCCCGGCCTCGCCCGGCGCCGCCGACGACATGCTGGGCGTGGCCACGGCGCTGGAGACCGTGCGCGCCATCAAGGCCCGCGGGACGCCGGCCCGCGACGTCATGCTGGTGATCACCGACGGCGAGGAGGCGGGCCTGCTGGGCGCCAACCACTTCTTCCGCCGCGACCCGCTGGCCACCCGCGTCGGCCTGGTGATCAACATGGAGGCGCGCGGCGACGGCGGCCGGGTGCAGATGTTCCAGACCAGCCCGAACAACGGCGAGCTGATCGGCCTCTTCCAGCACACCGCCCAGCGGCCGGCGTCCTCGTCCCTGGCCGTGCTGATCTACGAGAAGATGCCCAACGACACCGACCTGACCGAGACGCTGCGGGCGGGCACGACGGGGCTGAACTACGCGATCATCGGCAAGCAGTTCGACTATCACAGCCCCACCTCGACGCCGGCGAACCTGGACCGGGGCTCGCTGCAGGACATGGGGACGCAGGTGCTGGCGCTGGCCAGCGAGATCGCCTTCTCCAATCAGCTGCCCGGGCGCTCGCCCTCGGCGGTCTATTCCAACCTGTTCGGCGACACCCTGGTGGCCTACCCGGCCTGGTTCGGCTGGGTGCTGCTGATCGGCGTCGCGGGGCTGCTGGCGGTCTCCATCCGCTGGGCGCGGCACGCCGGGCAGTTCGAGGCGAAGGACATTCTGCGCGGCATGGGCGCCCTGGCGTTCCTGGGGCTGGGCACGGTGGCGGTGCTGGAGTTCGCGCGGCGGCTGACCGGGGCGGAGTCCGGCTACCTGGAGCAGCGCTTCCTGCTGGCCCAGGCGAACCGCTGGGAATGGGCGGTGATGCTGATCTCGCTGGGGGTGATGCTGATCGCCGCGGCGGAGCTGTCGCGGACCCGCCGCTGGGTGGTGCTGTTGCCGGTGGTCGCCGGCGCGGCGTGCTCGGTGTTCGGCCACCTCGACCTGACGGGCGCGATCGCCGGCGGGCTGGCCAGCGCCATCGGCTACGTCACCTACGGCAAGCCGGTGAACCGCAAGGGCGCCTGGGCCGGCATCCTGGCGCTGGGCCTGCTGCTGGCCGTCGCCGTGCAGATCGTCGCGCCCGGCGCCGGCTATGTGCTGGCCTGGCCGCTGCTGGTGGGCGCGGTCGGCGCGGCGACCACCGCGCTGGGGGCCAAGCGCGGCATCCTGCCGCTGATCCTGCTGGCGGTGCTGGCCGCGGTCAGCCTGGGCTGGCAGGGCGGGCTCTCGCACTTCGCCTTCGAGGGCATGGACCTGATGGCGCTGTTCGGCGTGCCCATGCTGACCGCCGCCTTCGTCATCTGGCCGCTGGCCCAGCCGGACCCGGGCCGCTCGCCGTCGCGATACATCGGCATACTGGTGCTGGCCGGCGGCCTGGCGCTCACCGCCTTCGCCCGGTCGGCCGACCCCTGGACGCCGCGCCATCCGCTGGTGACCTACGTCGGCTACCAGCTCGACCAGGACACCGGCAAGGCCTGGCGCTTCGGGCTGGCCAGCGACCTCAGCGCCTGGACCGACCAGGTGCTGGGCGCCGACGGCGGGCGCAAGGCGCCGCGCAGCCACTGGTCGTGGCGGCGACCGATGCTGGCCGCGCCGGCCAGGCCGATGACCGCGGAGGCGCCGGCCACCGCCCTCTACCGCCTCCCCGACGGCACGCTGCGGTTCGACGCCGCCACGCCGACCGGCGCCCGCACCTTGGCGCTGCAGCTGCGCGCCAGCACGCCGGCCAATCTGACCGGCCTCAATGGCGTCCCGACCGAACTGGCCCTGCCGGCCGGCAAGTGGGTGCGGATCTACTGGCAGGCGCCCGGCCATGGCCTCAGCCTGGCGATCAGGCCGTCGCAGGCCGGCCGCCTGGACGTTCGCTATGTGGCGGGCTTCGACCGCTGGCCCGGCGAGGCGGTCCCCCTGCCGCCGCGGCCGTCCGACCTGATGGCATGGGACGACTCCGACTCGACCTTCGTCACCGGAACCCGCGCCTACGCTTGGTGATCGGCCGCCGAGCCGCTATCGGGGCGTCATGAGCGACGTGACCATCTATCACAACCCCGGCTGCGGAACGTCCCGCAACACCCTGGCCCTGCTGCGCGGGAAGGGCATCGAGCCCACGGTGGTGGAGTATCTGAAGACCGGCTGGACGCGGGCGCAGCTGATCGCGCTGCTGGCGCGGATGGAGGCCACGGCGCACGACATCCTGCGTGACCGCGGCACCAACGCTCAGGCCCTGGGTCTGACCGATCCGAACGCCGCCGACGAAGTGCTGATCGCGGCGATGATCATCGAGCCGGTCCTGGTCAACCGCCCCATCGTGGTGACGCCCAAGGGCGCGGCGCTCTGCCGGCCGGCCGAGCTGGTCCTGGGCCTGATCTGATGTCCAGGATCCGCGCGACGGTCGCCAACATCGTCAAGCAGTCGGCGGCCGGGTGGACGGTCGTCCCGTCCCAGGCCGAGATGAACGACGTGCTCCGGCTGATGGCCAAGTGGCGGTCCCACGCCCTGGCCGAGACCTATTTCTCGCGGCAGGGCGCGACCATCTACCAGGGCCCGTTCGCCGGCATGACCTACGTCGAGCAGGCGTCCGAGGGCGCGCTGGTCCCCCGCCTGCTCGGCACCTATGAGAGCGAGCTGCACCCCCACCTGGCGCGGTTCGCCGCCGAGGGACTGGACTGCGTGATCGATGTGGGCTGCGCGGAGGGCTACTACGCCGTCGGCCTGGCGCGGCAGATGCCCGGGGTGACGGTCTACGCCCACGACATCGACGCGGCCGCCCGCATCGGCTGCGCCGAGCTCGCGGCCAGGAACGGGGTGGCCGACCGGGTGGTGATCGGCGGCGAATTCCAGCCCGAGGACTTCCAGCGGTTCGCCGGCCGCCGCGCCCTGGTGATGGTCGACACCGAGGGCGCCGAGGTCGACATCCTGCAGCCGGACCGCGGCCCCGCCCTCGCCCACATGCGGATCATCGTCGAGACCCATGACGGGATCCGGCCCGGCGCCCTGGCGGCGATGATGCAGCGCTTCTCGGCGACCCACGACATCGTCCGCGTCGACCTGGGCCCCAAGACCTATACGCCGCCCTGGTGGCTTAACGAGCTGGCCCATCTGGACCAGCTGCTGGCGGTCTGGGAATGGCGCAGTTCCCCCACCCCCTGGCTGGTGATGACGCCCAAGTCGGGTTGAGCTGGACGCCGTCAGAACCACCGTTCGTATTCGACCACGAAGCGCACCTGGCCGTTGGTGTCGTCGCGGGCGGTTCCAACCGGCAGCAGATAGGCGCCCTCGAACTCCAGCTCGGCGTGGTTCAGCCAAGCGGGACGGATCTCCCACTGGGCGACCGGCCCCAGATAGTGCGCCTGGCGGCCGCCGAAGCTGCGGTCGGTGCCGAGGTCGCCGAACGCCTGGCCGCCGAGCCGCAGGTTGTGGCCGACGTCCCATGTACCCTGGGCGGCATAGCCGAACTGGGTGTCGTGCTGGCCTGGCCGGTCGGAGAGCGGCCGCTGCGCGATGAGGTTCAGCAGGCCCTCGAAGGATCCCGACCGCTTGGCCAGCAGCAGCTTGGCCTCGGCGACACCGGACTCGTTGTGAATGCGCTGCTCATATTCCAGGTAGCCGCCCACATCGACGCCGAGCCCGGGAATCTGGCCCAGGTAGACGACGCCCTCGACGGCCAGGGCATCCAGCTTCTTCGCCTCGCCGGCGTGCTGCTCGAATTCGGCCAGCACCGCCAGGCTCAGCCGATCGCTCACGCCGCGCTCGAGTTCCACCACCGCGGCCTGTTCGCCGTCCAGCGGGCCGCCGGTCAGCCGGCCGCCCCGCAGCTCCACCTCGGTCACGCCCTTCCTGATGTAGGGAGCGTACACCTTGTTGGAGAGACCAGGCTCCGCCCCCGCCGCGCCCGCCCACCCCAGAACCACCGCGGCCACCGCCACGAACCGCCACCGACCCCGCATCCCAACGCCCTTCGCAACTGATAATTACTCGCATAAATGGTTGCGAACGATTGTCAATTGCATCATTGTTGCGGTGCAGATCGGAGTTTCCAGATGCGTATCGCGCTTGCCGCCCTCGCGGTCGCCGGGCTTGCCGCCGCCGCGCAGGCCGCGACCGGCCCGCATGTGGTGACCTTCACGCTCAAGGACCACCGGTTCACGCCGGCGGCGGTCGAGGTCCCCGCCGGCCAGCGGATCCGGATCGACCTGATCAACCGCGATGCCGCCACGGAGGAATTCGACAGCGAGGACCTGCACGTCGAAAAAGACGTCACGCCCAACGGCAAGGTCAGCTTCGAGGTCGGACCCCTGAAGCCCGGCGCCTACAGCTTCATGGGCGAACTGCACGCCGATACGGCCAACGGGACCATCACGGCGATCGCGGCCCCCTGAGGGCTGGCCGCGTCGCCGTCCTGGCCTAGGCTTAGGCGTCGAAGACGATGACCGAGCGGGCCACGGCGCCGGTCTTCATTTCCTCGAACGCCTCGTTCACCTGGTCCAGGCGGATGCGGCGCGAGATCATGTCGTCCAGGTGCAGCTTGCCGGCCATGTAGGCGTCCACCAGCCGCGGCATGTCGACCGGGAAGCGGTTGGAGCCCATCAGGGAGCCCTGGATGCGCTTCTCGCCCAGGAAGGCGGCGCCCATCAGGCTGATGGTCTGACCCACCGGGATCATGCCGATGATGTTGGCGGTGCCGCCGCGGCGCAGCATGTTGAACGACTGCTCCGCGGTCTTGGAGAGGCCGATGGCCTCGAAGCTGTGCTGCACGCCGCCCTTGGTCATCTCCATGACCTGCTTGACCACATCGTCGCCGCCCAGGACGAAGTCGGTGGCGCCCATGGACTTGGCCAGGTTCTCCTTACCCGGCGACATGTCGATGGCGATCACCCGGCCGGCGCCGGCCATGGCCGCGCCGTTCACCGCCGCCAGGCCCACGCCGCCGCAGCCGATCACCGCCACGGTGTCGCCGGGCCGGACGTTTGAGGTGTGGATCACCGCGCCGACTCCGGTCATCACCCCGCAGCCGATCAGGGCGGCGCGGTCCAGCGGCATGTCCTTGCGGATCGACACACAGGCATGCTCGTGAATCAGCATGTGCTCGGCGAAGGACGAGAGGTTCAGGTACTGCATCATCGGACCGGTGGGCGAGGTCAGCCGCGGCTCGGCCTCCTGGTCGCGCTTGGTGTCAGGCGAGACGCACAGGCTCATGTGCCCGGTCAGGCAGTATTCGCAGTGGCCGCAGAAGGCCGAGAGGCAGGTGATCACATGGTCGCCCACCTTCACCGTGCGGACCTCCGATCCGATGGCTTCCACGACACCGGCGCTTTCGTGGCCCAGCACGGCGGGCAGCGGGTAGGGGTACTTGCCCTCCATGAAGTGCAGGTCGGAGTGGCAGACGCCGGCGGCCGCGGTGCGGATCAGCACCTCGTGCGGGCCGGGCTTGGAGATCTGGACGTCCTCGATCTGGAGGGGCTTGCCCACCTCGCGCAGCACCGCAGCCTTCATCGCGTTTCCCTTACCTGTCGTGGATTTGGACGCAGCCTTATCGCCGTTCAGACGGACGTGAAAAGCCCTTATCCGCGAAACGGGTCGACAGGCGGCCATCGCCCTTCCATCTAGGAGCGAATGGACGCCACCGCCGCGCCGACACGGACCGTCACCGCCCTCGACGTCTTCCTGGCCTTCCTGAGGCAGGGACTGACGGCGTTTGGGGGGCCGGTCGCGCACCTGGGCTATTTCCGGCGCGAGTTCGTGGAGCAGCGCGGCTGGCTGTCGGAGGCCGCCTACGCCGACCTGCTGGCGCTGTGCCACTTCCTGCCGGGGCCGGCCTCCAGCCAGATGGGCATGGCGATCGGGCTGCGGCAGGCGGGGCTGGCGGGCGCGCTGGCGGCGTTCGCGGGCTTCACCCTGCCGGCAGCGACGGCGATGATCGCCTTCGCCGAACTGCGGCCGCGGATCAGCGGGCTGTTCGGCGAGGGCTGGATCCATGGCCTGCACGCGGCGGCGGCGGCCGTGGTGATGCAGGCGGTCTACCAGATGGCCCGGACCCTGACCGTGGGGCCGGTGCGGGCCGGGCTGGCGCTCGGCGCCGCCGTGGGGCTGTTCTTGGTCCAGGGCCCGGCCGCCCAGGTGGCGACGCTGGCGGCCGGCGGGCTGTTCGGCATGCTCCTGCTGCGCGACACGCCGGCCGTGGCGGCCCCGGACGACGCGGCCGAGACCGTCGACGTGCAGAGCGCGGTGATCGCGCTGGGGCTGTTCGTCCTGCTGCTGGTCGGGCTGCCGATCCTCGCCAGCCTGCTGCAGAACCCGGGCCTGGGCATGGCCAGCGTCTTCTACCGCACCGGCGCCCTGGTGTTCGGCGGCGGCCATGTGGTGCTGCCGCTGCTGGAGCGCGAGATCGTCGAGCGCCGCTGGCTGGACCAGCAGACGTTCCTGGCCGGCTACGGCGCGGTGCAGGCCCTGCCCGGCCCGCTGTTCAGCTTCGCGGGTTATGTCGGCGCGGCCCAGCGGTATGGGCCGGGCGGGATCGTGGGCGGCCTGATCGCGCTGTTCTCGATCTTCCTGCCCAGCCTGCTGCTGATCACCGGCGTGCTGCCGTTCTGGGACCGGCTGAAGCGCGAGGGCTGGGCCCGCGGCGTGGTGGCCGGGGTCGGCGCGACGGTGGTGGGCGTGCTCGCCGCGGCGCTGTGGAACCCGGTGCTGATGACCGCGGTCCGCCAGCCCGCCGACTGGGCGTTGGTCGGCGCGGCCTTCGTGTTCCTCCAGGTCGCCAAGCTGCCACCGTGGCTGGTGGTGATCGGCTTCGCCGTCGCGACGGGGGTGTTCCTGCCCTGACTTTTCGTCCGCTCATCCCGGCGAAGGCCGGGACCTGGATCACCAAGCGCCGATGGGGGATGGAGAACCACCGAGCTCTTCGAACCGACCTCCCGGCCGTCCCATCCGGGTCCCGGCCTCGCCGGGATGAGCGCCCTCAGGCCGAAACCGCCTTGGGCGCGCGGGGGGAAAATATGGCTGGGAGTTTGGGCCAGCGGAAGGTCCACCGTTGCGGCCGGGCCGGGATGCAGCCCTCGATGGCGGCCAGCAGGATCTCGGCGGGGCCGTCGTTCAGGAAGTGGTTGGCGCCCTCCGTGCGGACCACGCGGATCGGGCGGCGCGTCTGGGTCTCGTTCGCCAGCCGCTCGGCGGCCTCCAGCGGGGCGAAGTCGTCCTTGTCGCCGTGGATCATGTGGATCGGCACGTTCAGCCGGGCCAGCGCGTGCCTGGCGTGGCGCAGCTGCGGCTTCTGGCCGGTGACCTCGATCACCGCGTGGCGCAGGTCGCGGGGGATCATGCCCAGCGCCTTGGAGCCCAGGTCCAGCAGCCACTTGGCGGTCGGCCCCGCCTCGCCGAAGAAGCCGGAGAGCAGCACCAGGCCGGCCACCTTGCCGGGGTTCTGCTCGGCCATGATCGAGGCGATCGCCGCGCCATAGCTCTGGCCCACCAGCAGCACCTTCTGGCCGCGCGCGGCCTCCAGCAGCGGGGCCAGCGCTTCGGCCTGGACGCGGATGTCGGTGACCGGACGGGTTGGCTCGGAGGCGCCGTAGCCGGGACGGTCGACCACGATCATCTCGCGGTCCTGCGGCAGTTCCGACAAGGTCTCGGCCCAGTACTCGGCCCAGGACGGGGCGCCGGTGATCACCACGATCTTCCAGGGCGCGGGGGTCTCGCGCGGGGTCTGCAGCGCCGAAATGCGCCAGCCGTGGCCGCCGCCGGCGATGAAGCTGGTCCGGCGCACGACGGTGTCGGGATAGTCGGCGGCCGTCGGGGCGTGCTCGGTGCGGCCCTTGGCGGCGGCCTCGATGGCCGCCCACCCCATGGCGAGCACTCCTTTTGGCCGCTTGCGCTGCAACGGCTATCTCCTGGCGTCCGACTTTAACCTGGGGTGACTAACGCGCTGTGCAAGGTGAAGTTCGATTAGCATTCGGTTATGATTTCGATGCGCTCGGCGGTGTGGCCAGACGGTCACGCAATTCGCGCTTCAGGACCTTGCCGGTCGGCCCCAGCGGCAGCTCGGACACGATCCGCACCTCGTCGGGTGTCCACCATTTGGCGACCCGTTCGGCGACGTGGGCCTTCAGCGCCTCGGGGTCCGCCGACTGGCCGGGCCGCAGGGTCACCAGCAGCAGCGGCCGCTCGTCCCACTTGGGGTGCGGCACGCCTATGGCGGCGGCCATGGCGACGGCGGGGTGCGAGCAGACCGCATCCTCCAGGTCGAGGGTGGAGATCCACTCGCCGCCCGACTTGATCACGTCCTTGGCCCGGTCGGTGAGGCGCAGATAGCCCTCCGCGTCGAGCGTGGCGATGTCGCCGGTGTCGAACCAGCCGTCGGCGGTGAAGGCCGCCGCCCCGTCCTGCTTGAAATAGGCCGAACTTACCCAGGGCCCGCGCACCTGCAGGGCGCCGGCGCTCGCGCCGTCGCGCGGCAGCTCGGCACCGTCCTCGCCCAGGATGCGCAGCTCCACGCCCCAGAGCCCCCGCCCCTGCTTGAGTTTCCGCTGCAGGGTGGCCGCCGCGTCCTCGCCGGCGTGGGCCGGCAGTGGGGTGTTGATGACGCCCAGCGGCGAGGTCTCGGTCATGCCCCAGATCTGCCGCACCCGGCCGCCCAGCCGGTCCTCGATGCGCGAGATCAGCGCCGCGGTGGGCGCCGAACCGCCGATGGCGATGGTGCGCACGGACGTCAGCTGGCCGCCGGTCTGGTCCAGGTGATCGGCGACACCCACCCAGATGGTCGGCACGCCCAGCACGAAGGTGACCCCCTCGGCGGCGATCAGCTCGGCGACGCTGGGCCCGTCCAGCGACCGGCCCGGCAGCACCAGCTTCGCGCCCACAAGCGGGGCGGCGTAGGGCGTGCACCAGGCGTTGGCGTGGTACATCTGGGCGCAGGGCATCACCACGTCGCCGGCCGACAGGTCGAAGGCGTCGGGCAGCGCCAGGGCCAGCGCGTGCAGCACCGTCGAGCGGTGGCTGTAGAGCACGCCCTTGGGATTGCCCGTGGTGCCGGAGGTGTAGCAGAGGCCAGACGCCTGCCGCTCGTCCAACTCCGGCCAGGCGAAGTCAGGCGAGGCGGCGGCGAGCAGGTCCTCGTAGACCAGCACGCCGGGCGGGGCGTGCGCCGCGTCGGTCATGGCGACGAAGGTCTTCACGGTCGGCATCTTCGGCGCCAGTTCGGCGACGAGGTCCGAAAAGGTGATGTCGAACAGCAGCAGGCTATCCTCGGCATGGCCTGCCACCCAGGCCACCTGGTCCGGATGCAGGCGCGGGTTGATGGTGTGCAACACCGCCCCGATCCCGGTGACCGCGAAATAGAGCTCGAAGTGGCGGTGGGTGCTCCACGCCAGGGTCGCCACCCGGTCACCCTGCTTCACGCCCAGCGACAGCAGGACATTGGCCATCCGTTTGGCGCGCGCCAGGGCGTCGCGATAGCCGCAGCGGTGGATCGGCCCCTCGACCGTGCGGGTCACCACCTGGGTGTCGCCATGATAGGCGGCCGAATGCTCCAGGATCGACGGGAGGGTCAGCGGCCGGTCCATCATCAGGCCGAGCATGGGCGGGGGTCCTCCAGGCGACGCGCCCACGCTAGGCCGGGCCGTCTGCGGCGTCGAGCCGGCCCTCTCCCGTTGGCAACCCAAGGGCCTGGGGCGGCGACGCTCGTGGGCCGTGGCTGGACCCACGGCGGATCACGGTCTTACGCGCCGGCCCTCTCCCTACCCTCTCCCTCTCTTCGCCTCGCTTCGCTCGGGGGAGAGGCGGCCTCACACGGACGTCTCGAGGCGTTTGCCGGCCGGCGTGGCCGGGGTCTCACGCGGGCTCGTAGGTGGCGGCGAAGATGTCGGGCTTGCAGGCGTAGAGCTCGCCCTTGACGCCGCGGATGATCCAGTCCCCCGGGAGGCCCGACAGCTCACCCTCCAGCGTCCGGATGAGGATGAAGGGCGGCGGGGTCGACCGGCCCTGGACAGCGGATTTGCAGATCACCAGGATGCCCTCGCGGCAGGCTTCGTGGAGCCAGTGGTTCTGCTGCAGGTCGGCCGTGCGCCAGCCCTCGCGGGCGACGGCGTTGGTGAATCGGACCGCGTCGATGACGACCGGCTTCTTCCTGAATTTGCCCATGTCCGCTCCGCCCGGCTGAAAGCCTCGCCGAGTCAGTGAAGCCTGACAATAGCACTCCAGGTTGTTGCGGGTCGCCATGACGTCGCACACGGTGCGTCCGGGCACGGGATATCCCGCGTCCGCCGGTACTACTTCTGGTCGGCGTAGGCCTTGATCAGGCGGTAGAGGAACTCGCGGCCGTGCATCACCGACTGGACGGCGATGTGCTCGTTCAGGCCGTGGATGTTGCCGGCGTCGTCGCCGCGGAACAGGGCCGAGAAGCCATAGGTCGGGATGCCCACGGCGATCAGCCGGCCGGCGTCGGTGCCGAAGGTCTCCTGCATCGGGGTGACCGGCACGCCGGGGAAGACCGCGGCCGCCACCGCCTCGATCGGCGCCATCACCTGGGGCGTCAGCGGCGAGGCCGGGGCGCGCGACGGACCGGCCGGCGTGCCGGTCACCTTGACCTGCGGATCGTTCACCGCAGCGACGATGGCCGCCTCGACCGGCGCCAGCGGCGTGCCGGGCGGCAGTCGGCAGTTGATCGTGGCGCGCGCCCGCTGCGGCTGGGCGTTGGCCGCGTGGCCGCCCTCGATCAGGGTTGGTATGCAGGTGGTGCGCAGCATGGCGCGATAGGCCACCGACCGGTTCAGGACCGCGTTGGCGGCGGGGTCCTGCGGGTCGGCCAGCACCGTGCGCATGGCCGCGCCGGTCTCGCCGCCGACGCGGGGCGCCAGGGCGGTGAAATAGGCCCGGTTGAAGGCGTTCAGCTCGGTGGGGAAGTTCAGGCTCTTCAGGTTGGCGACCGCCTGGCCCAGGCTGACGATCGGGTTCTCGGGCCGCGGCAGCGAGGAGTGGCCGCCCGGGCCCGTGACCTCGAGCGTGTAGTTGGCGAAGATCTTCTCGGCCGCCATGACGGTGACGGCCGGCCGGCGGCCATCGGCGCCGAGGGCGCCGCCGCCACCCTCGGTGAGCGCGATTCCGGCGTCGATCAGCGCGCGCTGGTTCTGGGCCAGCCAGGCGGCGCCGTTCACGAACCCGCCCTCCTCGCCGCAGGTCAGCGCCAGCTTAATCGTCCGCGCCGGCCGGTAACCCTCGTTATGGTAGCGGACCATGTTGTCGGCCCAGATGGCGTCCTGGGCCTTCATGTCGGACACGCCGCGCCCGAACAGCTGGCCGTCTTCCTCAATCAGGGTGAAGGGATCGCGGGTCCAGTCCTCGCGCCGGGCGTTGACCACGTCGATGTGGCCCAGCATCAGCACGGCCCTGGCCCTGGGGTCCTTGCCCGGCAGCACGGCGACCAGATTGCCGGCCTTGGGCGCGCCCTCGGGGACGAAGACGTGCAGGTCGCCGGCCGGGAAGCCCGCCGCGGTCATCCGCGCGGCGACCCTGGCGACGAGAGCGGTGCAGTCGCCGGTGGCGACGCTGGTGTCGGTCTCGACCATTTCCTTGAGCATCGCCCGGAAGGCGAGGTCGCCGGACGGCTGGGCGCGGGCCGCGACGGGGGCGGCCGCCACGACGGCAAGCGCCGCAGTGGCGATAAGGATCGGTCTCATGTCCGGACAGCCCCCAGGGTGCCCCGCAGCGTCGCAAGCGCGCCCGGGTGGCGCAAGGCCCGCCTCGCCCGGCTAAGCCGCCATCCGCGCCTTGAACACCCCGTCCGGCAGCTTCGCCGCCCGGGACGGGTGAAGGAAGAAGTAGTCCTTCCAGGGCAGGCCCTCGACCAGGGTGGTGCGTTCCTCCAGCCGGTCGCCGTTAAGCGCGAACATGCGGTAGCCGCGGTCGCGGAACAGGTCGAGGACCGCCTCGCCCGAGGCGCCGAAACGGGCCTGGAGCATAACCGGGTGGATCTCCAGCAGCACGTGCGGCTTGTCGCGGTCGAGGATAGCCAGCGCGCCCATCAGCGCCTTCAGCTCGGCGCCCTCGATGTCCATGCGGATGAAGTCGACGTGATCGAGGCCCTGCTCGGCGCAGAAGGCGTCCAGGGTGATCACAGGCGTCGGCTGGACCTCCATGCCGGCGTCTTCCAGGTCCGGGCGGGCCTGGCCGTTGGGCCTCGTCTCGGCGACATAGGCGTAGGCGCGACCCATGCGGCCGGAGGTCTTCTTGGGCGTCACCAGCAGCAGTTCGCCGGGCTTGTCGGCGACGGCGGCGTGGATGGCGGTGACCTGCTTGCCCATGCGGTGCCAGGCGATGCCGACCTTCAGCACCGCGAAGGCGAAGGCGGACGGCTCGAAGGCGTAGATCCGCGCCTTGGGGGCCACCTGGGTCATGACGTAGGAGTGGCGGCCGTCGCTGGCGCCCACGTGCAGGCACACCGGCGCGCCCGACAGCAGGTCGGCGAGGTAGGGGGTCTCAGGCTCGTGCTTGGCCCAGCTCTTGTTCCGCCGCCAGGCGCGGAAGGCGTGCCCCAGCACGCGTAGGGATGGCATCCAGACTCCGATCTACCCCGCCCCGTCCGCCGCTTACGCCGCGTCGCGGACCACCGTCATCATGTAGTTCACGTCCGTGTCAGTGGATTCCGTCCATCGGCCGGTGAGCGGGTTGAATACGACGCCGAAGGGGCCATCCACTACGACCGGCGCTTGTGCCAGGAAGTCGCGGACCTCGTCGGGCTTGAGGAACCGGTTCCAATCGTGGGTGCCGATCGGCAGCCAGCGCATGACATATTCGGCGCCGACCTTGGCCAGGGCCAGGGCTTTGAGCGTACGGTTGAGGGTGGCGACGATCATCAGGCCGCCGGGCTTCAGCAGCTGGGCGCAGGCGCGCAGGTAGTCGCCGGGGTCGGCCACGTGCTCGATCACCTCCATGTTGAGGATCACGTCGAACGGCGGCTCGCCGGCCGCGACCAGGGCCTCGGCGGTGGAGGCGCGGTAGTCGATGATGAGGCCCTGTTCGGCAGCGTGGACGCTGGCCGTGCCGACGTTGCGTTCCGAGGCGTCGACGCCGGTGACCTCGAAGCCCAGACGGGTCATCGGCTCGGACAGCAGGCCGCCGCCGCAGCCGATGTCCATTAGCCGCAGGCCTTCGAACGGCCGGCGCGCCGTGGGATCACGCTGGAAGTGGTAGAGGGCCTGGTCCCGGATGAAGCCCAGTCTTACCGGATTGAACCTGTGCAGCGGCGCGAACTTGCCGCGCGGGTCCCACCACTCGGCGGCGATGCGGGAAAACCGTTCGACCTCGGCGGGATCGATGGAGGATTTGGCGGTGGCGCTCATGCTCAGCGTATCAGCACGACTTCCACGCCCAGGTCCAGTTCGGCCCAGGCGCGATCGGCGGTGTAGACCGGCAGGCCGAGCCGCTTGCCCAGCGCCAGGCAGGCGCGGTCGCCGAGGGAGAGGCCACGCGAGCGCGTCGCGCGGCGCCAGAGGCCGGCCTGCAAGGCGTCATCGCCATCAAAGGGCTCGATCACCGCGGCCAGGCGACCAATCATACGCCCGATCGTCGCGTCATCGACGGGCTTATCGCCCAGCTTTTGCGCCACCTCCGCGAGGTTGACCGCAGAGATGTGAGCTTCGTCCAGGACGTCATGTAGTCGATCGCCACCGGGTTCGTTCCAGAACCAGGTCAGGATCGCTGATGTATCGAGCACCGCCCTAGTCACCCCACATCTCTCCGGAGTGCCGCTCCGCGATCAGTTCATCTACGATGGACCGCGTCGGGTCGGCATACGGCGCAAGGGCGACCTGTATTTTCTTCCATGCAGCTCTGCCGCTCAGGATGATCAGCCGATCCTCCTCGATTTCTGCGATCAGCACACCGCCCGGTCGAGCGCCCAACAAGGCTTGAACCTCATGCGGCAATCGGACTGACCCATCCGGCTCGACCACAAGTCGACAAATATCCGCAAATGGCGTCGAGGCCTCTGCGACCCCGGCGGGCAATTGCGTCGGCGATGGCCCTCGCAGTTTGTCGCCCTCCAGCACATTGCGGACGTGCTGGTAACGCTTCCCAAGAGCTCGGGCGATCTCAGCGCGGGGATATCCGGCGATGCTAAGCGCCCTGATCTTGTCAGACACCGTCATAGCCGAGGCGATGACGCGTGCACCTTCGACTCGATCCATGACCTGCCCCTTTGATAGGTAGATAGGTAGGTACCTGTCGCGCTCCGTCAATACCGTTGTGCGGCACGGGCGCCGCCGCTAGAACGGCCCGCTTTTGGGCGGAGGGGTCGGCGCGGCGTGGCTCGGCTGGTGATGAAATTCGGCGGCACGTCGGTGGCCGACCTGGAGCGCATCCGGCGGGTGGCGCGGCTCGTGAACGCCGAGGTCCAGGCGGGGCATCAGGTGGCTGTCGTGGTCTCGGCCATGGCGGGCAAGACCAATGAGCTGGTGGCCTGGACTGACGGGTCGGGCGCGGCGGCGCAGGGGCTGGCGGCCTCCGACGACGAATACGACGTGGTGGTGGCGTCGGGCGAGCAGGTGAGCGCCGGGCTGCTGGCCATGACGCTGCGCAATATGGGGACGCCGGCAAGGTCCTGGATGGGCTGGCAGATCCCGATCATCGCCGACGACAGCCACGGCCGCGCGCGGATCGACGAGATCCAGCCCGAGAAGCTGGGCGCGGCCATGGACGCCGGCGAGGTCGCGGTGATCGCGGGCTTCCAGGGGGTGACCCGCGACGGGCGCATCGCCACTCTGGGCCGGGGCGGATCGGACACCAGCGCCGTCGCCATCGCCGCCGCGCTCGGGTGCGGCTGTGACATCTACACCGACGTGGACGGGGTCTACACCACCGACCCGCGGATCGAATCCAAGGCCCGCAAGCTGGCCAAGATCTCCTACGAGGAGATGCTGGAGATGGCGTCGCTGGGCGCCAAGGTGCTGCAGACCCGCTCGGTCGAGCTCGCCATGGCCTATGGTGTGCCCGTGCGGGTGCTATCGAGTTTCGTAGAGCCGGGCGAGGCGCCGGGCCAAGGTACGATAGTGTGTGACGAGGAGGAGATCGTGGAGAAGCGCATCGTGAGCGGCGTGGCCTACAGCCGCGACGAGGCGAAGATCAGCCTCTTCGGTCTGCCGGACCATCCCGGGGTGTCGTCCACCATCTTCGGCGCCCTGGCCGACGCCAACGTCAACGTGGACATGATCGTCCAGTCCAAGGCCCGCACCGCCGACACCGCCAACATGGAATTCACGGTCGGCAAGCGTGACGCCCAGCGCGCCGTCGACATCGTGCGATCCGTCCAACCCAGCGTCGGCTTCGAGGACGTTCAGGTGAACGACGACGTGGCCAAGGTCTCGGTGATCGGCGTCGGCATGCGCAGCCACACCGGGGTGGCCAAGTCAATGTTCCAGGCGCTGGCCGACAAGGGCGTGAACATCCAGGTGATCTCGACCTCGGAGATCAAGATCAGCGTGCTGATCGACGCGGCCTATACGGAACTCGCGGTGCGGGCGCTGCACGCGGCCTATGGCCTGGACCAACTCTAGGCGGCCAGGCCCTCCGCCTCGGTGTACTCCAGATACCCGTCCTCGACGGCCGGGATGATTTCCAGCACCTCGAAATAGGGCAGGCCCAGGAACGGCGTGTCGCGCAGGGCGTCGATCAGGAAGTAATAGGCGCGCAGGTCGCGGGTCTCGAACACCGCCACATCCGTCGCCCGGCCGCTGAACGCCTCGGCGTCGTAGAACCGCAGGGCCACCTGCGGGTAGCGCGCGAAGATCGGCTTGATGGTCGCTTCGATGAAGGCGAAGCGCGCCTCGCGGGTCAGCGCGAGCCAGGCGGGCGAGCTGCGCAGCAGCATGAAGAAGGTGATCTTGGGGGCGTCCGTCATGGCTTTGCTCCAGGGTTGATATGGCGCAGTATGTGAGTAATTACTCGCTTTGGATGCTCGCGTTCCATGGACGTCCTCGACCTGCGCAAACGCCCGTCACAGCAGCGGTCTGCCCGGACCATGGACGTGGTGCTGGAGGCGGCGGCTCAGGTTCTGGAGGCCGGCGGACTCGGCGCGTTCAACACCAATGCGGTGGCGGCACGGGCCGGGGTGAGCATCGGATCGATCTACCAGTACTTCCCGGGCAAGGACGCGGTGATGGCGGCGCTGATCCGCCTTGAGGCCGCCCGGTTCGAGGCCGAACTCGCCAGGGCGCTGGAGGCCGCGGCCGACCTGCCCTTGGCTCAGGCGGTGGAGCGGCTGGTCGCCCTGGCCGTGGCCAGCCAGACGGCGCGGCCCAATCTGGCGCGGATCCTGGACCTGGAGGAGCGGCGGCTGGGGCTGGAGGCCGAGGTGACCATTCGGTCGCAGACCACCATCGGGCAACTGACGCAGTTCCTGGCGCGGCACGACGTGCCGGATCCACAGGTCGCGGCGGGAGATCTGCAGAATCTGGTGCGCGGCATGGTCGACGGCGCGCTCCACGCGGACCCGCATGACCTGACCCGGCGGATCGCCCGCGCGGCCATGGGCTATCTGTCAGGACAGGCGGGGGATCCCTGAGGCCCCGAGATTACCTGAGACGTCATTGCCTCGCCGCGATCCGCCGAGCCACCGTCGGCCACCATCAACCGGAGCGCCGCGATGTCCCACCAATTCCACAAGTTCTGGCTGAAGGTCACGGCCATCGTCGTCGGGTCATTCGGGCCGATCTTCTTCCTGGGAACGATGGCCCCGACGCTGGAGCCCGCGCGGCTGACCCTTGATATCCTGAGCTGGCCGATCGACGGCGCGACCACCTATGCGTCCCCTGACACGCGGTTCCTGTCGGCGTTGACCGGCGGTTTTCTCATGGGCTGGGGGGTCATGATCTGGTGCCTGTCGATGTGGGTCTATGACGCCGCGCCGGAGGGCGTGCGCCGCTCGGTGCTGACGGGCACGATCGCCTGGTTCCTGCTGGACAGCGCGGGGTCGATCGCGTCCGGCACCCCGTCGAACGCTGCCTTCAATGCCGTGGTTCTGCTGGTGGCCGTCGGACCGCTGTGGCGACCGGCGAGGACCTGACGACCCCGCTAGGCCCGTTCGGCTGAGCCGGTGAGGCGGAAGGCGGCCCAGGCGCCGGCGAGGGCAAGCGGGATCACGGCGACGAAGACCCAGATCGTGGCGGCGCGGGCGCTGGCGTCGGTCAGACCCTGCGAGAAGCCGACCACATTGGCGGCGACGCCGGAGATCGCCGCGCCGGCCGCCGCGCCGCACTGGCGCACGGCGGTGATGCCCGAGGAGCCGATGGCCTTGTCGTCGTCACGCAGCGCCATCAGCACGCGCCGGCTCATGAAGGCCCAGGCGAACCCGAACGCCGCGCCCATAAGGCCACCGGCCACCAGCATCCAGACCAGCGGCCCGTCGGCCAGGGTGAAGGGCAGCATGACCAGGCTGGAAATCAGCAGCAGGGCCCCGATGCGAACCCAGCGGGCGTCCCAGACCGCGCCGGCGCCGGCGACCGCCATGGCGGTGATTGTCCAAGCCATCGATTCCGCGCCCACCGCGTAGCCGGCCCACAGTGGGGTGAAGCCGCGAGTCTGCTGCAGGATCGCCGGGCCATAGATGGAAAAGCCCATCGAGGCGGCGGTGAGCGCGAACATCGCCGCATAGCCGGCGCCGACCACCGTCCTGACATCGCCCGCGCGATGGGGCAGCAGGCGCACCCGCAGCCGATCGTCGAGGCGTACGACCAGGACCAGGATCACCAGGCCGCCGACGACCAGGGCCACGGCGACGGGCAGGTTGGTCACCACATTGGCGACGGCGATGGCGCCGACGCCCAACCCCAGCACGCCCAGTTGCGCCCAGGGAATGCCCGGACCGCCGCTGGCCCGGCCCGCGCCGCCCAGCAGGAAGGGCGCGGCGAGGCTGAACAGTCCGGCCTGGGCCGCGAACAGCCAGAACACGTCGCGCCAATGGCCGCCCTCCAGGACCAGGCCGCCGAACAGCGGGCCCAGCACCGTGGCGATGCCCCACACGAAGGTGACGGCGGCGAACACCCGAGCCAGGTGGCGCTCGGGGAACAGCAGCGCGATGGCGACCATGGCAAAGCCGGAGATCCACCCGGAGCCCAGGCCCTGGATCAGGCGGCCGGCCAGGAACAGGCCCACATTGGGGGCCATCGCGCTGATGAGACAGCCCGCCACCATCACCAGCCCCGCCACCGCGGTGGCCGATCGGAGGCCGAACCTTTCCGACAGCCGCCCGGAGCTGGCCCCGGCCAGGATCGCGCCGACGAAATAACCGGCGGTGGCCCAGCTGAAGTAGGCATAGCCGCCGAGGTCGGCGCCGACGCTGGGCATGATGGTGGCGGTGACCAGGCTGTCGGCGGCGTTCAACCAGACGCCCAGGCAGATCAGGGCGAAGCGCGGCAGCCGCCCCTCCGCCAGCAGGTCCGCCCAGCCGGTGGCTTCGTTCATTTTGACAACTTCAGCCATGTCAAATTGGCGATAGACCGCGCCTCCGGATTTTGCAATACAATGATTGTCAAATGCATGCGCCGGCCGACCGCATCCTGTTCCAGCTCAAGACCCGCGGACCGGCGGAGACCCTCGCCCTGGCAGCGGTCCTGGGGGTCAGCCGGCAGGCCACCCTGCAACATCTGGAGCGCCTCGTCGCCGACGGGCTGGTGGCCCACACCGACGAACGCCGCGGCGTGGGCCGGCCGCGGCGCACCTGGTCGCTGACCGACATGGCCCAGGTCCGGTTCCCCGACACCCACGCCCAACTGACCCTGGAGATGCTGGACGCCGTCCGCGCCGAGTTCGGGGAGGACGGGGTCGAACGCCTGGTCGCCCGGCGCGAGCAGGCGACGGTGCGGGCCTATACGACGGCGCTGGCCGGGGCGAAGCGGCTGGAAGCCCGCGTCGCCCGGCTGGCCGAACTTCGGACGACGGAAGGCTACATGGCCGACTGGACGCCCGACCCTGGCGGCGGCTTCCTTCTCGTGGAAAACCACTGCCCCATCTGCGCGGCGGCGGCCGCCTGCCAGGGATTCTGCCGCGCCGAACTGCAGGTCTTCCGCGAGGCGCTGGGGCCGGACGTCAGCGTCGAGCGCACCGACCACATCCTGGCCGGCGCGCGGCGGTGCGCCTATCGGATCAGGCTGGCGGGCTGACGTCAGGGCGTCTCGGACGCCCGGTCCCGCCCCGGCGTCGCCAGGATCTCCAGCGCGCCGCGGTAGCCCAGATCGCGCAGGCGCTTCGCGAGGCCGCGCACAGTCTCCACCGGCGGCGCCGTCTCGCGCGTGAAGACGTAGACGTGCTCGATGCCGGGTTCGGCCGAGATGTACCAGGCGCCGTCCGGATCGATGGCGATGATGCGCATCTCGCGGGTGGGCCGCAGCGGCCCGAGCCGGTAGCGGAAGAGGACCGTGGCGTTAAGGCCGGGGTCGCGGACTTCGCCCGACCCTTCGATCGCGCGCTCGGCCGCATCCTGGCGGCCCGGGTGGCAGGATTCGTGGACCGTGATCCGGCCCTTGTCGTCGCGGCCATACGCCGTGACCGCCCATTCGCAACCCTTGGTCAGCCCCGCGGGGGTACGCGCCTGCTCGTGCCAGGCGCCGCTGTAGACGACGTCCGGCGCGATCGGGCCGACGGCCGGCGGGCCCGGGGTCGCCGCCGCGAGCAGCAGGGCTGCGCCGATCGCCAGTGACGTCAAGGAGGCCTCCTTCAGGGTTGCGCGTCCACCATCCGGAGGCGGGGCGTCGCCGTCAACGCCTCCGCCGCCTCGCGGTCGCTACCCCTACTTGCGCGCGCTCGCCCCCGGCAGCTGCGGCGCGAAGCCGGGCGCCCAGTGGTTGGCGGTGCCGGAGGTGACGTACCAGCTGATCAGCAGGGCGCAGATCAGGGCGCCAGGGACATAGGAGTTGGTGCGCCGGTAGGTGAAGGCCCCGATGATCCCGATGATCGCCAGCAGCGGCACGAACTGGATCGCCACGATGACGTTCAGCGGCTCGGTGGGGGTGCCCAGGAAGCCGGTCGTGAACAGGGTGGCGTATTCCCAGATCACCAGCACGCCGAAGCCCGCGGCCATGGCGATCTTGGCCCAGGCGAGCGCGGCGAAGGCCCCCTCCCCGCGCACCGCGATCGTGGCCGCCAGCGACCGCATGGCGACCAGGAAGAACAACGTCCAGAGCACCAGATAGGCGGGGAGTTCGAGCGCCCGGGCGGGGCTGAGCGGCTTCAGGCCCAGCACCCAGAAGCGGTAGTCGACCTTGAACGCCGCATCGACAATCACCAGCGAGACATAAGCCACGGCCATGGTCGCCAGGGCCGCCGCCGCCGAGAGCCCCCAGCGGTTGCTGAACGCCGGCTTCGAGCGCAGCACCAGGCCGATCAACAGGGTCAGAAGCGCGGTCCCCAGCGCCCAGACCAGCAGCTGATTCTGGATCCACTGCGGGAACGCGGCCATGGGAAAGAACCGCTGGCCGACTTTCATCAGCGGGAAGTAGGTCAGGGCCGGCAGGCCCGCGGTGATCGCCAGCGACAGCCACCAGCGGCCATTGCGCCGCTCGACCACCGGCCGGGCGGTTTCGTTCAGGCCCGCGAACGCCGGCAGTGTCAGCAGGAGGTCGAAGGTCGCCAGGATCAGCCCGACCATGCCGACGAAGGCGATCAGGGTGCCGATGTCCTTCCAGAGCCAGACCTGGTTGGCCACCGGCTTGGCGGCGGGGGCCGGCAGGGTGCGCTGGAACCAGTCGACCGCGTCCCCGACCCCGGCGCTGGAGAAGTGCTCCCAGGGGTGGGTGACCGGCGGGTTGGCCAGGACGCGGGCGGTGCCGGCGGCGATATCGCCATAGACGCGGTCCTCCTGGATCGGCCCGGTGACGCCGAAAATCGCCTGCAGCCGTTTGGAGGTGTTGACCAGCGAGCCCTTGGGCACCTGCCACATCAGCGGCGCGAACTCGTCGAACTGGCCGAACACCACCGCCAGGTTCCGCGGGTTGGCCGGCGCGGCGGCGCCCAGCAGGCCCGGCGTCGAGCCGGCCAGCACGATCGAGCGGTAGCCGTCCGGGTCGGAGACGGCCGCGGCCATCACCGGCCCGCCGCCCATGGAATGGCCCTCCATGCCGACGTGGGCCTTGTCCACCACCGGCAGGCTCTTGAGGTACTTCAGCGCCGCCGGGCCGCCGAACCCGGCCGTACCGACGATGCCGCCGGAGTAGCCGTGGCCGGTCATGTCCATGGCCAGCACCACGTAGCCGCGCCGGGCCAGCTCGATGGCGAACGGGCTCTGCATCTCGCGGGTGTTGATGTAGCCGTGACTGACCAGGATGGCGGGCGCCGGCGTCGCGGCGGTGGCGGTCCTGGGCGTGTAGAGCAGGCCCGAGATGGTGACCTTGGCCTCCGCCGGGAAGCTCACCTCGGCGACGCTGACGTTCCCACGGTCGGTCTGGATCGTATGCGCCAGGAACGCGCCGCCCAGGATCAAGGCCCAGGCCAGCCCAAAGGCCACCCATTTCCGCATATGTTCCCCCGAGACCCCTTGTCGCTGCCCCGGACGATGCCCCCGACGACGCGGAAGCTCAAGCATATCCCCTTGGCGCGGCTCCGGAACCCGCCGCAGTATGGCGGCCATGTACTCACGGCGCCGACTCGATGGCCTGGCGGACTCCATTTACGGCGTAGCCATGACCCTGCTCGTGCTCGAGATCCGCCTGCCCGAGGGGTTCGAGCCGCACTCCAGCCAGGACCTGCTCGACGCGCTTGGCGCGCTGGCCCCGAAGTTCTGGCCCTATGTGCTGAGCTTCGCGGTGCTGGGCGGCCGCTGGCGATCGGTCGTGAAGGATCGCACGGGGCACGAGCCGGTGGGGCAGCAGTATGTGAACTGGTGGCTGATCCACCTGCTGATGGTCACCTTCATCCCGTTTTCCAGCATGGTGATGGGCCGCTACGCCAGCCTACCGCCCGCGGTGTGGGTCTATGCGGCCAATCTCGCCGGCCTGTCGGTCGCCGGCTGGGGGCTGGCGGTCTCGGCGCCGGAGGCGGAGCGGGCGAAGGTGGGCGAGAACCGCGGCGGCGTGGTTATGCTGCTGATCTCGGCGGCCCTGGCGGTGGCCATCAGCTCTACGCGCCGCACTACGCGTCCCTGGCCTTCATCCTGAACGCCTTCAGCAAGCCGATGTCGCGCTGGCTGGATGGTCCGAATGCCGCCGCGCCCGGCGCGCATTAGGGTCCGTACTCAATACCGCTCATCCCGGCGAAGGCCGGGACCCAGACGGAAGGGCTCAGACGTGGGCTCCGGGCGCGCTGAGCCCGTCCAGCCCGCGTCTCAGCTATCGGTTCTGGGTCCTGGCCTTCGCCGAGATCAGCGGGTGTCGCTGGCTATGGTATTAAAATTGCGAAGGCCTATTTGAGTCTGGACCCTAGTGCGGGGGCGCCGCGATTTCGGCGCCCTTGCGCAACGGCAAGGGGGTAGGCTGGCGACAAGCAACATCTGAAGGAGGATATTCCCATGGCTCCTGCCGACAGCGGCGCGCCCGTCTCCCAGTCCCTGGCCGAAGCGTCCCAGTCCGGGGACGAGGTGCTCTACGAGGTCAGCGACCACGTCGCCACGCTGACCCTCAACCGGCCGGACCGGATGAACACCATCTCCGGGCCGATGCTTCAGCAGCTCACCGAGCTGCTGCTGAAGGCGGACCGCGACCGGGACGTGCGTTGCATCATCCTCACCGGCACGGGCCGCGCGTTCTGCGCCGGGCTGGACCTGCGCGGCGCGACCGGCGGCAGCACGGGGCTTGAGGGCGCATCCACCTCCACCGACATCGACCTGCGCGCGACGCCGCCCACGGTGCTGTTCAACCTGGGCACGCCGACCATCTGCGCCATGAACGGCTCGGCGGCGGGCTATGGCATGGACACCGCGCTGGGCTGCGACATCCGGATCATGGCGCAGGGCGCGAAGATGGCCGCCGCCTTCACCAAGCGCGGGATCGTGCCCGAGAGCGGTGGCACCTGGATCCTGCCGCGCCTGCTGGGCTGGTCGAAGGCCGCGGAGATCATCTTCACCGGCCGCACCCTGACGGCCGCCGATTGCGTGGAGATGGGCCTGGCCTCCCGCGCCGTGCCCGAGGCCGAGGTGGCGGGCGCCGCCCGCGCCATGGCGCTGGAGATCGCCGCCAACGCGCCGCTGGCGGTGCAGGCATCCAAGCGGCTGATGCGCATGGGCCTGTCGGAAGGCTTCGACGAGCACGTGCACCACGTGTTCCTGCAACTCCTGCCGCTGCTGCGCACGGCCGACGCCATGGAGGGCATGAAAGCCTTCATGGAGAAGCGGCCGGCGGAGTTCACGGGGCGGTGAGGCGTTTGCGTTCAATGGGCCGCTGACAAAGCGTCCGTCATCCCGGCCGCAGCCACCGCATTCGCCTGCTCATGACCGCAACACTACGTCCATGGGCAACCCGCCTTCGGGCAAGATGGTCAGGTTGGCCCGGGGCCACACGCGGTGTCCGGGCGCGACGGTGAAGGTCGCCCCGCGCATCAGAGTCGCCAGCATCACCACTAGCTCCGTCATGGCGAAGGCCGCGCCCAGGCAGATGCGCGGGCCCGCGCCAAAGGGCATGTAGAGGTGCCGGTCCGGCATGGGCTGGCCCGGGCCGAAGCGGTCCGGGTCGAAGGCGTCCGGGTCGCGCCACCAGCGGCGGTGACGGTGCAGGGCATAGATCGGGATCAGGATTCGCTGACCCGCCCGGACGGCGATCCCACCGACCTCGGTCGTTCGAGTGCAGATTCGGTAGAGCTGGAAGGCCGGCGGATAGAGACGCATGGCCTCCTGGATTACCTGGCGGGTGAAGACCAGGTTCTCGACGTGGTCAGGGCCGATGGGCTGGTCGCCCGCGACCGCGGCGACCTCGGCGCGCAGCCGTCGGGCCGTCGGCTCGTGCGCCGAGGCCAGGTAGAGCGACCAGGTCAGGGCCACCGAGCTGGTTTGGTGGCCGGCCATGATGAAGCCGAGGATGTTGTCGCGCAGGATTTCGTCGTCCATCGCCTGGCCCGTCTCGGGGTCGCGGGCGGCGAGCAGCAGGTCCAAGAGGTCGCCTCGCGGCGGCGCGGCCCGGCGGCGGCGCACCATGGCGGCGATGTCGCCCCGCAACGCCTCACCCGCGGCAGTCGGTGGATTCAGTCGGTCTTCGTGGTGGGCGTCGGGCGCGAAGAAATAGCTGAGCTTCATCTTCCCGACCTGGGCGGTGAAGGCCTCGATTCGGGCGCTCGCCGTATCGCGGTCGAAGTCGTCGCCACCGGACAGCATGGTGTCCAAGATGACGTCGAAGGTGATGCGCGCAGCCTCGGTAGGGAGGTCGATCCGCGGGCTCGAGCGCCACCGCACTAGCGCCGCCTCCGCGACACCGCTCATGGACGGCGCCAGGGCGTGCATCTGCGCCGGACGGAAGGCGGGCGCGCCGGCATGCCGTTGCCAGCGCCACTTCGCGCCTTCCGAGGTGAGTATCCCTTCGCCCCAGACTGGCCGCATCATCCGGCGGAACATGGCGCCCTGGGTGAAGGCCGAGGCCTGTTCGACGAACAGGACCTTCAGCGCGTCCGGGTCCATGATGAACGTCACCGCGCCAGGGAATGGCGGACGCCAGGCGGCCTGCTCGAACACCTGCCGCGGCCAGCCGTCGATCGATCGCGTGATCGCCTTGGCCATCATCAGTGGAAGGAACGGATCGCGCTCGCCCGGGAACGGCGCGGGCGGGGTTAAGGTGGAGCTGGGAATGTCATCGAGGGCCACGGCCACAACCTAGTCCGATCCCGCCTGCGGGCGAAGCCGGTTCGGCGACACCCCTGGTGCTGCCCGCTGCCTAGGCATTCCGCAGCGGAAGGGGCACGTCCAAGCTTTGAGTCTCCATTCTGACAGGAATTCCTGCTAGTCAGCGCCGAAAGAACAGGGAGGACGTTTCGTTCAGGATGGTCGCGTCTGTCGCCATACGTGGACCCCGCAGCCTGCTGCGGCAAATCCGGGAGGCGCTCGCCGGAGGCGGGCCCGCCCAGGTGCGCCTGGACATGGTGGTGCGCATCATCGCGCTCTCCATGGTGGCCGACGTCTGCTCGATCTACCTGCGGCGCGCGACCGGCGAGATGGAGCTGTTCGCCACCGAGGGCCTGGACACCACCGCCGTTCACGTGACGCGGATGAAGCCCGGCGAGGGCCTGGTGGGCGAGATCATCCGGCTGGGGTCGCCGCTGAACCTGGCCGACGCGCCGGAGCACCAGGCGTTCTCGTTCCGGCCGGAGACCGGCGAAAGCCCCCTCCACGGCTTCCTCGGCGTGCCGCTGCTGCGCGGCGGCCGGGCGATCGGCGTGCTGGTGGTGCAGAACCGCGCGGCGCGCACCTACACCGAGGACGAGGTCGACGACCTGCAGATCGTGGCCATGGTCCTGGCCGAGATGGTGGCCTCGGGCGAGCTGATCACCGTCGAGGAGCTGGAGGGCGTGGAAATCGCCCCGCGCCGGCCGGAGCGGCTCATCGGCTCCAAGTTCGCCGAGGGCCTGGCCTATGGGGTGGTGGTGCTGCACGAGCCGCCGGTGGCCTCCTCGCAGCTGCTGTCCGACGACGTGGCGGCCGAGCAGCGGCGGCTGACCGGGGCGCTGGCCGGGCTGAAGGCGCAGATCGACAAGATGCTAGAGGGCCAGAGCGGCCTGGTCGACGCCTCCTACGAGGTGCTCGAGAGCTACCGGATGTTCGCCCACTCCACGAGCTGGAACCGCAGCCTCGAGGACGCGGTGAAGAACGGCCTGACCGCCGAGGCCGCGGTGGAGCGGGTGCGCTCCGAGCATCGCGCCCGCCTGGGCCAGGCCCGCGACCCCTATCTGCGCGAGCGGCTGCACGACCTGGAAGACCTCAACGACCGGTTGCTGCGCCACCTGTCCGGCGACGGCAGCGTGGCCCGCGAGCTGCCGGACAACGCCATCCTGATCGCCCGCAACCTGGGCCCCGCCGACCTGCTGGAATACGACCGCACCAAATTGCGGGGATTGCTGCTGGAAGAGGGGTCCTCGGCCTCCCACGCCGCCATCGTGGCGCGTGCCCTGGACATCCCCTGCGTCGGCCGCCTGTCGGGCCTGCGGGACCGGGTGTCGGAGGGCGATCCGGTGATCGTCGACGCCGAGACCGGCGAAGCCTATCTGCGCCCGCGCCCCGACGTCGTGAACGCCATCAAGGCTCGCATCGACGTGCGCCGCCAGCGGCAGGCCGAGTTCGCCAAGCTCAAGGACACCCCGGCCTTCACCCGCGATGGGGTGAAGATCTCGCTGCTGATGAACGCCGGCCTGGATGTGGACCTGGAGAGCCTGGCGGAGACCGGGGCGGAGGGCATCGGCCTGTTCCGCACCGAGTTCCAGTTCATGGTCTCCGAGGAGATGCCGCGGTTCAACGCCCAGACCCAGCTCTACTCGCGGGTGATGGATGCGGCGGGCGACCTGCCGGTGACCTTCCGCACCCTCGACCTCGGCGGCGACAAGGTGCTGCCGTACATGGAGGCCGAGCGGGAGGACAATCCGGCGCTGGGTTGGCGGGCGATCCGCATGGGCCTGGATCGCCCGGCCCTGCTGCGGCTGCAGCTACGCGCACTGATCGCGGCGGCGCGGGGGCGGCCGCTCCGGATCATGTTCCCGTTGGTGGCCAATGTGGACGAATTCCGCGCCGCCCGCGGCTGGGTGGACACCGAGGTGGCCTGGGCCCAGCGGCGCGGCCGCCCGGCGCCGTCGCGCCTGGACGTGGGGGCGATGATCGAGGCGCCGTCGCTGATCTGGCACCTGGACGCGCTGCTGCCGATGACCGACTTCGTCAGCGTCGGCACCAATGACCTGATGCAGTATCTGTTCGCCGCCGACCGGGGCAACCCGCGGATGGCCGACCGCTACGACCCGCTGTCGCCGCCGGCGCTGCGGGCCCTGGAGACCATCCAGCGGGCCTGCGCGGAGACCGGCACCTCGGTCAGCGTCTGCGGCGAGATGGCCGGCCGGCCGTTGGAGGCCTTCGCCCTGGTGGCGCTGGGCTTCGAGCGGCTTTCGATGCCGCCGGCCGGCATCGGGCCGGTGAAGCAGATGGTGCTGGGCTGCGACCGCGAGGCGGCGCGGCGCGGGGTCTCGGCCCTGCTGAAGTCCAGCGCCGGCTCGGTGCGCAACGAGATTGAAACCCTGGCGCGCAAACTCTACCTCGCCGTCTGACCGCGACGCAGCCTAAGGGTCGGCGGTCGTCCTACGGAAACTGCAGGCCCCAGGTGTTACGCAAGCGTCTCTCCAGGAAGCAGGCCGATCGGGCCGCCTTGCGGGAGCGCGCCCTGGGCGTCGCCAGCGCGGACGCGCCGCCGCCGGGCCCGCCGCCCCCGGTGGATCCGCTGCTGGCCTTCGAGAGCCTGGGCGAGGCCCTGAAGGCGATCCGCGAGACGCGGAAGCTGACCGTGCAGCAGGTGGCCGACCAGACCCGGGTGCGCCGCGCCTATCTGGAGGCGATCGAGGCGACGCAACTGGACCTGCTGCCCTCGCGGCCGTTCACCGTCGGCTACATCCGCGCCTACGCGACCGCGCTGGGGGTCGACCCGGACGTCGCGGTCGAGCGCTTCAAGACCGACGAGCCGGTGCTGGAAGAGACGCTGCGCGCGCCAGTCGGCATGCCGGAGGAGCGCGACCCGCGGGTCGCCGCCTTCCTGATCGGCGCCCTGGTGATCGTGGCCGCCATCGTGCTGTGGAACGTCGCCCAGCGCGCCATGATGGCCAATGTCCCGCCGCCGCCGCTGGCCCCCGAGGCGTTCGCGAACCAGGCGCTGCGCAACATGAAGCCCGGCGTCATGCGGCTGGGCTCGCCCCTGCCGGCGCCGGTGGAAAGCACCACCCCGCCGCCCTACGAGACCCCCGGGCTCGCGGAGGCCATGGGGCTGAAGGCCGATCCCGCCGCCGCCAGCAAGCCCAAGCCGGCCAACGAGGCGCCCAAGGTGGACCTGGCCTCGCTGCCGCCGCTCTTCCAGATCAAGGGCAAGGTCTATGACGCCGGCAACCCGCGAATCGCCTCGACGGTCACGGTCCAGGCGCTGAAGAACGCCTCGCTGATCGTGCGCGGCGCCGATGGCTCGGTCTATTTCGCCCGCCAACTCACCGCGGGCGAGGCCTATCGCGTCCCCTCGCTGGCCGGCCTGACCCTGGACGTCTCGGTGCCCCAGGACTTCCAGGTGTTCGTCGGCGGCGCCTCGCGCGGCATCCTGCCCGCCCAACAGGTGCTGGCCTCGAAGCTGGCGGCCGGCCCGACGGCGCCATAGAGAGCGCGCTTGGGAAACCGGGCCGAAGGGCTTATTTTGCCGACGCGATGAGCGATCACGATCACCAAGACCACACGTCCGTGCGCCCCTGGCGCGCGATCCAGCGGCGGCCCAGCCGCAAGATCCGCGTCGGCAATGTGGAGGTGGGCGGCGACGCGCCGATCACCGTCCAGTCGATGACCAACACCTTGACCGCGGACGCCAACGCGACCATCGGCCAGATCCGCCAGCTGGAGGAGGCCGGCGCCGATATCGTCCGCGTCTCCTGTCCCGACGAGGACTCTACGGCGGCGTTCCGGACCATCGCCAGGGCGGCCAAGGTCCCGCTCGTGGCCGACATCCACTTCCACTACAAGCGCGGCATCGAGGCGGCCGAGGCTGGCGCAGCCTGCCTGCGGATCAACCCCGGCAACATCGGCAATGCGCATCGGGTGCGCGACGTGATCCAGGCGGCCCGCGACCACGGCTGCTCCATGCGCATCGGCGTCAACGCCGGCTCGCTGGAGCGCGACCTGCTGGAGAAGTACGGCGAGCCCTGCCCGCAGGCGATGGTGGACTCAGCTCTGCGCCATGCCCGCATCCTGCAGGACCACGACTTCCACGAGTTCAAGATCAGCGTGAAGGCCTCGGACATCTTCATGACCGTGGCCGCCTACCAGCAGTTGGCCGAGCTCATCGACTGCCCGCTGCACCTGGGGATCACCGAAGCCGGGGCGCTGCGCACCGGCACGGTGAAGTCGTCGATCGGCATGGGCGCGATGCTGTGGGCCGGGATCGGCGACACCATCCGCGTCAGCCTGGCGGCCGACCCGGTGGAGGAGATCAAGGTCGGCTTCGACCTGCTGAAGTCGCTGGGCCTGCGCCACCGCGGGGTGAACATCATCGCCTGCCCGTCCTGCGCGCGGCAGGGCTTCAACGTGATCAAGACGGTGGAGGCGCTGGAGGCGCGGCTGGCGCACATCTCCACCCCGCTCAGCCTGTCGATCATCGGCTGCGTGGTGAACGGGCCCGGCGAGGCGCTGATGACCGACCTGGGCTTCACAGGTGGCGGCAAAGGTGCAGGCATGGTCTATGTGGCCGGCCGCCAGGACCACAAGGTCGACAACGACAGCATGGTCGACCACATCGTGGACCTGGTCGAGGCCAAGGCGGCCGAGCTGCAAGCGGCCGAAAAAGCCGCGCTGCAGGCGGCGGAGTAACAGCCTTTTCACAAAAGTGACGCCCGCGTCACTCTTGCGCGGTCCCGGCATCCGCGCTTAGGTGCCGCTCACAACGAGGGAGACCATCATGTCCGCAGCAGACGGCGCCTGGAAGATCACCATCAACACGCCGATGGGCGCGCAGGTGGTGACGGCGACCATCACCACCAACGGCGACACCTTCAGCGGCACGACCGTGGGCCAGATGGGCACCGCGGACGTCAGCGGCAAGGTGAACGGCGACGAACTCACCTGGAGCACCGACATCACCAACCCGATGCCGATGAAGCTCGAATTCACCGCCAAGGTGGACGGCGACAAGATGACCGGCAACGTCAAGCTGGGCATGTTCGGCAACGCCGCCCTGTCCGGCGAACGCGCCTAAGCGATCCGCGCATCCGCGCATCGAAGAGGCCCCTGCCGGCGACGGCGGGGGCTTTTTTGCTTCGCCTTTCCTTTCCGCTGCAGGCAGGAGAGGCAGGGGGCGCGATGGCTACCTGGGCGTCACCGGGTCTAGGCGCGGCGGGGCGGGACGACGTCGGCGAAGTCGGGGAAGGCCTTCCACTTCGGCTCCAGCGGCGCCGCATCGGCGGCCGGGGCGTAGGGCGAGGCCGCTTCCAGGATCATCCGCGGGATGTAGCGCGGGCAGTTGGGGAAGATGTCCGTCGGCGTGACCTTCACCATCAGCTGGGCGCCCGGCATGCCGGCCATGGCGGGATCGGCGGCCACCACCTCGGCGCGGCCGTTCACTCGCAGGCGGCCTGGCTTGTCGCCCATGGCGATGAACAGCAGGCCGACGTGCGGATTGGCCGCCAGGTTGCCCAGGCTCTTGAACATGCCGTTGCCGTCATAGTCCGGGAACAGCAGCAGGTCCGGGGCCGCCACTCGCGCGAACCCCGGCGGGCCGCCCTTGAACGAGCAGTCGGGCCGCCCCTGCGCATCGGCGGTGGCCAGGAAGAAGAAGCTCTGGGCGGCGATGAACGCCGCATCGCCTTCGGTGAACCGCTCGCGCCAAAGCTTCTCTTCCAGCCGGTCGGCCAGGGCGCGGCTGCCGAAGGCGTCCTGCAGGTTCCGGTTGCCGTCGTGGTACATCGACATGGCGGGTCCCTCCGCGCGGCGATCATACATCAATTGGCGGAAGCCGTCGTCTCGGCTACAGACAGCGCCCGCCAAAGGACCCTTACGTGCGACTCCCCCAGGCCAGGCTCGACCAGGTGCTCGACCGCTTCCGCGAGATCGAGGCGCGCATGGGTGCGGCCACCGGCGGCCCCGAGATCGTGCGGCTGGGCAAGGAGCACGCCGAGCTGAAGCCGGTGGCCGACGCGGTCATGGCCCTGGAGCGGGTCAAGGCCGAGGGGCCGGAGCTGGAGGAGATGGCCGCGTCCGGCGACGCCGAGATGGCCGGCCTGGCCCGCGACGAGCTGGAGGCGCTGAAGGACAAGCTGCCGGCCCTCGAGCATGAGGTCGCCCTGCTGCTGGCCCCCAAAGATCGCGACGAGAACGCGTCCGCCATCCTGGAAGTCCGCGCCGGCACGGGGGGCGACGAGGCGGCGCTGTTCGCCGGCGACCTGTTCCGCATGTACCAGCGCTACGCCCAGACCCGCGGCTGGCGGGTGGAGATCGACAGCCTGTCCGAGGGCGAGATGGGCGGCTTCAAGGAGGTCGTGGCCTCGGTCACCGGCGACGGCGTGTTCGGTCGGCTGAAGTTCGAGAGCGGCGTCCACCGGGTGCAGCGGGTGCCGGCCACCGAGGCCCAGGGGCGCATACACACCTCGGCCGCCACCGTCGCCGTCCTGCCCGAGCCTGAGGACGTGGAGATCGACATCCGCGACCAGGACCTGCGCATCGACACCTACCGCTCGTCCGGGGCCGGCGGCCAGCACGTCAACAAGACCGACTCGGCCGTGCGCATCACCCATCTGCCGACCGGCATCGTGGTGACCAGCTCGGAGAAGTCGCAGCACCAGAACCGCGCCCGAGCCATGAAGGCGCTGAAGGTCAAGCTGTACGACCAGCAGCGCGAGGCCCTGGACAGCGCCCGTTCCGAGGCCCGCAAGAGCCAGGTGGGCTCCGGCGACCGCTCCGAGCGGATCCGCACCTACAACTTCCCGCAGGGCCGGGTCACCGACCACCGCATCAACCTGACCCTCTACAACCTGCCCAAGGTGATGGAGGGCGAGGCCCTGGACGACGTCATCAACCCCCTGATCGCCGAGGACCAGGCGGCCCGCCTGGCGGCGCTGGAGGACGAGTTCGGGTAGGGCGAATTCCTCCCCTGTCGGGCGAGGTGGCGCGAATGACGGGACTTTTACCATCATCAACAAAATCAATCACTTAGGTAATGTCGTGTGCTACCTAGGTGAGGGGCCTGTGTAGCAGAAACGGCAGGCTTGGGAAGGGCCGCCCGTTCAACCCGACGAGCCTTCGTCTCCGACACTGACCTGCTATGGTGACGCTCTGAGCCGCCTACTGGCGGTAACGCCCTGGTTCCGAACTCTCACCGCCGAGGAGCGACACGATGAAGCTGTTTGGATTTGGGAAGAGTAGGGAGGAGCGTGCGTCCCAGCTTGACGCGAAGAAGGCCCATGACGCGGCGAACGCCGAAGCCCTTGAGATGGGCCGCAATGCCGGAAACGCTATGACCGGCGCGGTCGATCATTTCATCACCTTCCGAGCAAGGCCGGTCGCGGAGAACGTTTATGGGGTCTTCCTTGAACAAATCGCGTCCATAAGAAGTAATGAAGAACACTCACCCATCGATCTTGTGCGCATCGAAGCGAAAATCTTTGTAGAAAAGCTTGGCGAATATAAAGACAGAATGAATGTTGAGTGCCTGGATCATATAAGAGAATGGCTAGACATTGCTGATCAAATGGAAGTTAGAGATACGATTGAGCTCTATATATCAAATAAGCTGTCTGACATATTCATGGAGCTGTTCGAGAGAAGCGTGAACCGCGCCGCTGAGGTCATAGAAGCCTACCGGGCTCTCGGGTTCAAAGCTGTCCTGACAGCCGACTGACGTGTTAGAATAGTTGCCCACAATGCTAGAGGTATATCGGCTCAAGTATACGAAGGCCCAGCTAGATGTCGTCCCGGACGATGAGCGGATGTTCATCCTGAAAATGGGACAACTCGGGAACGAGATAAATCTCCTCAGGTTCCAAATGCTGGTTGCGATGAGGTCGGGTGGGAGTGAGATCCATAACGAGGCAAGCAACGCCCTCACTCTTATTAACGCGCGTTTCCTAGCTGGCCGCCTCTATGAGGGCTGGGTCTTATGCGGAGCGAACGTGGCGATGCTTAGGAAGTATAAACGCGTTGCAGAGGCCAAGGCTGCGTGGCGTGAGATCAGCCGATATTTTTCGGGCGCGGGCGCGCCTATGGGCCAAAAAGCCGACAACAAGCGGCAGAGGCTCCTTACGTTGGCGCGGTTGGTGCAACTTGAGAGCGTTGACCTGCCGCCAGGAAGCGCGGGACTGGAGATGGCGCGTCGCGAGCTTAAGTCGGCCCCCGACCTTTCCGCGAAGGATGCCATCAGGGCCCTACGCGCCGAGGCCGGAAAACTATCGACAGGCTACCAAAGCGTCATTGAGCGGCTGCGGCACAAGGTTGCGTTCCACAATGACGACGAGGCGGCAGGCGTCGCCTATGACGCCATGACCGCAGACGATGACCTATCCGATTTTCACACCTGCCACCGGGGCGCGGTGCTCTACGGCAGCGCCCAAACCCTCAATACGCTCATGATGATTTCGGTGACCGGAAACAAGGATCGGGCCGAGGCCGTGGATCGCATCATGGGCGAGATTCACCAAGTCGCCTCTCATTTCTACGATTACGTAGAGGCGGTCATGCAGAGCTTCTTTGAAAATTACATGCAAGAAGGGTTGGATGCGCTGGAAGACGGAAAGGTTGTCGTGGATGATGCGATCAAACTTAGCGATATAAAGCTCCAGTATTTTTGCCTTCCAGTGCGAGAGTAAACTGAAAGCATATTTTTGATGTCCTGTCGCGAGGGGGTCCCTCTGATCGAAACAGCGCGGGTTACCCCGTATTGCGCCCTTGGCAACCTTCTCAGCGTCCGCCTCTCGCTTGCGGGAAGCCTGCTCCTGTCGCGCCTCAGCCTCCCAGCGTTCGCGGTCCTCAGCCCGTGCCTGCGCTGCAAGTTTACGTGCCGGGTCGAACTCCTCCGCTAGGCTCTCCCGCTCCCAGAACTCGATGCTCTCGATGTCATGTTCGGTCATGGTGTGCGGGATGCGGAGAGGGCGGGGCGGGGCCTCTGCCATGGCCTTCCGGGCGGCCTCGAACTCTTAATCTAGCTGCACCCACATTAAGGCGTGCAGCCTTCGCGCCTCTGTGGGGTTGTTCGTGCCAAGCGCCCGAACTTCCTCAGCTTTACCCTTGTAGTGGGGCACCAGGGCGAGGGGTATCCGGCGACGGGTGGAGTACATCCCGCCAGCACGGCGGATCAGTCCAGTTGGCATGTCGTTATCCGCATCATGTGTTACAGACACAGGCGGCTTCGACATTTCTAACTGACTGATTTTGTTACTTTCCATTGGGTATCAAGGGCTTGTAACGCAGTGGCGCGAATGACGGGAGGGGGTCCTTCACGATGGCGCCGCCGAGGCCCTGTCGGCATCTCCGAGGCGCCCAGTCGATCCTTCTGAGCGGACCCCCTCACCCGCTTCGCGGGAGCTCCCCCGATGGGGAGCAACTGGGCTAGCGCGACTTGCTTCGCCGCTTGAGCAGGCCCTGCACCTGCTTCCGCGCGGCGCCGAGCAGCTTGCGCAGGCCCCCGAACCGTACCCCCACCGTGTCCGCCATGGCCGCCCCGCGCTTTCCCATCGGCTCGGGCTTGCCGGTGGTCGAGTCGAGGGCGGTCTGGTGTTCGATCTCGGCGTTCAGTTCGGCGCCCACCAGGACCACCAGGACCGAGAACCAGACCCACAGCATGAAGCCGATCACCGCGCCCAGGGAGCCGTAGGTGGCGTCCAGGCTGGCCACATGGTTCAGGTACCAGGAGAAGCCGGCCGAGCCGGCCATCCACAGGGCCGCCGCCGCTGTCCCCCCGGGAACCACCCAGCGCCAGCGGGCCGGCTGGCGGGAGGGACCGAACCGGTAGGTGGCGGAGACGGCGGCCGCGGCGACCGCGAACACCAGCGGCCAGCGCACGGCGATCAGCCAGTCGGTCCGCAGCCCCGCCGCCTCCAGCACGATCGGCGCCGCCACCAGGATCGCGCTGACCAGCATCAGGAAGACGATCAGCGCCGCCGTGAAGCCATAGGTCAGGGCGCTCAGCCGCACGAAACCGCGCTTCTCGGTCTCGTCATAGGCGATGTTCAGGCCGTCGAAGAGCGAGCGCATCCCGGCCGCCGCGCTCCACAGCGAGAGCAGCAGGCTGACCACGAAGGCCAGGGAGAGGCCGCCGGGCTTGCCGGTCGCCAGCCGCAGCATCTGCTCGCCGATCAGCTTGACCGCCTCGGGCGGAAACACCGCGGAGAGGTCCTTCAGCTGTTCCTCGACCGCCTTGACGTCGGCGATCAGGCCGTAGAGCGAGACGAACACCCCCAGGGCCGGAAACACCGCCAGCAGGGTGAAGTAGGTGACGCTGCCGGCCACCACGGTCAGGCGGTCCTGGTTCACCTCCTGCCAGGTGCGCCAGGCGATGTCGCGCCAGCCGCGCCAGGGGATGGCCCCCGGCCAGGCGGCGACCCGGCCGCGGCCCGGCTCCTGGGCCTCGAAGGTCGCCGGCGCGGCCACGGTCTGGCGGCTCTGCCCTGGCTGCGGCTTGGGATCGACGCGCACGGGCTGGGGCGCGGGCGCCTTGGCCGGCCGCCGTCCCGGCGGATTTTTCGCGCGCGCCAAGCCAGAACCTCCCAAAGCCGCGCTTGGCGAAACCCCCCGCGCGGGCTCGCGTTCCGCCGCGCTTGTGAAGCGGCGCGGTTTGCGCCTAAAGCCCGACCATGAACGGCCATGTCGCGGCGATCTTCCGCCATCCGGTGAAGGGCTTCACACCCGAGAGCCTGACCCATGTGGACCTCGCCCTCGGCGAGGGGTTCCCGCACGACCGCGCCTATGCGGTCGAGAACGGGCCGTCGGGCTACGACCCAGAGGCTCCGGCCTTCACGCCGAAGCACAAATTCACCGTGCTGGCCGCGATCCCCAGGGTGGCCGCCGCGCGCACGCGGCTGGACGACGCCTCCGGTGTGCTGACCGCGCAGGCCCCCGGCGCGCCCACCTTCGCCGGGCGGCTGGCGGAGCCCGAGGGGCGGGCGGGATTCGAGGCGTGGCTGACCGACCTGCTGGGCGACGCGGCGCGCGGGCCGCTGAAGGTGGTCGACGCCCGCGGCGCCTTCCGCTTCACCGACCACCCGCTGGGCCAGGTGTCGATCGTCAACCTGGCCAGCGTCCGCGACCTGTCGCAGCGGATGGGCGTCGAGCTGGACCCGCTGCGGTTCCGCGCCAACCTCTATGTCGAGGGCTGGCCGGCCTGGGCCGAGAACGACTGGGCCGAGCTAGAGCTGATGGTGGGCTGGGCGCGCGCCAAGGTGTTCAAGCCCATCGTCCGCTGCGCCGCGACCGAGGTGGACCCCACCACGGCGGAGCGCGACCTGGAGGTCGTCAAGGCCCTCTACGACAACTACGGCCACGTGTTCTGCGGGATCTACATCCGGATGACCACGGCCGGCCGGGTGGGCCTGGGCGACGCCGCGACCGAGCCGCAGCCGTGAGCCTGACCCTGGTCCAGGCCTGGAAGACCGCCAAGGCGCGGCTGGAGGCGGCCGGCATCGCCGGGCCGGTGATCGACGCGCGCCTGCTGGTCGAGGCCGCCGCCGAGGCCAGCCGCGCCGACATCATCACCGATTCCCAGCGCCTGCTGACCGAGGCGCAGGCCGCGACCCTGGAGGACTATCTGGCGCGGCGCGAGCACCGCGAGCCGGTGAGCCACATCCTGGGCCGCAAGGGCTTCTGGAAGATCATGCTGAACGTCACGCCGGACGTGCTGACGCCGCGACCCGACACCGAGACGGTGGTGGAGTACGTGCTGCGCGACTTCCCGGAGCACGCGCCGTGGTCGATCCTGGACCTGGGCGTGGGGTCAGGGGCGATCATCCTGGCGATCCTGGCCGAGCGGCCGGCGGCCAGGGGGCTGGGCATCGACATCTCCGAGGAGGCCCTGGCGGTGGCGCGCGACAACGCCGCGTCCCTGGGCCTGGCGGGACGGCTGGCGCTGATGCGCAGCGACTGGACGGCGCTGCTGGACGGCGACGCCTTCGACCTGGTGGTGTCCAATCCGCCCTACATCGCCACTCATGTGATCGAGACCCTGGAGCCGGAAGTGCGGGTGCATGAACCGCGGCTGGCGCTGGAGGGCGGCGCCGACGGCCTGGACCACTATCGCACCCTGGCGCCGGAGATCCTGCGGGTGCTGAAACCCGGCGGGCAGTTCGCCGTGGAGATCGGCTACGACCAGAAGGACGCGGTCGAGGCGCTGTTCCGCGAGGCCGGGGCGTCGGGGGTGCATACCATGCGCGACCTCAGCGACCGGGACCGGGTTGTCGCAGGAATGAAAAAGCCCTTGGAAACCGCAGGCTGACTCGCTACATCAGGTGACGTCTCCACCCAAATTCGTCGGTGTTGCAGGTAGATGCGTCTCCCCTCGGGGACGCCCGCCCGGCCCGACAGGCGCGACGCTTTCCTTCAAGCAGGCCTCGCGCTGATGAGCTTCCGGGCAGAAGACGGGGAACACTTACGCCTTCGCAGGAATGACCGGGCCCGACGCCCGAACCAGTTGAAGGCCAAGCCGCCGATAGGGGCGCTCAGGAAAGACCGAACGGTTTCCAGAATATGAGAGATTTCAAGGGTATGAAACGCCAGCGCGGTCGCAATCGCGGCGGCGGCAGCGGGGGCGGCGGCGGCGGTGGGGGCAACACCAAGCCCACGCAGAACGCCAACCGGGCCTTCGATTCCAACGGCCCCGAAGGGGTCAAGGTGCGGGGCAACGCGCAGCACGTCTTCGAGAAGTACCAACAGCTGGCGCGGGACGCGAACGCCGCCGGCGACCGGGTCCTGGGCGAGAACTACCTGCAGCACGCCGAGCACTATTTCCGGCTGCTGCGGGCCATTCAGCCCAACCGCCCGGCCAGCGAGATCCTGGGGCGCGACCAGTTCGCCTCGGGCTACGACATCGATTTCGAGGACGAGAGCGGCCAGCCGCAGGGCGAGCCCTACGATCCGAACGCCATCGAGAACGGCGGCGACGGTCGCCAGGATGGCGGCGACCGCGGCCAGTGGCAGCGCGACGACCGGCCCCGGGACGAGCGGCAACGTGATGATCGTCCCCGCGATGATCGTCCCCGCGACGAGCGGCCTCGCGATGAGCGGCCTCGCGATGAGCGGCCGCGTGACGATCGTCCGCGCGACGACCGGCCTCGCAACAACAACACCAGCAACAATAGCAACAACACGAGCAGCAACGACCGCTGGCGCGAGCGCGACAACCGCGACCGCAACCGCAATGACCGGCCGCGCGACGACCGGCCCCGTGACGACCGGCCCCGTGACGATCAGCCTCGCGCCGAACAGGCCCGTGCCGACCAGCCCCGGGCCGACCAGCTCCGCGCCGAGCAGCCCCGCGCGGAGAGCGCGGAGCCCCGCCGCGAGCGCTATGACCGCCAGGACCGCGGCGACCGCCCCGATCGGGCCGAACGCCAGGACCGCGACCCGCTGGCCGTGGTGCAGCCGCAGGGCGATCCGCCGTCGCTGGAGCGCGGCCCGATGTTGCGCGACTCCGAGGGCGGCGCCAGCCACGCACCGGCCTTCCTGCAGGCCCGTCCGGCCCCGGCCGCGCCGCCTGCCGCCGACGCCGGCGAGGAGAAGCCCAAGCCCCGCCGCCGGCGCGCCCCGCGCACCTTCGAGGCCGGTGAAGGGGCCCCGCCGGCGGAATCCGAGGACGCCTGATCGGCTGGCGGTCGGGTCGGGCTTCGACCCTTCCGATCGCCATCGACCCCCATCGTGGGGTTGCGGACCCGGACGCGGCGCACGACCTGCGGATCGGCGACGTCGGTTGCCGCATAGCCGGGATCGGAGTTAGCTGGGGCCATGGAAGACGTCTGCGACCACCATGCGCACCACGTGCACCACGGCCTGAAGGGCGGCGCCCTGGGCCGCGCGCTGGCTGACGCAGAGGCACGCTGCGCCCAGACCGACGAACGGCTGACCGCGCCGCGCCGCCGCGTGCTGGAACTGCTGCTGGGGGCCAACGCCCCGCTCAAGGCCTATGACATCATCGCCGCCTTTGGCGACCGCGGCGAGCCGGCCAAGCCGCCGACCGTCTATCGTGCGCTGGAGTTCCTGGAGCGCCTGGGCTTCGCCCACCGCATCGAGAGCCTGAATGCCTTCGTGCCGTGCCGTATCGCCGGCGGGCACGCGGCGGCTTTCCTGATCTGCGACTGCTGCGGCGAGGCCGCCGAGTTCGAACCCGACCTGGGCGCCCAGTTCGCCGCCGCCCAGGCTACCGGCTACGTCGTCCGCGCGATCACCCTGGAAGCGCGCGGACTCTGCGCGGCCTGCCGGGCGGGGTGATTGCCATCCCTCCTCTTTAGGGGAGGCTGGATCGCGCCGCAGGCGCGAGACGGGTGGGCGTCACGCGATCAGGCTCCGAGCTTGAACCCGAGACCCCCACCCCGCTCGACGTCGTCGAGTCGGCCCTCCCCTGAAGAGGAGGGATATTCTTCACCAGAACACGTCGCGGACCACCTGGACGATCCGGCCGGAGTACTGGTCGATCAGCAGGGCGTCCTCTCCGACCCGGACCCAATCGAAGCCGGGGGGCGCGTAGGGCAGGCCGAAGGTCCAGGGGTCGCCGAGGAAATACTCCGGGCCATACCAGCCGCGCGGCAGGAACTCGCCGAAACTCCAGGTGCGGGCATAGAAGCCGACCGGCGGCCGCCAGGCGTAGCGGTAGCGCTGCGAGCTGAAATAGACCGAGGGATAGCGGCCCCGCTCCCAGCGTTCGTGATCGCCCCGGCGGTCAAAATCGCGATGACCGTCGTCATGACGCCACTCGTTACGGCGGTCGTCGCCGCGCCGGTCCCCATCGCGCCGATCCCAGTCGCGCCGGTCGCCGTCATGCCGATCGCCGTCATGCCGATCGCCGTCGCGGCGGTCGAAATCGTGGCGATCCCAAGTCTGGCGATCACCGGCCTGGCGGGGGTCGTCGCGCCGGCCATCGCCGTGGTGGTCGTTGTCGCCGGTGTGGTCGCGGCGACCGTCGCCGCGGCGCGGATCTCCGCCGACCACCGGGGGCGTGTCGCGGCGCGCATCGCGGCCGCGGTCAGTCAGGGTCTGGCCGCCGGCGTTGGGCGTCCAGGGGCCCGGGCGGCCGACCGAGTCGCCGGGGCCGCGTCCAAGCGGGCCGCCGTCGCCGGCCTGGGCCCGCGGATCCACGGCGCGTGGATCGACCGCGCGGGGCTCCACTGCGCGGGGGGGCACAACGCGGGGGGCCTCGGGCGCACGGGCCGCGGCCGGGGCGACCGGCGCCTCGCGGACCCGCTGGCGACCGCCTTCGCCGTCGCGGTGCGCGCGGTCGTGGTCGTCCGCCCGGGAAGGCTGGTCGTCGCGCTGCGGCCGGTCCGGATCGCCGGGCTCGGCCAGCGCGGGGGCGGCCGAGGCCAGGAACACGACGGCCAGGGCCGTCATCGCCATCTTCATCTTCGTCATCCGTGTTGGACCGCACGCCGGCCCGGTGGTCCCTCAATGTGAACGTGCGCAGGTCGCGGGTGAACCGAGCTTGAACGACGCAGCCGTTTCGACCAAGTCAGGCGAAGCGCCCAGCTTCGGCGAAGCGCCCGATCCGGCGAAAGGGGAGGCCATGGCATGACGGCGACGCCCTTCGACATCCTGGGGTTCTGGACCAACGCCGGGCCCCGCCAGTGGTATGCCAAGAACGCACGCTTCGACGAGGCCATCCGCCTGAAGTTCGAACCCGTCCACCACCGCGCTGCGCAGGGGAATTACGACGCGTGGGCGGGGACGCCGGAGGGGACGCTGGCGCTGCTGATCCTGCTGGACCAGTTCCCGCGCAACCTGTTCCGCAATTCCGCCCACGCCTTCGCCACCGATCCCAAGGCCCGCGCCATCGCGCGCCCGGCCGCCGAGCGCGGCTGGCACCTGCAGGTGGAGCCGCCGATGCGGCAGTTCATGCTGATGCCGTTCGAACACTCCGAGGACCTGGCCGACCAGGATTTCGGCCTGGCGCTGGCCGCCGACCTCGACGATCCCGAGGTGCTGAAGTGGATGAAGATCCACCGCGACATCGTCGTGCGCTTCGGCCGCTTCCCGCACCGCAACGCCGCCCTGGCGCGGGTGACCACGCCGGAGGAGCGGGAATTCCTGGATGAGGGCGGGTTCGGCGGCTAGAGCCTTTCCGGTTCATATGGAATCATTTGAACCGGACAAAAAGGCTCTAAATCAAAAGCTTAGAGCACGACGGGCGCTTGAACCGGTATCCACTTCAAGCTGTCGTGCTCTAGCAGCCCGGCCCTTGACAGTTGCGCAGCAGCTTCTCCGCGGCCTCGTGCTCGGCTGCGGCCTGCTCGGGCGTCCGGCAGACGCGCCTGGGGATAATCGAATCCGTCTGCGTCTCTTCCCGGCAGATCAGCTTGGGCTTCTTCGGCTTGTCCGGGGCCGGGGCCGGAGCCGTGACCGGCGCGACCGTGGCGGTGGTCGCCGGCGGCGCGGCGGCCTGCGCGAGCATAAGCCCCGCGGCGGCGATTGCGATCAGCATGCGAAGCCCCTCCCGATCCCACAGCGCGCCAAGCGTGGCCCGGCGCGCGGATCAGGGCAAGCCTCAGGCGCCCGGCTTGGCCGGCGCGGGGGTGGTCGCGGCTTCCTTGTCGTCGCCGGTTTTCGGCGCGGCTTTGACCGGCACGGTGTGGCACTTCTTCTTCGGCAGGTTCGAGCCGCTCACTTCGATCGTCTCGCAGACCTTGCGCATCTCCGGCGGGGCGGCGGCGGCCGGCTTGGCGTCGACGGTCAGGGGCGCGCCGGACTGGGTGGCTTCAGGGGCGGCGAACAGGGCAAGCGCGGCGACAACAGAAATCAACATCGACATCTCTCGAAGGGGATGGGCAAGCCGCAGTCGATAGGGACGCGGGGTTGAGGCGCAAAGCTTCAATCGCCAAATATGGCTGTGCGCCGCATATTCCGCCCGCAATCGAGGCGAATCCGGCGACGAAAGGCTGTCGAGGCCCCGATCTGGGCGAACATCGATCTCGGTGATAACACGTTCGATGAGTCCACAGGCCGGCGCCAAACTGTGGACGATCACGACGACGTTCACCCAATTGAGGGACGAATCAGGCAGCTTCCGATTCGCATGAACGCGCCCCTCTCCATCGCCAACCGCTACCAGGCCGCGCCGGACCATCCGGAGCGCCAGTACCTGGATCTGCTGGCCGACATCCTGGCGAACGGCGTGCGGCGCGGGGATCGCACCGGCACCGGCACCCTGGGCGTGTTCGGCCGCCAGATGCGGTTCGACCTGGCCAAGGGCTTCCCGCTGCTGACCACCAAGAAGCTGCACCGCAAGTCGATCATCCTTGAGCTGCTGTGGTTCCTGCGCGGCGACACCAACGTGCGCTGGCTGCAGGAGCGCGGGGTCTCGATCTGGAACGAATGGGCCGACGAGGCCGGCGAACTGGGCCCGGTCTACGGCAAGCAGTGGCGCTCATGGTCGGCGCCGGACGGCCGGGTGATCGACCAGATCGCCGCGGTGGTGAAGAGCCTGCAGACCAACCCGGAGAGCCGCCGCCATATCGTCTCGGCCTGGAACCCGGCCGAGGTGGAAGACATGGCCCTGCCGCCCTGCCACTGCCTGTTCCAGTTCTTCGTGGCCGACGGGAAACTGAGCTGCCAGCTCTACCAGCGCTCGGCCGACGTGTTCCTGGGCGTGCCGTTCAACATCGCCAGCTATGCGTTGCTGACGCTGATGGTGGCCAAGGTCACCGGCTATGAGCCCGGCGAGTTCGTCCACACCCTGGGCGACGCCCACCTGTACCTGAACCACCTGGAGCAGGCGGAGCTTCAACTCGGCCGCGAGCCGCTGCCGCTGCCGGTGATGCGGGTGGCCGACAAGACCGACCTGTTCGGCTTCGAGTTCGAGGACTTCAAGCTGGAGGGCTACAGCGCCCACCCGTCGATCGCGGCGCCGATCGCGGTCTAGGGATGCCGGCGCCGCTCACCCTGACGGAAGTGTCCGTGGCGGCGGCCGAGATCTCCGACATCTATGCCGCCAAATACGCCATCGCCCGCGACGACGACTGGTTCCTGCTGAAGCTGCAGGAGGAGCTGGGCGAGCTTTCCCAGGCCCACCTGCGCCTCTCCAGCCGCGGCCGCGGCGCGGCCACCGAGCACGACCGCGCCGACGAGGCCGCCGACGTCCTGTGCATGCTGCTGCTCTACTGCCGCCGCTTCGGCATCGACCCCGACGCCGCCGTGCGGCGCAAGTGGCTGACATGGCTGGAGCCCGCGGTCTGATCTGCTAAGCCGGGGAAATGTCCCAGGTCATCCTCGCCGCCGGCCCCATCGCCCGCGCCCGCAACGGCGTCATCGGCCGGCGGGGGGCCCTCCCCTGGCGGCTGAAATCTGACCTGGCGATCTTCCGCGCCATCACCATGGGCAAGCCGGTGATCATGGGCCGCAAGACCTGGGAGAGCCTGCCGAAGAAGCCGCTGGTCGGGCGCACCAACATCGTGCTCAGCCGCGACGGGTCGTTCGAGCCCCAGGGATGCGTGGTCTGCGAGGAGTTCGCCGAGGCGGTGGCGATCGGCAAGGAGCAGGCCGAGGAGGACGGCGCGCGCGAGGTCTGTGTGATCGGCGGGGCCTCGCTGTTCGAACTGGCGCTGCAGAAGGCCAAACGGCTCTACCTCACCGACGTGGACGCCGAGATCGAGGGCGACGTGGTGCTCCCACCCCTGGACGAGACCCGCTGGACCGAGGTCCGGGCCGAGCGCCACGAAGCCTCCGACGACGACGACTATGCCTTCACCGTGCGAGTGCTGGAACGGCGCTGATCCCCTGCATGGGGCGTCAGGCCGCATCCGCTGGACCTTACTATCCGTCGTCGCGCGGCAGGTCGGCTTCCAGAACCTCGCGCCAGCCGAAGGGTATCGCCTCCGGAAATGCGCTGGCGGGCAGCCGCGTCTCGCGTTCGGCGCGTAGGATTGCCGTCTCATAGGCTTCAGCTAGGATCGTCTCGAGTTCGGGCCTGAGGCTGGGGTTCTGCCGCAGAACCCGCTCGGCTTCCTTGCGCTGCTCGCGGATGGTTAGCTCCCAACTCCGTCCTCGCCGTGCCGGCTGAGCGCGCCACTTCAGGAGATGGACCAGCAGGATGATCAGATGGCTGCGCAACTCACCCCGCTGTTGGTTGCCCAAGCCCTCGACCTCCTCCAGCAGGTTTTCCCAGTCGAGTTCGTTGATGCTGCGGCGCCGAAGTGCGTCGGCCTGGTCCTGCGTCCAGGCGAAATAGTCCTGCTCATAGAGCTTGGTCATGGGCTGGCCTTACGCGGCGACAGGGACCGATAACATCACAAACCCCCCAGCGAGACCACCGCCATGGAATTCGAACTTGTCACCGAAGGCCTGGAATTCCCCGAGGGGCCGATCGCCATGGACGACGGCTCGGTGATCCTCACCGAGATCAAGGGACAGCGGCTGACCCGAGTGAAACCGGACGGGACCAAGGAACTCGTGGTCGACACCGGCGGCGGCCCGAATGGGGCGGCGGTGGGACCGGACAACGCAATCTACATCACCAACAACGGCGGCGCGTTCGAGTGGCTGGACACCGGCGGCCTGACCATCCCCGGCCCGACGCCGCCGTCGCACACGGGCGGCTACATCCAGCGCTTCGACCTGAAGACCCACGCGCTGACCACGGTCTACGACGCCTGCGACGGCCGCCGGCTGATCGGGCCCAACGACATCGTCTTCGACAAGGCCGGCGGCATGTGGTTCTCCGACCATGGCTGCTCGACACCCGAGGGCCGCAAGTTCGGCGCGGTCTACTATGCCAAGACCGACGGCAGCCATATCAGCCGCCAGCGCGACCACCTGATCTCCCCCAACGGCATCGGCCTGTCGCCGGACGAGACGACCGTCTACCTGGCCGACACCCAGCTGGCGCGGCTGTGGGCGTTCGACGTGGCGGGCGTGGGCGTGCTGGCCCCGCCGGCCGGGTTTGCACCGGGCCGCATCGTGGCCAACCTGCCGGACTTTTGCTTCCTCGACAGCCTGGCGGTGGAGGCCGGCGGCAAGGTCTGTGTCGCCACCATCATCAACGGCGGCATCACCGCCTTCGACCCCTCGGGAACCACCGAGCACTTCGCGGTGCCGGACCTGGTTGTGACCAACATCGTGTTCGGCGGCGCGGACATGCGGACGGCCTGGATCACCGCCTCGGCTACGGGCAAGCTCTACAAGTGCCGGTGGCCGAGGCCGGGGCTGAAGCTGAACTTCAACGCGTGAGCCTTTCCCTCCCCTTCATGGGAGGGACAGACTGCGAAGCAGTCCGGGTGGGGAAGTCACGACCGGGCTCCGAGCTTGAACCCGGGCTCCCCACCCTGCTTGCCTCCGGCAAGCTGGCCCTCCCCATGAAGGGGAGGGAAAGGAAATCAGTACAGCTTCGCCATCGCACTCCGGTCGAAGGCCGAAAGCTCGTGGTGGCGGCCTTCGCGGATCTTCACGACCCACTCGGGGTCCTGCAGCAGGGCGCGGCCGACGGCGACCAGGTCGAAGTCGCCGCGGTCCAGCATCGCCTCCAGGCGGTCCAGCGAGGCCGGCTCGGACTTTTCCCCGGCATAGCCCGCGATGAAGTCGCCGGTCAGGCCCACCGAGCCCACGGTGATGGTCGGCACGCCGGTGACCTTCTTGGCCCAGCCGGCGAAGTTGAGGTCGCTGCCTTCGAACTCCGGCTCCCAGAACCGGCGCTGCGAGCAGTGGATGACGTCGGCGCCGGCCTCGACCAGGGCGCCCAGCCAGGCCTCGAGCGCCTTGGGATCGTGGGCCAGCTTGACGTTGAAGTCCTGCTGCTTCCACTGGCTGACCCGGATGATCACGGGATAGTCGGGCCCCACAGCCTTGCGTACCGCGCGCAGGATGTCGGCAGCGAAGCGGGCGCGGCCCGGCAGTTCCTTCGAGCCATAGGCGTCCTCGCGGACATTGGTGCCGTCCCAGAAGAACTGGTCGATCAGGTAGCCGTGGGCGCCGTGCAGCTCGATGGCGTCGAAGCCCAGCGCCTTGGCGGCCGCCGCGCCGTCGGCGAAGGCGCGGATGGCGTCGGCGACCTCCGCCTCGGTCATTGGCGCGCCGAACAGCTTGTCCGGGCTCGAATAGCCGGAGGGGCTGTCGTAGGGGCCGGGCGGGGTCCAGGTCTCGCTGCGGCTGCGCACGGCGCCGACATGCCAGAGCTGGGGTGCGATCAGCCCGCCGCCGGCATGGACCTCATCGACCACCTTCTTCCAGGCCGCCAGCTCGGCCTCGCCGTGGAAGCGCGGGATGTTGGGATCGTTCAGCGACGCCGGGCGGTCGACCCCCGTCCCCTCGGTGAGGATCAGGCCCACCTGGCCCTCGCCGCGCCGGCGGTAATAGGCCGCCACCTCGTCGGTGGGCACGCCGCCCGGCGAGAACGAGCGGGTCATCGGCGCCATGACGATCCGGTTGGGGAGCTTGAGCCCCTTGAGGTCGAAGGGCGTGAAGAGGACGTCGGAGGCCATGCGCAGTTCCCGTGTTGCTGATAGCGCAACATCGGGGCGTCCGGCCCGGCTCGCCAGCTCAGAAATTCTGATCGGTCCGTCAGCCGCCCAGCAGCGCCCCGAGCCGCGCCAGGCTCTCCGCCGGCCAGAGCCGATCCATGTCGTAGTAGACCTCCACCGCCGGCACGCCCTCTGGAAGAACAACCCATGGTAGTTTCGTGCGCGTGAAGATGTGCACATCGGGCGGCAGGGCGTTGCGGTCGTCCAGGGTGGCGGCGCGCAGGAAACTCAGCACCCGGCGCCGTCCGTAGTCGGACCACAGCGCCGTGCCACAGGCCGTGCAGCGGTAGACGTCATGCGGCCGGCCGCTGTCGGTGGGCGTCGCCGAGACTGCGGTCTCGCCGGACAGCACCTCGATGCGATCCGTCTCGATGATCGCATTGATCGCGAAGGCGCTGCCGACCTGCCGCTGGCAGTCCTGGCAGTGGCAGCAGTTGACGAACATCGGACCGGAGCTGAGGCGATAGCGCACCGCCCCGCACGCACAGCCGCCTTCGAGGTTCTTCATGCCGTCCTCCCTAAGAAGACACTAGACAAACCGTGAACAGACACACCCGTCAAGCGAGTAGAGAAGTTGACGCGGGCGTCATCTTTGTTGACAGACCTCCCGTGCCGGGGCATCGTCCGCGATGGAGACGTGCGGGCGCTGACGACCCGCTGTCCAGGAGGATCAGCCATGGACGATGGCGCCATCGACCTGAAGCGCGCGGCCCGCGACGCGGCCTATGCCATGCCGCTGGCGGACATCGATCCGGCCAGCGCCGAACTGTTCCGCACCGACACCATGTGGCCCTACTTCGAGCGCCTGCGGAAGGAAGACCCGGTGCACTGGTCATTCTCGCCGGAGAAGGACGTCGGCGGCTACTGGTCGGTCACCAAGTACAACGACATCATGGCGGTCGACACCGACCACCTGCGCTTTTCCTCCGAGCCGACCATCGTCCTGCCCGACCCGGCCGAAGACTTCACGTTGCCGATGTTCATCGCCATGGACCAGCCCAAGCACGACGTGCAGCGCAAGACCGTCAGCCCGGTGGTCTCGCCGGCCAGCCTGATGCGCATGGAGCCGATCATCCGCGAGCGGGCCGGGGCGATCCTCGACAGCCTGCCGATCGGCGAACCGTTCGACTGGGTGGACAAGGTCTCCATCGAACTGACCACCATGACCCTGGCGACCCTGTTCGACTTCCCCTGGGAGGATCGCCGCAAACTGACCCGCTGGTCGGACGTGGCCACGGCGGCGCCCGACAGCGGCATCTTCGAGTCCACCGATCCGGACCTCGCCGAACAGCAGCGGCGCCAGGAACTGTTCGAGTGCGTCGACTATTTCATGCGGCTCTGGAACGAGCGGGTGAACGCCCCGCCGCAGCCCGACCTGATCTCGATGCTGGCGCATGGCGAGTCCACGCGGAACATGGACCGCATGGAGTACCTGGGGAACCTGATCCTGCTGATCGTCGGCGGCAATGACACGACGCGCAACAGCATCACGGGGTCGATCCTGGCGCTCAGCCAGAACCCCGACCAGGAGAAGCTCCTGCGCGCCGACCACAGCCTGATCCCGGCCATGGTGTCGGAGACCATCCGCTGGCAGACGCCGCTGGCCTACATGCGCCGCACGGCGCTGGTTGACGTGGAGCTGGGCGGCAAGACCATCAAGGCCGGCGACAAGGTGGCCATGTGGTACGTCTCGGGCAACCGCGACGAGGAGGTCATCGAGCGGCCGAACGACTATTGGATCCAGCGCCCGCGGGTGCGCCAGCACCTGTCGTTCGGGTTCGGCATCCACCGCTGCGTTGGCAACCGCCTGGCCGAGCTGCAGCTGAAGATCATCTGGGAGGAAATCCTCGCGCGCTTCCCGAAGATCGATGTCATGGGGCCGCCGCGCCGCGTGCCGTCGCCGTTCGTGAAGGGCTATGAGTACCTGCCGGTGATCATCCCCACCCGAAGCTGAGCCGCGGGGGCCGATTGACGCTGAGCGCGGGCTGCGCTTCCCTCCGAGCGCCCAGCCTGGGCGCAAGGAGACGCCTATGACCCACGCAATGCTTCGGCTTGTCCCGCTCGCTCTCGCCGCCTTCGGTTTCTGCGCCGGCCCGGCCGCCGCCCAGGAGGTGAAGCTCTCGGCCCACCTGACCGGCGCCGCCGAGAAGCCGGCCGGCGATCCCAAGGGCATGGGCCACGCCACCGTGCGGGTCGACGCCGCCAAGTCGCAGGTCTGCTACGACCTGATGGTCGAGGGCCTGACCGGCACCATGGCCCACATCCACAAGGCCGCGCCCGACGCATCCGGCCCGGTCGCCGTGCCGCTGGCCGCCCCGGACGCCGCCGGCAAGAGTTCGGGATGCGCGACGGTCGACCCCGCCGTGGCCAAGGACATCGCCACCAATCCGGGCGGCTATTACGTCAACGTCCACAGCGCCGACTTCAAGGCCGGCGCCATCCGCGGCCAACTCGGCAAGTAGCCAGAGAACCTAGGGCGTCTTCGCCTTCGCGGGCGCGGGCGCTCTGGGCGTGGGTTTGGTGACAGGTCTGGCCGCCGTCGATGGGGCCTTGGGCGGCGGCAGGGCCGCGGGGGGCGCCGCAAGCGGCGGCGGATCCCAGGACGCCATCAGGCCGATGACCACCTTGGCGACGGTGTCGGCGGCCACGACCGAGCCGCCGCCCACCCCTTCGCACACCACCCTGTAGGCGGCGTAGGTGTCGCCGGCCTCCTCGGCCGGGCCCCATTCGGGATTGGGGTTCACCTTGCTGACCAGGGTGGCGCCGGAGCGCGAGAAGGCGGTGAACTCGCGCCAGCGGGTGCGGGTCTGCTGGCAATCGTATTCGGTGAGAGTGCGGACATAGCCGGGCTGCGGCGGGTTCCCGCTGAGGATGTTGCGCTGGACGCGGACCGCCCAGGCCTTGCGGAAGGCCGTGTCGGGGATCGCCTCGATGCCCTGGGCGTCCATCACCGTCCAGGAGTCGGCGCCGGACTGCACGACATAGAAGGTGCGCGCCAGCGCCGGCGCGGCCGCCAGCGCCAGTCCGGCCGCCACCGCCGCGATCCTGCCTGCTTGAGAGCGCCTGTCCACGCCGCAAGCTTAGACCGCAACCAAGATGAATACATAGTGACCCGACGCCAAACGCCGCCGCCGGACCGGCGCGGTCGTCTCGAAGGTCCGGCTTCATGAAACGGTCCGCGACGTTTCCGCCGAAGAGGACGCCAGCGTCAAAGCCCGGCGTTCGCCGGTCCGGACTTCAGGTATCCCTCCAGCAATCCGGCGAGCAGCTGATTGGGGAATTTTCGGTTCTGGACGATGGCGAAGAAGCTTTCTGTGAGCTCGGCGATGCGGCAATGCTCAACCAGCACCCCGGAATCCAACTCGTCGCGTACGACGATCTGCGGCACCAGCGTGACGCCCGCACGCTCCCGCGCGAACAGGCGCAGCATGGCCATGTCGTCGACCTCGGCCAGGATGATCGGCCGAACGCCCGCAAGATCCAGCAAGCGATCGAACGCAACCCGGATGTCGCTGTCCAAGCTCGGCAGCAGCACGGGCTCGACGCGCAGATCCTCTGGAAAACAAAACGCAGGTCTTTCGGGCCTGGGTCGACCGACGAGGCTCACGGGTTGCTGGTTGAGCAGGTGATTGCGGAACGGCGCGCGGGCGTCGCGTTGGGCGGCGCTGTTGGCGAGCACCACATCGATGGCGTGGGCCTCAAGTTGAGCGAGCAGGTCGCGCATCGTGCCGGAGCGTACGATCAGTTCCACATCGGTGCGAACGACAAGAGGCCGCAGGAATTCAAGCTGGAAATTGCGTGACAGGGTCGTCAGCGCCCCGACCCGCAGCACTTGGCGGCTCGCTACAGGCCGGCCTTCCAGCGTGCTCATCAACTCATCGCCGGCCTTGAAGACCGTATCCGCGTAGTCCAGTGAGATCCGGCCGGCCTCGGTCAGGACCAGCCGCCTGCCGACCCGGTCGAACAGCGGATGGCCCATCTGGTGTTCGAGCTTCTGGATCTGCACCGACAGCGCCGACTGCGAGAGATTCAACCGCTCAGCCGCGCGGGTGAGACTGCCCTCATGCGCGACCGCCCAGAAATAGCGAAGGTGGTTGAAGTTCAGGCTCTTCATGTCGTTCTATAAAACAGAACGAAATCGCTCTAACAATGAATGTTCTCAAGCCGACCGCGGCGGATATCTTTGCTAAAGACCTGCGCGCTGATTTGAAGGGAGCCTATGCCAACCACTCCCTTGCCTGCCGGTGCGCCCCTACCCTCAAACCATCCTGATCGCCCCGCTCTGGCGGACGAGGTTCATGCCCGGCCGCCGGAAGCGATCCAGACCCCGGCGTGGGTGACCTATGTCGCGCTGACGGTTTCGCCGGATCGGCGACCCGATGAGTTGGCCCGCATATCCGACCTGTGTCGGAGATTTGGCGCCATCGCGCCGACCCGCCAGCTCCGCCTCAACCTCCGCCGCCAGGGTCGTCAGCTGCTGCAGCAGCGCCTCCTCGGTGAAGCTCTGCCCCGTGATGTCGTTGGTCGAGCTTCGGGAACAGAGTATTTCGGGGGTGCAGACGATCGAGGAATTCATGGACCGCCGGTTCACCCCCGCGGTCTCGACCTGCGCCAGTGTCTCACAGCGACTGCGGGAGATATCGGAGCGCGTGTCACAGGCCAGCTCGCTGCTGTCAACGCGGGTGGGTATCGCAAGCGAAAAACAGAATCAGTTATTGCTGGCCTCCATGGAGCGTCGAGCTGGACTGCAACTAAGACTCCAGCAGATCGTGGAGCTGGTCTCGATTGTCCCGGTCATCTATTACATGACCGGTATTGTTGGGTATCTGGTCCGAGCTCTGAATAGTATCGGATCCTCTATCAGCGTTGAGCTTGCGGAGGGCGTGGCTTTGCCGATTATTGCCAGTCTCGGTATCGTGCTGGCCCGTCTGGCGCATCGCCGGGCCTTAAGCGATATGGCCGCAAGCAAGGCCAAGTAGTCCGCCAACCGCAAATCTTGTGACGGCTCGCTTCGGCCGTCGCCTGGCCGTCGGACCGCGCTGCGGCGTGCCGCACGCGTGAGCCCGCGGACTTCGCGAAGATGTGCAAGCTCACGCCGTTCGCATGGTTCTATGAAAAAGAACGAATTCTCCGAAACAATGAATTTTCCGCGACCATCGCCTGCGGCTAGGTCGTGTCCCGAACCGCATGGCGGGTTGAGGAGACCAGTCTTGTCCATCGATCTATTGCCGCTCCTGGCGCCGATCGCGCTTGTGCTCAGCGCGATCGTCGGCTTCGCAGGCCGCGGGCGCCGCCCCCGGATCGCACTGCGCGTGGCCGAAGGCGCGGCGCTGGCCGTCATGGCGATCGCCATCACCTCGGCGCTGTTGCTCATCCTGCACGGACCGGCGGACAGCCGCCTGGCCGGACTGAGCGGCGTGGGGTTTTCCGTCCGGCTCGACGCGCTCAGCGTCGCGATGAACCTCCTGGTCTCGTTCATCGGCTGGGTCGTGGTCCGCTATGCCGGGACCTATCTGGACGGTGAGGCACGGCAGGGCGCGTTCACCGGCTGGCTCTGCATGACCCTGGCGTCGGTGCTTCTCATGGTGGTTGCGGGCAACCTGGCGCAGCTCGTTCTGGCGTGGATCGCCACCAGCCTTTGCCTGCACAGGCTCCTGCTGTTCTATCCGGACCGCGTGGCTGCGCAACGCGCCGCGCGCAAGAAATTCATCACCGCGCGGCTGGCCGACGTCGCGCTGATCGTCGCCGCCGTGATGCTGACGGTCGCCTATGGCAGCACGGATATCGCGGCGATCCTGAGCGCCGCCCGCCACGGAACCGGCGGCGGCCTGGCCATGGTGGCCGCCGGCCTGCTTGGGCTGGCGGCGCTTCTAAAGTCTGCGCAGTTTCCGACGCACGGCTGGCTGACCGAGGTGATGGAAGCGCCCACGCCGGTCTCGGCGCTGCTGCATGCCGGTGTCATCAACGCCGGTGGCTTCCTGCTGATCCGCTTTGCGGACGTCATGCTGCTGGCCCCGGGGGTCCTGGCGGTCCTCGTGCTGACCGGCGGCTTGACCGCCCTGTTTGGCGGGTTGGTCATGCTGACCCAGCCGGCGGTGAAGACCTCGCTGGCCTGGTCCACCGTCGCCCAGATGGGCTTCATGATCCTGGAGTGCGGACTGGGACTGTTCCCGTTGGCGCTGCTCCATATCGTCGCCCATTCGCTCTACAAGGCGCATGCGTTCCTGGCCTCCGGGTCCGCGGTCGAGACCATCGCCGCGAACCGCCGCCCCGGCCCGGTGGCCATCCCCAAGGCGGGCGCCGTCATGCGCGCCTTCCTGCTGGCGCTGGCGATCTATGCGGTTGTCGGGCTCGGTTTCGGTTTCCAGCACAAGTCGCCCCAGGCCATCGCGCTGGGCGCCATCCTGATCTTCGGCGTCGCCTATATGCTGGCGCAAGGCCTGGCGGATGCGGCGCCCAGGGCCCTGACCCGGCGCACCGTCGTCTACGCGGTCGCGACGTCGCTCGGCTACTTCGCCCTGCAGGCGCTCGCCGTGTGGCTGACCGCCGGGCTGCTGCCGCCGGCGCCGCCGCCAGGTCCGTTGCAATGGGCGCTGATCGTGCTGGCGGTCACGAGCTTCGGCCTCGTGGCCGTGGTCCAGGCCATGTTCCCGCTGTGGGCCTATCACCCGGCCGCCGCGGGGCTACGGGTGCATCTCTCCAACGGCTTCTACGCCAATGCGGTGTTCGACCGGCTGCTCGGCGGCTGGCGCCTGCGCAACCCAGCCTGACCGGCCCGGAGAACGGATCATGACCACCCCAAAGGCTCCGTGCGCGGGCGCCACCGTGCATCTTGAGGTCGCCGCCGATCGCGCCGCCAGGTCGGTCCCTCCGGCCTGGCCGCTGGCGTCCAGCGTCGCGGTCAACCCGTTCCTGGGCCAAGCCCATGAAGGCCTGGCGCAGGTCGCCGCGCGCCTGGAACGGGTGGCGGGCGTGTCCGTCACCATGCCGCGAGCCTGGCGCCAGGCGCGGATCGACAGCGGCGCGATCACCGACGACGACCTGTCGGAGGCCTTGGCCTGCGCCCCGATCGCCCTTCGCCCGGCGGATGTGGCCGCGCTGAAGTCCGCGGCGCTGGTCGCGCGGCCTGACGCCAAGGCGACGCCGACCGTCGCCGACCTTGCCGCGGAGGCCTCCGGAATCGACTGGCCGGGCCTGATCGCCGAGCGCTTCGGGGGCTGGGCGGCGGGCTACTTCGACGAGGGACAGGCGCTCTGGGTCCCGCCGCGCGGCGCGAGCGCCTATGGCGCCTGGCGCGCTGTCTCGACGCATGATCTGACGCCCGAGATCGCAGGCCTCGCCGGCTTCGCGACCTTCGTTTCGGAGGCGCCGGAGGCTGCGCGCGACGCGCTCGCGAGCGCGGTGTCGCGCCTGTCGCTCCCGCCGGAGACGCTTGAAACCTATTTCCACCAGCTCCTGATGACGCTCGGCGGCTGGGCGCAATTCGCCCGCTATCGGCTCTGGCAAGCCGACCTGTCGGGAGGCGCGGACGCGACCCTCACCGACTTCCTGGCGATCCGGCTGATTTGGGAAGCAGCCCTGTTCGAAAGGTATGCGGACCGGATCGGGGCCCGGTGGCGGACGGTGGTGGCCCTGCATGCCTCGCCGGTCGCGCCGAGCGCCGATCACGCGGTGGACGCCATCCTGCAGGAGGCGGCGGAGCGCGCCGCGCAACGGGCGCTGGCCGAAACCCTCGCGGCGCCACAGACGATCGCGACGCGCACCCGCCCGGCGCTGCAGGCCGCCTTCTGTATCGACGTGCGCTCGGAAGTGTTCCGGCGGGCGCTGGAGTCCGTGCATCCGGATATCCGGACGCTCGGATTCGCGGGCTTCTTCGGGCTGGGGACGTCGCACAAGCGATTTGCCTCCGACCTGCCTGAACATCGGCTGCCCGTGCTCCTGAACCCAGGCCTGGCCACCTGCTCGGGCGGGCCGGCCGTCGCCGCGGCGGATCGGTCGGCGCGCGTCAAGGCGCGCGCCAAGCGCGCCTGGGGCCGCTTCAAGGTGGCCGCCGTGTCGTCCTTCGCCTTCGTCGAGGCAACGGGACCGGTACATGCGGTGAGTCTGTTGCGCTCGGCCTTGGGCCTCGATGGCGTAGCGCCGCCCAACGATCCCGCGCCCCGCCTGGATCCCGCACTCGACCTCGACACGCGGACCCGGGCGGCCGAAACCGTCTTGCGGGCCATGTCCCTGACCTGCGACTTCGCGCGGCTCGTGCTCCTGGTCGGGCACGGGGCAAATGTGGTCAACAATCCCCATGCCAGCGCGCTGCATTGCGGCGCGTGCGGCGGCTATTCCGGCGAGGTCAATGCGCGGCTGCTGGCCGGGCTGCTGAACGATCGGGAGGTGCGCGACGGCCTGGTTTCCCGCGGCCTGGCAATTCCGGACGACACCCTGTTCCTCGCTGCGTTGCACGACACGACCACGGACGCGGTGACGCTCTACGCGGCCGATCGCTTGTCTCCTGCGCATGACCCGGATGTGCGCCAGGCGAAGGTGTGGGCTGAAGCCGCGGGCGCCATCGCAAGGGCGGAACGGGCCTTGCGGCTGCCCGGCGCCGCGGGCGAACGGAGCCTCGCTCGGCGCAGCCGGGACTGGTCCGAGATCCGGCCGGAATGGGGGCTTGCGGGCTGCCAGGCGTTCATCGCGGCGCCCCGGCGCCGCACGGCCGGCAAATCCCTCGAAGGCCGCGCCTTCCTGCATGACTACGACTGGACGCTCGACCGGGACTTCAGCGTGCTGGAGTTGATCCTGACCGCGCCGGTGGTCGTGGCGAGCTGGATCAGCCTGCAGTACTACGGGTCCACCGTCGCCCCGCAGGTGTTCGGCGGCGGCAACAAGCTGCTGCACAACGTCACCGGCGGGATCGGCGTCGTCGAAGGCAACGGCGGCCCGATACGCGCGGGCCTTCCCTGGCAGTCGGTCCATGACGGCGAGCGCTACGTCCACGACCCGCTTCGGCTGTCAGTCTGCATCGAGGCGCCGCGCGAAGCGATGACCGAGGTGCTGCGGCGGCATCGGGACGTTCGCGCGCTGTTCGAGAAGCGCTGGCTGCACCTGTTGGCGCTCGATGAGAGCGGTCGGATGGCCTGGCGCTACGCCGGCGACCTTCAATGGACCGCGATGAGGACCGTCAGCGGCCCGCCTGGCGATCCCTGCGCAGGCTCCGAGGTGGGGACCGCCGACACCGAACCGTCGGCCGAGGGCGGCGGCCACTGACTCGGTGAGGTCGAAGCCGGGCCCCGTCTGGCCCTCAGGCGCTACATTTTCAGGGGCGTGAGGTAGCCGGTGAGTTCCAGGTAGCCGCGCCCGTCCGGCGCGCTGACCGCCCCTTCCCAGTAGACGGGGCCGCCGGCGCGGCGGCTGTCGAGCTCCTGGTCGTCGAACATCGGCGTGAGACGCCACCGGCGCGGGCCGCTCTTGAGCGTCAGGGTCAGCGTGCGGGCGACGGGGTAGTCAGCCCCCGTCCGGGGCGAACGCCAGCGGCGATCGGTCGCGAAGGTGACGGCCGCGCGGCCGAGGGGTTCCGGGACGCCGCCAGCGGGACGGTACGAGCCGCCGGACCAGATGGCGCGGCCGCCGGCGTCGCGGATCTGGAAGGCGGTCAGCGCCGCGCCGTCCTGCAGGTTCAGGCCAACCCAGTCCCAGCCCACGGCGGTTGGATCGAGCAAGGTCGAGGACCATTCGCGGTCAAGCCAGGCCTCGCCGGTGACCGGCGCGCGGTGGCCGTTTCGCAGGACCGTGCCGGTCACCATCAGGTGCGGGACCGAATAGTAGTAGCTCGCCTGCTGCGGCTTCGGCCCCTTCTGGCTGTAGCCCGCCAGCCCCTGCGGGAGCGGCGGCTGGGTGGGGGCGAGCGTCAGGTCGAGGGCGAAGTCGTGGCCGGCGACGTGGGTTCGGTAGCGGCCGTCCGGGCCACGCTGCAGCGTCCAGTCCTGCAGGGTCAGGTCGGTATCGCCCACGGCGGCTTGCGCCAGGCCGAAGCCGGCTCGGGCGATGCGCTGGTCATGCAACAGATGCTTGACGGTCGGATCCGATAGGGCGGCATGCGCGAACAGGATCTGCCTGGGCGCGAAGGCGCTGGGATTGGCGGGATCGACCGCGGGACGGGTGCGGAAGAAGGTGACCTGGAAGCCGAGCTCCTGGCGGTCGGCGCCGCGCAGCCATCCGGTGACATACCACCACTCGGTGCGGAATTGCGGGTGCGCGCCGTGATCGACGGGGAAGCTGAGCGCCGGCCCGGGGCGCACGGGCGGATAGGGCGGGACGGCCGGCGTGGCGGCGGTCGTGAGGATGGCGGCGAGGGCGAGGAGCCGCTGGACGGCAGGGCGCATCACCAATCCTCGCGGACGGCGTTGACGGCGCTGGCGGCCGTCGCGCTGCGGCCCGACAGGACCGCGGTGCCGGCGGCGGCGGCGATCAGGGCCATGGCGAGGCTCCCCAGGAGCAGCCAGGGCAGGCGCGTCTCCATCGTCCAGTTGAAGGACTGCGGGTTGATCACATGGATGAGCACCTGGCTCATGGTGACGCCGAGGCTCAGACCCGCGGCGACGCCGACGGCGCCCAGCAGGGCCCCCTCGATGGCCAGCATCGTCAGGAGTTGCCCACGCCGGACCCCGATGTGCCGCAACATCCCGAACTCCTTGGCGCGCGCCAGCGTCTGGGCCGAGAACGTCGCCGCCACCCCGCTCAGGCCGATGCCGATCGCGATGGCCTCCAGAGCGTAGGTGGCCGCGAAGCTGCGGTCGAAGAGCCGCAGGGCGATGGCGCGGATCTGTCGGGGCTGGGCGAAGCTGACCTCGGTCGCGAGGCCTGGGGGCAAGGTCTCGCGCAGCGCGCGCATCACGGCGGCGGGCGCCGCGCCGGGCTTGAGGTCGATGGCGGCTTCGCCACGGCCGGCGTCGCCGGTGAGCCGGGTGTAGTCAGTGTCGGTGATGGCGATCGCCCCGAACTGGCGGGCGTAGTCGCGCCAGATTCCGGCGACAAACACCGGCCGCGCCACGCCGCCCAGCGCCAGGGGGAAGGTGTCGCCGACGCGGCGGTCGTAGAGCCGCGCCATGGGCTCGGAAAGCCAGACCGGGACCGCACCGGCGGGCGCGGCGCGGGTCCGGCCGAGGATCGGCAAGGTCCGCTCGGGATGCGCTGCGTCGATGGCGGTGGCGGTCAGTGCGACCGGCGGTCGGTCGGCGCGCAGTCGCAGCAAGGTCGTGCGGCGAAAACTGATGTGCGCCACGCCCGGCGCCGCGGCCAGGGCGCGCTGGGCGGCCCGGTCCAGCCCGGCGTCGGCGCTGTCGAGGCGAAGGTAGACGTCGGACGGCAGTATCTGGGTCAGCCAGCTCTCCACCGATCCGCGGAAGCTGGAGACCATGGTGGCCATGGCGACCATCAGGCTGACGCTGGCGACGATGCCGCAGAGCGCGACGGCGGCCTGCCCGGGCGCGCCCCAGAGACGCGCGATGGCCAGCGCCAGCGGTGGCGCGGGCCTGGACAGATGCCGCAGCGGCGCGAGCAGCCTCCGCGCGAGCCAGGGCGTGGCGGCCACGCCGCCCGCCAACATCAGCGCCATGGCGGCGTAGCCGGCCAGGGGCAGGCCCAGGATCGGCGGCGCCAGCGCCGCCGCGGCGCCCGCGCCCAACAGGCCGGCGCCGAGCGCGGGCGAAGGTCGGCGCTCGGGATCGATGACGTCGCCCGCCGTTTTCAGAGCGATGGCGGGCTGTGCGCGGCCGGCCTCCAAGGCCGGCAGAAGACTGCCGGCCAGGGCGACGGCGACGCCCAGGCCCATGAACACGGCGGCGGCGATCGGGGCGAAGGCGAGATGGGGATGCGATCCGGCGAAGACACCGCCACCGAGGTCGCCGCCGAGCAGTCGAAGGGCGAGGCCCGCCAAGCCGAAGCCGAGCGCGATTCCCAGGGCGGCGCCGCCAACGCCCACAGTGGCGCCTTCGATGAACAGCTGGGTCAGCAGGCCGCGCCGCGCGACGCCCAGGACCCGAACCAGCGCGAACTGCGGCCGCCGCAAAGTCACCGAAAGGGATTGGGCGGAGTAGACCAGGAAGCCTCCGGTCAGCAGGGCGACCATCGACAGCATCTCCAGGTTGACGCGGTAGGCGCGCGAGAGGCTATCGCTGCGCTGGGCGGCGTTGTGGGCGGTGACCAGCTCAGCGTCGGCGGGCAGGACCCAGCTCACCGCCGCCTCCACCGCCTCGCGGTTGGCCGCCGGGGCGAGCTTGAGATCGATGCGCTGCAGACGGCCAAGCTGGCCGAACCGCCATTGGGCGGCGGCAATATCGACGACCCCTAGCCCCTGGCCCTCGCCGGCGCCGGCCAGGGGCCCGGCGATGCGGAAGGTGGCGGTTCGCCCGGCGGCGGTCAGTGTCACGCTCTCTCCGGCGCGACGGCCAAGCGCGGCCAGCGCCGCGCGGGAGAGCGAGATCGTGTCCGCGTCGAACGGTGACGCCTGGCTACCGAAGGCCGCGCCGCTCACCGGGCTGGCGATGAGGCTGGGCGTGGCCTGCGCGGCGCGCAGGATGTCGACGCCCAGCAGCGTGATGTCGCGCGCGGCGCCATCGGCGCCTCGCGCGTCCAGCTCGACGACCGGGCTAGCGACGGCGACGCCGTCCAGCCGCGCGAGGATCGGGTAGAGCCCTTCGGCGAAGCCGGCGGCGGACACGCTGTGGACCTGCAGGTCGGCGTCCCCATTCACCGCTTGGAGGGCGCGCCCGAACTCGTCGAGCGCCGAGCGGTTGACCAGATGCACCGCGAAGCCCAGCGCGACGCCGACCGCGATCGCCAGGATCGCCAGGACCACCCGGCCCGGCCGGGCGCGCCATTCGCCGGCGATCATCCAGCGCAGGACAAGGCCGCTCGGGCGCCCGTCAGCGCGCATGGCGGGCCGTCAAGCCCAGGGCCGACAGCACGAGGGTGCGATCGGCGATGGCGGCGGCGCGCTCGGAATGGGTCACGATCACCGCCGCCGCGCCGAGGTCGCGGACCTGGGCCTGGAAAAGGTCGAGGATCCGGTCTCCGGTCTCAAGGTCGAGGTTTCCGGTCGGCTCATCGGCAAGGATCAGGGCCGGACGGTGGACGAGCGCCCGCGCGATGGCGATGCGCTGGAGTTCGCCGCCCGAGAGTTGTGCCGGAAAGGCCCCGCCTCGGCCGGCCAGGCCGACCTGGGCAAGCAGGCCCTTGGCGCGCGCGACCGCGTCGGCGCCGCGCGCGTGGGCGAGCACCAGGGGCAGCGCGATGTTCTGCGCCAGCGTCAGGTGCGGCAGAACGTTAAAGGCCTGGAACACGAAGCCGATGTTGTCGCGCCGCAGGCGTGTCCGGGCGTCGTCGTCCAGGCCGGTCAGACCGAGACCGCAGACCGCGATCTCGCCGGCGTCGGCCGTGTCGAGGCCCGCGATCAGATTGAGCAGGGTCGATTTGCCGACGCCGGATTCGCCCATGATGGCGACCACCTCGCCGGGAGACACCGTCAGGTCGAGGTCAGCAAACAGCCGACGCCCGCCCGGCACGGACTTCTTCAGGGCGGTGACCGCAAGGGCCGGAGGTTTCAGGGCGGAAGACACCACGCTTCATAACGCAGCTTTGCACGCGAGCGTGATGCTCTGAGCCCGTACCCGACCCTTGTCTCGGCGCCGGGCCGCGATGGCGCGGCGCCAGGTCACAAACAGGTCGCAGAATTCGGCAAATCGACGCCAATTCCCGAACGCCTCTAACAAGTTTATTTCGTTGAACATCAAATTGTTGAAACGAACTGACCTGAACTGAAACAGTAAATCAGAGACCTAAGACCATCTTCGCCATGATGTTATGCTGGATTTCGTTCGAGCCCGCATAGATCGAGGTCTTGCGGTAGTTGAAGTAGTTGGGCGCGATGGTCGCGGCATAGTCCGGCCCGGCGCGGAAGGTGTTGCCGCCGGGCTGCAGCATCTCCCAGGTGTCGCGCACGAAAGGCTGGGCGTAGATGCCGGCCGCCTCCAGCGCCAGTTCGGTGATCGCCTGCTGCATCTGGCTGCCCTCCAGCTTCAGCATGGAGGAGACCGCGCCCATCGCGTCGCCGTTGGCGCGGCCGGCGAAGATCCGCAGTTCGGTGGCGTTCAGAGCCTCGACCTTGATCTCGACCTCGCAGAGCTTCCGGCGAAAGTCGGGGTCGTCGATCATCGCCCCGCCCCGGTCCGCGCGTTCCAGGTTGGCGATCGTCTTCACCTTGCTCATCTGGGCCGACAGCCCCGGCGCGTAAGCGTTGCCGCGTTCGAACTGCAGCAGGTACTTGGCGTAGGTCCAGCCCACGCCCTCCTCGCCGATCCGGTTGCTCATCGGCACGCGGACGTTGTCGAAGAAGGTCTCGTTGATCTCCTGCTCGCCCTCGGCCGGGCCATCCAGCGTCGGGATCGGCCGGATGGTGATGCCCGGCGTGCGCATGTCGATCAGCAGGAAGGAGATACCCTTCTGGCGGATGTCCTCGTTGGAGGTCCGCACCAGGCAGAACATCCAGTCGGCCCATTGCGCCAGGGTCGTCCAGGTCTTCGAGCCGTTAAGGACATAGTGGTCCCCGTCCCGCTCGGCCTTCAGGGCCAGGGAGGCGAGGTCCGAGCCGGAGCCCGGTTCGGAATAGCCCTGGCACCACCAGACGTCGGTGCTGAGGATCCTGGGCAGGTGCTGCGCCTTCTGTTCCGGCGTGCCGAAGGCCATCACCACCGGCGCACACATCCGCAGGCCCATGTTCGAGGTCGAGGGCGCGCCGGCCAGGGCCATCTCCATGTCGAAGGCATACTTCTGGCCCAGACTCCAGCCGGTACCGCCGTATTCGGCCGGCCAGTCGGGCGCGATCCAGCCCTTCGCGCCCAGGCGCTTCAGCCAGCGGACCTGGGCGGCCTTGTCGAGGTGGTTATTCTTGGACTGGGCCAGCTTGGCCCGCATGTCGTCGTCGAACGCCTCGGCGATGAAGCCGCGCACCTCCGCACGGAAGGCCAGGTCCTCAGGGGCGAAGTCCAGGTCCATGGCGAGTCAGCCGACGCCGTCGAGGTATTCGACGTCCGGGCGGCCGGCCAGCACGGCGGCGAACTTCGGCCCGGCGGCCTTGAAATACGCCGTGCCGCCGTGGTGGGTGACCGCGTCCTGGTCCGTGTAGAGTTCGAGCACCTTGTAGGTGTTGGGCTCGGCCCGGCTCTTGGTCAGCTGATAGGCCAGGTTGCCCGGCTCATTGGCGCGCACCTGCATGGCCAGTTCGGTGAAGAAGGTCTCGAACTCGTCGGCCTTGCCGTCCTGGATCTTGATCGTCGCAACGATGCCAATGGTCATCCCGTTCTCCCAACGCTTGTTTGAACGGACGGTAGAGGCGCGCGCGAAGGCGGGCAACCCCACGCCTCTACAACGGATGTCATCCCGGTTTCGCGGCACGCGAAAACCGGGACCCACGAGCGCCAGGGCCGGCGCCGCGGCGATCGGGACCGGCAAGCGGAGCTTATGGGTGGATCCCAGTCTTTGGCTGCGCTAAAACCGGGATGACACGGTGTTTTGGAGTGGGCGCTAGCGGCGCTCGTTCCAGCCGGTGGCGACCCAGTGGTGGCCGCCCAGGTGGCGGGCTTCGATGACGTCGCTGTCGCGGCGCCGCGCGCGGACCGTGCGGCGGGCGCGGAGCGCCAGGGCGGCGAAGCCCAGCAGGGCGGAGGTCATCAGGGCGATGACGGCGACGGTGGCGGCGGCGAACACCGCCAGGATCGCACCCACGATGACCGCGGCGATGGTGGCGAGGCCGGCGGCCAGGGCGGCCAGACTGCTCAGGGTCGAACCCTGGTTCGCGGCGAAGTCCTTGACCATGGAGGCTCCTAGAGGGCGTCCCGTGAAGTGCTTATCTCAGCACGCCGGTTCCCGGCGTCAACCACAACTGCGGCAAAGGGCGATTTTGCGGCGCTCATGCCGCCCCTTCCAGCCGCATTGCCTTGCGGTCGCGCACGATCTCGTCATAGGCGGCGTTGATCGAGGCGGCCTTGGCCTCGGCGACCTCGACGAATTCCTGCGGCAGGCCGCGCGCGCGGGCCCGGTCGGGGTGGGATTCGGAGAGGTGAGCGCGCCAGGCGGCGCGCACCGCCTCGTCCGGCGCGTCTGGCGCTACGCCCAGGATCACGTAGGGGTCGTCGTTGGCCGCGCCAAGGTAGGTGGCCTTCAGCCGGCGGAAGGTGAGCGGCGACTGGCCGAACAACTCGCTGACCCGCGCCAGGTAGCTGAGCTCGTCGCCGGTCACCACGCCATCCGCGGCGGCGATATAGAACAGGCCGTCGAGCACGTCCTCCAGCAGCCGCGGGCAGCCGCCATAGCGCTTCTTCAGCCGGCGCGCATAGCCCTCGAAGCCGCGAGTGGTCTGGCGGGCCAGCTGGTACAGGCGGCGGATCGCGCCCTCGCTGCCGGCGTCGGCCCGGAAGATCACCGAGAACACGTCGTATTCCTCGGACTGGGCTTGGCCATCGGCCTTCGCCAGCTTGGCGCCCAGGGCGGTCACGGCGGTGGAAAAGGCGGGATCCGCGCCAGGCAGCCCCGGCGGGCATTCCTCGCACTCGGCCTCATCGACCCCACGCACGGCCAAGCCGGCTATTTTGCGCCAAAAGCTCATTTCGCTGTGGCAAGCCTTACGTCCGCCGCGACCGCATGACAATCACACCCAGAGGTTAAGTTTTGGACAGGCGGGCCGGCGTGGGGCGCTTCACCTTCTGGATCGACCGGGGCGGCACGTTCACCGACGTGATCGGTCGCGGGGACGACGGGGCCGAGGTTTCGGTCAAGCTGCTGTCCGCCTCGCCGGCCTATGAGGACGCCGCGGTCGAGGCGATGCGGCGCATGCTCGGGGTCCCGGCCGGCGCACCCTTCCCCGCCGCGCGGGTCGCGGCGATCAAGATGGGCACCACCGTGGCGACCAACGCGCTGCTGGAGCGGCGCGGCGCGCGGACGTTGTTCGTCACAACCGAGGGTTTCGCCGACAGCCTGCGGATCGGCGACCAGGCGCGGCCGGACCTGTTCGCGCTAAACATCGTGCGGCCGGCGCCGCTGTATGCCGGGGTGGTCGAGGCGGTCGAACGGCTGGCGGCGGACGGTGCGGTGGTGACGCCGCTGGATGGCGAGGCCCTGCGCGCGCGGTTGGAGGCCGCCGTGGCGCAGGGGTTCACCTCGGCCGCCATCGCCTTCCTGCACGCCGACCTCAATCCGGCCCACGAGCAGGCGGCCGGCGAGATCGCGCGGGCCGTAGGCTTCGCGTTCGTGGCGCTGAGTTCCGAGGTCTCCCCCCTGCCCCGGTTCATCCCGCGGGCCGAGACCACCGTGGCGGATGCCTATCTGACACCGGGGCTGCAGGCCTATGTGCGCCGGGTCGCCGACGCGGTGGCCGGCGCGCCGCTCTATTTCATGACCTCGGCCGGCGGGCTGGTGCGGGCCGAGGCGTTCCGGGGCCGCGACGCCGTGGTCTCGGGGCCGGCCGGCGGGGTGGTGGGGGTCGCGCGGACCGCTGAGCAGGCCGGCGCCCCGGCGGTGCTGGGCTTCGACATGGGCGGCACCTCCACCGACGTCTGCCGGTTCGCAGGCAGCCTGGAGCGGCGCGACGCGGCGAAGGTGGCGGGCGTGAAGCTGCGCAGCCCGATGCTGGACGTCGAGACGGTGGCGGCCGGCGGCGGCTCGATCCTGGCCTTCGACGGCATGCGCGCCCGCGCCGGCCCGGCCAGCGCCGGCGCCGATCCGGGGCCCGCCTGCTACGGGCGCGGCGGGCCGGCGGCAGTCACCGACGCCAACCTGGTGCTTGGCCGGCTGGATCCGCGGTTCTTCCCCGCGGTGTTCGGGCCCGGGGGCGACGCCCCGCTGGACGCGGCGGCCAGCCGGGCGCGGCTGGGCGACCTCGCGGCGGCGATGGGCGCGGACAGTGTGGAGGCCGCCGCCGAGGGCTTCGTCGCGGTCGCCGTCGAGCAGATAGCCCAGGCCGTGCGCCGCATCTCCACCGAACGCGGCTTCGACCCCCGCGACCACGCCCTGGTGGCGTTCGGCGGCGCGGCGGGCCAGCTGGCCTGCCAGACCGCCGAGGCCCTGGGCGTCGATGCGGTGCTGTGCCCGCGCTACGGCAGCGTGCTCTCGGCCTGGGGGATCGGCCAGGCGCAGGTGACGGCGCTGCGGCAGGCGGGGGTGGAGGCGGCGCTGGAGGCCGCGGGGGTGTCCGCGGCGGAGGCCGTGCTGGCCGGGCTGGAGGTTTCGGTCCAGGCGGATATGGCGGCGCAGGGGGCCGAGGCGGGCGAGGTACGGCGGACGCTGCGGCTGCGCTACGACGGGGCGGATGCGGAGTTGCCGGTCGCCTTGGCCGACGCCGCGACCGCCAAGACCGCCTTCGAGGCGGCCCACCAGCGGCTGTTCGGGTTCGTGGAGCCCGGACGGGCGATCCTGATCGCGGCGGTGGAGTGCGAGGCGCGCGCTTTCCCTCCCCTTCATGGGGAGGGACAGGCCGCGCAGCGGCCCGGGTGGGGACGTGGGGATCAAGTGCTGACGCTGCGTTCCGGCCCACTGTTCCCCACCCCGACGGCTTCGCCGGCTGCCCCTCCCCATGAAGGGAAGGGAAAGGCGCGCATGTTCGCGCTCGGCGCGTGGCATGACGTCCCCGTGGTCACGGCCGAGGCGTTAACGACCCTCGACGGCCCGGCCCTCATCGTGCGCCCGGACACCCAGATCGGCCTCCTGCCCGGCTGGCGCGCCACGTCCGCGAAGGACGGACTGATCCGCCTGACCCGCACCGCGGCGGCGGCCCGCCGCGCCATCGCGCTCGACCGGCCCGACCCGGTCACCCTGGAGCTGTTCAACCGCCGGTTCATGGGGGTTGCGGAGGCCATGGGCGCGGCGCTGGAGCGGACGGCGCATTCGGTGAACATCAAGGAGCGGCTGGACTTCTCCTGCGCGCTGTTCGACGCCGACGGCGGGCTGGTGGCCAACGCCCCGCACATGCCGGTGCACCTGGGCAGCATGGGGGCCAGCGTCCGCGCCGTGCGCGACCGGCATCCGAACCTGCAGCCCGGTCAGGCCTTCGCGCTCAACAACCCCTATGCCGGCGGCACGCACCTGCCGGACATCACCGTGGTGATGCCGGTGTTCATGGATCGCGCCAGCGCCCCCTCCCCCGCTTCGCGGTCCCCCTCCCCCGTCGAGACGGGGGAGGAACTTCAGCCGTCGTTCTACGTCGCCGCCCGGGGGCATCATGCCGACGTGGGCGGGATCCAGCCGGGGTCGATGCCGCCGTTCTCGCGCACCCTCGACGAGGAGGGGGTGTTGCTGGACGCCCTGCCGATCATGGCGGACGGGCGGTTCCTGGAGGCCGAGACCCGCGCCGCGCTGCTGGCCGGGCCATGGCCGGCGCGCGCGCCGGACCGCAACCTCGCCGACCTCAAGGCCCAGGTCGCCTCGTGCCAGGCCGGTGCGGCGGCGGTGGCCGGGATGATCCGCACCCATGGCGCCGACGCCGTCGCCCGCTACATGGGCTTCGTGCAGCAGAACGCCGCCGAGGCGGTGCGCCGCGCGGTGGGCCGGCTCCGCGACGGCGCGGCGCGGGTCCCGGTGGACGGCGGCGGCGAGATCGTGGTGCGGACCACGGTGGATGCGGCCGCGCGGACCGCGACGCTGGACTTCACGGGGTCGGCCGACCAGCTCGGCTCCAACTTCAACGGGCCGTCGGCGATCGTCGATGCGGCGGCGCTCTACGTCTTCCGCACCCTGGTGGACGACGACATCCCGCTGAACGCCGGCTGCCTGGAGCCGCTGAACATCCTGACCCGGCCGGGCTCGATGCTGGACCCGCGCCCCCCGGCCGCGGTGGTGGCCGGCAATGTCGAGACCAGCCAGCACCTGGTGGACGCGCTCTATGCCGCCCTGGGGGTGATGGCCAACGGCCAGGGCACCATGAACAACTTCACCTTCGGCGACGAGGACCGGCAGTACTACGAGACCATCTGCGGCGGGGCCGGCGCCACCGCCACCGCGGACGGGGCCAGCGCCGTCCACATCCACATGACCAACTCGCGGCTCACCGACCCGGAGATACTGGAGCGCCGCTACCCGGTGCGGGTGGAGGCGTTCGGCGTCCGCGTGGGGTCCGGTGGTCTGGGCGCCCACGAGGGGGGCGACGGCGCGCGCCGGCGGATCCGCTTCCTCGCGCCGATGCAGGCGGCCCTGCTGTCCTCGCGCCGCGAAAACGCGCCCCAGGGCCTGGCCGGCGGCGGGCCCGGACTGCCCGGCCGGCAGCGTTTGATCGCCGCGTCCGGCGCGGCTAGAGAACTTCCCGGCTGCTTCTCCGTTACGGTGCAGGCTGGCGATGCGATCGAGATCGAGACCCCTGGGGGCGGCGGGTTCGGGTCGGCGGCCTCGCTCTGAACAAGATCAACGGCTTCAAGGACCTGAATGACCCCCTTCGCGATCGCCCTGGCCCTGTTCGCCCAGGCTCCAGACCCCCCCCAGGCCGCGCCCGCTGGCGCGCCGCCGGCCGCCGAGGCCCCGGCCGCGCCGGAGGACCGCCTGCCGCGCGGCGCGCCCAAGGACGACTACCCGTTCGTAGCCTGGTGCTATGGCGCGCTGCGCGGCTACCTCGACCTGCATGACGAGATGATGCCCGAGGTCACCCGCATCGAGAGCCAGTTCCGCAAGCCGGGCACCCGGCTGGAGGACGACCTGAAGGTCTATGCCGACCTGCAGAAGGAGAGCCGCCTGCGGCTGAAGGTGTTCCAGGCGGCGCTGACCGCGGCCGAGAAGGCCTCGGTGCGGCCGATCAACACGCTCGGCGGCGCGGCCGTGCGCCAGGGCGGCACGATCTGGAACACCGGCCCCGAGGTCACCAAGGCCCGCAAGGCCCAGGAGTGGATGAGCTGGGCGCTGCCCGCCCGCTGCGACACCGTAGCCGCCAGCCTGGAGACCCGCGCCAAGCTGCTGGGCGCGACGTTCCGGGTGAACGCGGAGCCGGCGACGCCGGCCGCTGAAACCGAAGCGAAACCCACTGACGCGCCGGCAGCCGAGACCACCGCCAAGCCGGAACCGCCGAACGCCGCCCAACCCTAGACTAGGATCGTCGTCCCACGGTCAGCCGAAGGCTCATCCGTGGAATGACGGCGGTTGTGGGGGTTAGCGCGCCAGAAACCCCGCCAGCCGCGCCAGGCCGGCCGCGTTCTTCTCCGGCCGGGCGGCGAAGCACCAGCGCAGCCAGCCCTCGCCCTCCGGGCCGAAGGCGGCGCCGGGGGCCAGGCCCAGGCCGACGTCGCGGATCAGCTCCTTGCAGAGCGCCACGGAGTCTGTGCAGCCCGCGACCCGGAATAAGGCGTAGAAGCCGCCGTCAGGCTGCGGCGCCTCGATCCCCGGGATGGCGCGCAGGCCGGCCAGCACCTGTTCGCGCGCGGCGATCAGCTCGGCGCGGACGCTGGCCACATAGGGTTCGCCGTGGTCCAGGGCGGCCTTGGCGCCCTCCTGGATGAAGTCCGGCGCGCAGGAGGTGTTGTACTCGATCAGCACCCCCAGGCCGTCGATCAGGGCCGGCGGCACGACCATCCAGCCCAGCCGCCAGCCGGTCATCCGCCAGGCCTTGGAGAAGCTGTTGGTCCCGATGATGCGGTCCTCGAGCGTGGCCAGCGGCAGGAACGAGGGCGCCGAGGGCCGGTCGAAGGTCAGCCGCTCATAGACGTCGTCGCAGACCAGCCAGATGCCGTACTGGCGGCACCGCGCCAGGATCGCGGCGCGGTCGGCCTCCGGCAGCATCCAGCCGGTGGGATTGTTGGGCGAATTGAGGATCAGCATCCGGGTGTCCGGCGTCAGGGCGTCCATCAGCCGGTCAAGGTCCAGGCGCCAGCGGCCCTGGGCGGGCTCCAGCGTGACCATCTCCACCCGCGCCGAGAGGATCTTCGGAATCTCCGGCACATTGGGCCAGCTCGGCCCCAGGACCACCGCGCGATCGCCCGGCGAGATGACCAGCTGCGACGCCAGCATGACCGCATTGACGCCCGAGCTGACGATGGCCAGCCGGTCCACGCCGATGGCGGTCCCGTGCAGCCCTGTGAGGTAGGTCGACAGCGACTCGCGCACGTCCGCCCGGCCGAGATTGTGGGTGTAGTAGGTGCGGCCGTCCAGCAGCGCCCTGGCGGCCGGCTCGCGGATGAAGTCCGGCGTCGACTGGTCGGATTCGCCGAACCAGAATGCCAGGATATCGTCCCGCCCGAGGCCGGCGTTCGCCACCTCCCGGATCTTGGACATGCGGAGCGTCTGCACCTCGGGGCGCGGAATCGGCGGGAACATGGCGTCAGACATAGGCGAGGCGGCGGCCGCGCGAAACGGCCGCCTGCGGCAAACCGGACCTAGTTGGCCGGCCCGGTGATCGGCCGGGCGTCCTGCCAGCGATAGGGCAGCGTGTCGGGCGTCACCTGCACCTCGGTGGTGAACTTGAACGGGTACTTGCCGCCGCTCGGGTAGGTGACCTCGACGAACCACGCGGTGTAGCCGGCCGGGGGCGCCTCGACCCGGGCGACGAAGGTCTTGTCGCCGCGCGCCGGAACGAGGCTCGAGGTGAACGTCCGGCCGATGGTCTGGACGCGGAAGTCGCGGGCCTTGGGGTTCGTCGCCTGCCAGAGGCGGACCTCCACGCCCTCCGCGCCCCGGACCGTGATCGCGCCGTCCTTGCCCACCTGCCAGGTAAAGTCCGGGATCGGCCGGCCGCTGATCAGGGCGTCGTACCAGGCGGTGATGCTGTCGGTGACGTCGGTCCCAGCCAGGGAATGGTTGGCGTTGGGGATCATGCGCAACCGCTTCTGCTGTGGCAGCAGATGATAGGAATAGCGCGTGTTGTCCGGCGGAAAGTATTCGTCGCCAACCGCGTTGACCACATACTTCGGGATCTTCATCCGCGGCCGGTCGCGATAGTTCAGCGGGTCCTCGATCCGGTTCACCTCGACCATCGGCGACTTGCCGATCCGGCCCGGGATCAGGCCGTGGTCGACGTAATCCTGCAGGGCCGGCGAGAAATAGCCCATGGCTTCCCAGTGGTGGCGGGTGGTGGCGTCCACATCCAGGACGTTGATCACCAGGGGGGCCATCCCGATGACACGCCGGTCCAGCAGTCCGACCAGCCACGTCGTCCAGCCGCGCTTCGAGGCGCCCGCGACCACGAAGCCGTCCACCTTGATGTGCTCCGTGGCCAGATATTGCTGCACGGCGGTCATCGCGGCGGTCCCGCTCTTCACCATCGGCAGGCGCAGCAGCGCCTCGGGGTCGGCGCCCCTGGTGTAGCGGGCCTGGAGGTAGGCGATGATGTCGTCCTCGACGCGGGCGCGGTCGGGACTGTCGGGGAAGCGCATGGGCTGGTTCGGAACCTGCCCCAGTTCCGCGACCACCGAGTTCGTGTCGGTGGCGATCTTGGCCAGGTAGCTGGTCGGGCCGGACGGGGCAGGGTCGGTGTTGGCGCCGCCGTCGATGAACAGCATGGCCTTGTCATGGGCGACCTTGTCGGGGACGGTCACCCGCAGCCAGTGTTTCCAGACCGAGCGGTCGGTCTGCCCGGCCGACAGCCAGGTCTGCGAGGTCAGGGCCAGCACCGCGCCGTGGTAGCCGGGACCGGTGAAGGTCTTCTCGACCCGCCAGGCGAAGCTGGGATCGGGTCGCGCCACATAGGCGTCGAGCACATTCGGCGGGTTCGCCGCCGCCGGCCCGCCAGCCAGCGCAAGGGCGGCGATCGTACCGGCCAGCAGCTTGAGCATCATCTGTCCCTCCCCAGGGCGGGCGCAGCTTGCTGGAGGCCGGCCGGATTGGAAAGGTCAGAGCTTCCGCTTCTGGGCCAAAGCCGTACAGCTGGCCGAGCCGATGTGGCCCTGTTCGTCGTGCAGCAGGCAGTCGGCGACCGCGACGCCGTCGGTGGCGCCATGAGTCAGGGTCTCGAACCCGATCCATTCGCTGACCGGCTCGCGGTGGAGATAGACCGTCACGTCGGTGTTGATGTAGCCCAGCCCCTGGTCGCCGCCGTTGGCGAACGGGCTGGCGAAGTCGGCGGCCACGGCGACGCGGGCGAAGGGGGTCAGCGGCACGCCATCGACCAGCTCGCGCAACTCGGCCATCCAGGTGCGGCGCGGGCCCTTGCCGCGGAATTCGCCCAGGAAGGGCCGCATGTCCCACATGCCGCCCAGCGGCCGTTCCGGCGGTGGCGGGACGTCAGCCGGGGCCGGCGCGTCCCAGGGCTCGCGCATCCAGACGCTGCCGGGGGGGTTCTCGGTCCAGCGCAGCAGCTGGCAGGTGGCGCGCCCGGCGCTGACCCCGCCGGAGATGAACTCCGCGTCGATCACCTTGATCCGGTAGCCGTCCTTCACGACGCGGGTCACGACTTCGACCGGCGACAGGTCGGGCAGCTTGTACATGTCCACCGTTAGCCGGGCCGGCATGTACTCGGGTGCGCGGTGGCGGCGCTCGATCTCGGCGCCCAGCAGGCCCACGATCACCCGGCCGTGCAGGGAGTTCGGGTCCCACGGGCCGACCCCGGCGCGGGTGGGGACGAACAGGTCGCCGTCTTTTCGAAAGAAGGGTTCGTTGGCCATGACGGGCGCGAACCTGCCGGAGTCGGTCAAGCTTGGCTAGGCGCCGCCGCCAACGGGGCCTCGGGCGGGGCCTTGCGCGCCACGATCGTCGTCACCGCCATGTCGCCGGTGACATTGCCCAAGGTGCGGAAGATGTCGGGGACCACCTCCACCGCCAGCAGGATCGGCAGCAGGTCGATGGGCAGGCCCAGCGCCAGGCAGATCGGCGCCACGCTGACGATGAACGACACCTGCCCCGGCAGGCCCACCGAGCCGATGCTGACCGCCAGGGCCACCAGCACCCCGCCGACGTACTGCAGGGTCGAGGGATGCAGGCCATAGACCTTGGCCACGAAGATGCAGACCGACAGGTTGACGGCCGGGCTGGTCATCCGGAACACCGCCACCGCCAGGGGCAACACCAGGTTGGCCACCCGCGGCGGCGCGCCCAGGTCGTCGCGGGAGCGCTCGATCATCGCCGGCAGGCAGGCCAGGGACGACTGGGTGGCGAAGGCGGCCACCAGCACCGGCGAGGTCGCCCGCGCCCAGCGCCCGACCGGCACGCGCCCGACGGCGATCGCCAGGCCATAGGCGATGATCGCCACCGCCAGCCCGCTCAGCGACGCGGTGACCACATAGTGGCCAAGCACGCCGGCCGCCCCGACCCCGGCGCGCAGCCCGACGCCCAGGCCGAGCGCGAAGACCCCGATCGGCGCGGCCTGCAGCACCCAGCGGACGATGACGATCATCGCCTCGCCCAGGCCATTGAACACCTCCAGCAGCGCCCGGCCGCGTCCGTCCGGCAGGCGGGTGAGCGCAAAGCCGGTGAACACCGCGAACACCACCACCGGCAGGACGGCGTCCTCGGCGGCGGCCTTGATCGGGTTGGCGGGGGCCAGGCTCTTCACCCAGGTGACGAAGTCGGGCGCGATGGGCGTGCCGACAGGGGGCGCCTGGGCCCCGGCCCGGAGCGCCGCCGAGGATGCCTCGCTGACCGGCCAGACGGTGAGCAGGCCGTTGACGAACAGCACCGCGAACACTGCCGACAGCAGCAGCAGGACCAGGAACCAGGCCACAGCCCGCATGGCGAGCCGGCCGGTGGCCGCGGCGTCCGACACCTGGGCGATGCCGGTCACCAGCACCGCGAAGATCAGCGGCACCACGGTCATCCTCAGCGCATTGAGCCAGAGCCCGCCCAGCGCCTCGACGCCGGCGATGACCTTGGCCGCGCCCGGCCCGCCGTAGACGGCCGCCACGGCGCCGACGCCCAGGCCGACGACCAGGGCGATCAACACCTGCACGCTCAGGGATCGAAGGAATTTCAAAAGCCGCCGCCTCTACTGCCCGGCGGCGATCTGGCCTGCGGCGCGTCCGCACCGCAAGCTAAGTTGTCAGGCCATCCGGCTCCGATAGCGGACCGACAGCGCCGCGGGCATCGAGGGGTCGCCGTCGCGCAGCCGCGCGGCGACATCCTGCAGGGCGGTGTCCTGGTCGCCGAAGCGCGCCAGCTCGCAGCCCTCGCTGCGGACGATCCACCCGTCCTGGTCCTCGACGACTTCGTAACGCATGACAGTCCCGGTTGCTTGCGACCGGGCGTACGGCACCGGGCGCCTGCAACAATTGCGCCCATCGTCGCAGGAATTTCAGCGGGTTCGGGCCGGAACCTCGACGTCGCAGACCGAGAAGGCCGCGCCCCTGGCCCGCCTCAGCGCCGACACCCGCCTGGCGAACGCCGGACCCCGTTCGTCCATCACCTCGATCCGCGGCTGCTCGGCTTTCGGCAGGTCGGCGGCCACCCGCACCTTGAGCATGCGGTCGGGGCTGCTGGGCGGCTCGCCGATCGCCACCGCCCGCACCACGTCCAGGCCCACCACCGCCCGGCCGACGACGGTGTAGTCGTGATCCAGCCTCCGCGCCGGGGCGCGCATGAAGAAGATCTCGCTGTTGGCGCTGCCCGGATCGGCCTGGCGGCCCATGCCCATCACGCCGGAGCAATAGGCGCCCCAGGCGCGCAGGCGACGATCGGTCCCCAGCGCCTGTTCCGCGGCTGAGACGCCCTGGAACGGCGTAGCCCCCACGAACCCCTCCTGGGCGTCGCCGCGCGACACCACCACGCGCGCCGCAGACGCCGGCAGGCGGAAGCTGAACTCCGGCGGCAGGTCCGGGTGGCTCGAGACCCCGCCATCCTTGTTGTTGGGATTGCCGGTCTGGTCGACGAAGCCGTCGATCACCCGATGGAACAGCAGGCCGTCGTAGACGCCTTCGCGGGCCAGCAGCTTGATCCGCGCGACGCCCTGCGGCGCGAGGTCGGGGCGCAATTCCACCACGATCCGGCCCTTGCTGGTCTCGATGACCAGGGTGTTGTCGCGGTCGAGCGGGCGCCAGTCGCGCGGCGCGGGCGCTGCGCCCAGGAGCGCCACCGCCGCCAGTCCGATCGCCACTATCCGAAGCATGTCCGTCGCGCCCACTCATTCCGATCTGGCGATGATCTTTCCCGTTTTCGGGTCTTTGTCTCCGAAATGGAAGGCCTATCTTGCCTCTCGAAAGCGGCGCGGCAGGGTTCGCGCCCGAAGGGAGTAACATCATGATCGAGCGCAGACCGTTCGACGGGCTCGGTGGGGCCGACCACGGCTGGCTGAAGGCCCGCCATCACTTCTCGTTCGCCAACTATCATGACCCGCAGAAGATGGGCTGGGGCCCGATCCGGGTGTGGAACGACGACGAGATCGCCCCCAACTCCGGCTTCCCGCCGCACCCGCATGCCGACATGGAGATCGTCACCTACGTCCGTCAGGGCGCGATCACCCACAAGGACAGCCTGGGGAACGAAGGCCGCACCGAGGCCGGCGACGTCCAGGTGATGAGCGCCGGATCGGGCATCCGCCATGCAGAGTACAACATGGAGGCCGGCCCCACGACGCTGTTCCAGATCTGGATCGAGCCCAAGTCGCGCGGCGGCGCGCCCAGTTGGGGTGCGCGGCCGTTCCCGAAGGGCGCCCGGGCCGGCAGGTTCGTCACCCTGGCCAGCGGCCTGCCCGGCGACGCCGACGCCCTGCAGATCCGCACCGATGCGCGGGTGGCCGGGGCCACGCTGAAGGCCGGCGAGACCACCGAATATGTGCTGGGCAAGGACCGGCACGCCTATCTGGTGCCGGCGGTCGGGTCGGTGGAGGTCAATGGGGTCTGGCTCGGGACCCGGGACGGCGCGGCCGTCAGCGACGAGGCGGTCCTGCGGGTCACGGCCCTGGAGGACGCCGAAGTCGTCCTTGTCGACGCAGCCTAGGAGGACAAACTGGGACGGGGGGTTTCAAGCCCTCCGTCTCGGCGTCGCCCCCGTCTCGCGCTGTGCGCTGGGGGAGGATCGGGTGCGATTGGGCCCGCGGCGGGGGCGGCCGCGGGCCCGTTCGCACGTCCGCTGATCGAAGGGAGAGCTAGCGGGCGGCGAAGGTGGTGGAGGCTTGCTCGAGCCGGGCGCTGCGGATCGCCGCCAGCTTTTCGTTGAGCTCGACCTTCACCCCGACGAGGCAGTTGGCGTGGGCGCCGACGGCCCGTTCGGAGAGGCAGAACTTGCGGCCGGCGACATCGGCGCGCTGGTTGTAGGCGGCGACGCCTTCAGGGGTCAGGAGGTTGATGTCGGCCACCTTGACCACAGTCTGGGCGTGGGAGGCGGTGGCCAGGGCGGCGATGGGCAGGGCGGCCAGGGCCAGCATGGCGAAGCCGGAGATCTTAGAAGCGAAGTCGGTCATTGTCGTGTCCCTCGAAGCGGTTTGTGCGTCCGACGGTGTTGTCCGCCGGCGAGGAAACGAATACTTCGAGACGTCGATTAATTCTCGTGAATACGAGGTAATGACGGGGATTTAAGATAATTACAGACGTTTAATACTTTAACGCGATGTAATCTTCCATCCCGACCCAGGCCCAGGCCCGCGGCAGCGGGCGTCCGAGCCGGAACCTCAGTGGAGCGCCATCGGCGTGACGACGGTCTCGTGCCACTCGCCCTCCGCGTCGCAGACCAGCACCGGCCAAGGGGTCTCGATCAGCCGCACCCAGTCGCTGGCGGCGGCCAGGGCTTCGTCGCGCGTGCCATAGGCGCCGAGATCGCCGCATTCCACGTCCTGCAGGACCCAGAAGCCGCTGCGCGCCCGTACGGTGAAATCGAACATGCACTGGTCCTCAACCCATGGGCATTGTCGCGGAACGGGGTTTCCCAATCACGAAGACCAGGGGCCGCACGGGCTGCGACCAGAGCGCGCAGGGTGGGCCGCCGGGAACCAAGGCCAAGGTTGGCGCATTGACCGCGTAGGATTGCGATCGGGGAAGTCCGCCAGATGACGCGCAACGTACCCGCGACATTCAGCCGATGTTCAACTAGACCTTGGTGAGATGAGCGGATGCCCGACGACTTTTCCTCTCCCGGCGCTGGAGGCCTCGCGATGACCATACCCGCGAGCCTCGCCGGCCTGCGCGTCCTCGTCGTCGAGGACGAGATGATGGTCTCGATGCTGATCGAGGACATGTTGAGCGACCTCGGCTGTGTCGTCGTCGGCCCCGCCTCGCGCCTCGACGAGGCGATCGAACTGGCCGGGCGCGCCGAGATCGACTGCGCGGTGCTGGACGTGAACCTGGGCGGTCAGCCGATCTTCCCGCTGGCCGACCTGCTGCGGGCCAAGGGCGCGCCGTTCGCCTTCGCCACCGGCTATGGTGACGCGGGCCTGCGGGAGGTGGATCGGGGCTCGCCGGTATTGCAGAAGCCCTTCCGGGAGGGCGACTTGGCGCGCGTCCTGGCCGAGCTGCGCGACCGGTCCGCCTAGAGGCTAGAGATAGGCCAGCGCGTGTCCTGCGACGCCGCTGAACAGCAGGCCCAGCGAGCCCGCCAACGCCGCCACTGAGAGCAGGATCTTCACGGCTTTGGTCTCCTCGTCCCCGGCAATATCGCCGTTAGGTGAGGAGATACCGTTAAGCGCCAGCGGCCGCCATGACCGTTTGCGCATAGCTGTTCTGCGGGT
>NZ_JANXWD010000119.1 GCF_025351295.1 Phenylobacterium sp.
GTCACGCTGCCGCTGCAGCCGCAGCACTTGTTCCTGGAGTTCGGTCCAATCCCACCCTTCGGCGGGCATTTGTCCGCGGATTTCGAGCACTGCGTCGCGAACGAGAGCCAGGAGTTCCTGCGGGTCGGCCAAGCGCAAACCTAGGTACACCCGTCGGACAATGCCCCGACCGGGGAGCGCGATCGCGAGCGTCCCGCCATAGACATTCGCCCCGGCGGTGTCGTCCCGAAGGCGGAACGAGAACGCCCGATCCGGCTCCACGACCACGTGCGCAACGCCCCCCAGGTCGTAGGCGAGCTTCTCAATCTGAGAAGGCTGGACCAGCCACTTCGAAGGTCCGGTGGCCGAAACGTAGATCACGGGCAGGTGGCGGGAGGCGCGACCAAGTGTGACCGCACACGCGACTTTCATCGCGGCATCGTCCGTTTCGAGCCAATGGGGCTGATCCGTGACATGCAGCATGCCGTCCTGGCCGCCCCACCCATCCTGCAGCAAGGTCTTTATGAAGTAAGGCTTGCGAGGGGTTTCAAGACGCGCGCCTGCGACGCGCGCGATACATTGGGTGCGAAGCCGTACCAAGTCTTGTCCGTCCGCTCCGGCGCCGCGCCGGAGTACCGCTTCTGTTCGCCAGAGACGTCCGTCGGGGTCGGGAAAGTCGTGTTGAAAGCCGATGGCCTGAAACTCACCGTCGCGGTCGAGGGTACGAAGACGCAAGCCTTCGCCATTTTGGGCGCTCAGGAAGGCCGCGTCCCCGTCGATCTGCGCATCGCCGCGATCAGCTAGCACTGTGCTGTGCTTCATGCCGCGCAGCCAAGTGACTACCTGGAAGACAAATGCCGCCCGGTTCGAATTGGCTTCGACGGGAAACTCTGTGGCGAATGGGGTCATCGCGTGAAACCTTGGAAGGCGAACGTAGGGGGTGGCGAGCCCTAAATCTGAGAGGCTCAATGGGACGGCGGATGCTGTGCTTAAGCTTTTCGCTTCGCCAGCAGAGCTGACAAGGTCTCGTTTCTTGCACTAATCATCCCGCTACCTCCGCCAGAGAATCCGTCGCAACGGTCGGCAGCGCGATGAGCTCGTCGATAACTCCCGGCAGCTCAATCATCTCGACCTTCCGAAGGGTGCGTTCGATGGCGCGGGTCCGGGTGCCCGCCTCCATGACCGTGTTTTGAGCCGCACCCAGCTGCTTGCCGACCTTGTCCCAGAGTTGGCCGTACTTGCCGAACTCGGTCTTGGCGGCGCCCAGGACCTGCCACACCTCACTCGAGCGCTTCTCGATAGTCAGGGTCCGGAAGCCCATCTGCAGGCTGCTCAGCAGCGCCGCCAGGGTGGTCGGTCCCGTCAGCATCACGCGGTGACGATTCTGCAAATCGCTAACCAGCCCGGGACGGCGGATGATCTCGGCGAAAAGACCCTCGGTGGGGAGATACATGATCGCGAAGTCCGTCGAGTACGGCGGGTGGACGTACTTGTCGCAGATCACCTTAGCCTGCCCGCGGATCGCCCGCTCGAGCGCGGCGCCGGCCTTCTCTACCTCATCCGGCAGGCCCGCATCCTGAGCCAGCAGGAGACGGTCGTAGTCCTCCTGCGGGAACTTGGCGTCGATCGGCAGGAACAGCGGCCGGTCGTCGTTCTTCCCCGGAAGCCGCACGGCGAACTCGACGATCTCCGGGCTGTCGGGCCGGATGCGGACGTTGGTGTCGAACTGCTCCGGGGTCAGCATGTCGCCCAACAGGGCGCCGAGCTGCATCTCGCCCCATCCACCGCGCGACTTCACATTGGTCAGGACGCGCTTCAGGTCGCCCACGCCGGTGGCCAGCGTCTGCATCTCGCCCAATCCCTTGTGCACCTGCTCCAGGCGGTCGCTGACCATCTTGAAGCTCTCGCCCAGCCGCGCCTCAAGGGTTCCCTGCAGCTTCTCGTCCACGGTCAGCCGCATCTGCTCGAGCTTGGCCTCGTTGTCCTTCCGCAGCTGATCCAGGCTGAGGGTCAGGGCCTCACGAATGGCGTCCTGCTTCTTGTCGTTGGCCTCCGTCAGCGCCGCGATCTTCACACCGACCGCATCCAGACCCAGCTTCTGCTGGTCGCGGGCGACCACGTGGGATTTTTCGAGACGCTCGGCCAATTCCTTCATGGCGGTGTTGGTCTCGCCCAGGCGGGTCGTCTGCGTGTTGGCGAAAGCTTCACTGGTGGTCTTCACAGCTTCTTCCAGCTTCGCGCGGCCGTCGGACGCCTCCTGGCGCATCAGGGCCAACTGCTCGCCCTGGCTCTGCCCGAACGTCGTGAATCGCGTCTCAAGCCACTGCTGGAGGGCGGTATGGGCCCCGCGCAGATCTTCGCGGATGAGACGTCCCTCTTCCCTGACGCCGGCAGGCATCTCCTTCATCGCCATCTCCATGGTGGAGAGCTTGGCCACAAGTTCCGGGTGGAGCGCCGGCGCGCTGTTCCGCTTGTAGAGGCCATAGAGCTGGATGCCGAAGGACAACACGGCTGCAGCGGCGGTGAGCATCAGGAGCCAGGACATGGGTAGATCCTCTAAGCGGGTCAGCCGATTGGCGTTTGACCAGCGGGGTGGGTTCGAATAGTTTGTTTATGGGTCTATAAACACGACCCGTCAAGTTTCTATTCGTATGGAGTCCCCATGGCCGATGAGCGCGATGCCTCAAAGAAGCGGTGGGGGGCGGAACAACGCCTCGAATTCATCGAGTTCCGCGCCTTCTGGGAAGGCGGCGTGAACCGATCGG